>NZ_JBSHBW010000003.1:0-387114 GCF_053612185.1 Streptomyces sp. NPDC054757
GCCGCCATCCGCGATTGAGTTCTGTGTGGTGGGCTCGTATTTGTGTATAAGACCCCGCCGCGGGGCCGGCGGGGCTGAGGGCCGCGCCCCCGCCCGCGACCGGGCGGGGGCGCGCGGCCTCGGTGGGTACGGCTTCGTGCGTACGGCCCGCGCGGGTACGGCCTCATGCGTGCGGCCCGCGCGGGCTTGGCTTCACGCGTCCCCCGGCATCGTCCCGGGGCGCACGGCCTCACGCGTACTGCCCCACGCGCAACGGCCCCGGGGCAGGCGGCGGCGGACCCCGGTGCGGTCGGGACCAGCCGCACCGCCGATACCGCAGCGGGTGCGGAGTGCCGCGGCGCTAGCATGGCCACCTGCACGATCATCACCGACCGACACCACGACCGAGGAGTCAGCGCATGGCGGGAGAGCCACAGACCGACTGCCTGTTCTGCAAGATCGTCTCGGGGGACATTCCGGCGACCGTGGTCCGGGAGACCGACACCACCGTCGCCTTCCGTGACATAAACCCGCAGGCACCCACGCACGTCCTGGTGATCCCCAAGGTGCACTACCCGGACGCGGCCTCCCTCGCGGCGGCCGAGCCGGGGATCGCCGCCGACGTGCTGCGTGAGGCGGCCGAGGTCGCCGCCGGGGACAAGGTCGACGAGAAGGGGTACCGGATCGTCTTCAACACCGGATCGGGCGCCGGCCAGACCGTCTTCCACGCGCACGCCCATGTGCTGGGCGGCCGCGGGCTCAACTGGCCGCCCGGATAGTTCCGTTGTCCGTACGAGAACTCGTGGTGCTCGGCACCGCCAGCCAGGTCCCGACCCGGCGCCGCAACCACAACGGCTATCTGCTGCGCTGGGACGGACAGGGCATCCTCTTCGACCCCGGCGAGGGGACCCAGCGCCAGATGCTGCACGCCGGGGTCGCGGCGCACGACATCGACCGGATCTGCGTCACGCACTTCCACGGCGACCACTCGCTGGGCCTGGCCGGGGTGATCCAGCGGATCAACCTGGACCAGGTCCCGCACCAGGTCACCGCGCACTACCCGGCGAGCGGGCAGCGCTTCTTCGAGCGGCTGCGGTACTCCACCGCCTACCGCGAGTCCGTCTCCCTGGCCCAGGCCCCGGCCACGGGCGACGGGGGAGTGCTGGCGCGGACCGATGCGTACACCCTGGAGGCGGTCCGGCTCTCGCACCCCGTCGAGTCGTACGGCTACCGGCTGACCGAGCCCGACGGGCGCCGGATGCTCCCGGCGAAGCTCGCCGAGCACGGGGTGTCCGGGCCCGACGTCGGACGGCTCCAGCGGGACGGCGCGCTCGACGGGGTCACCCTCGACCAGGTCAGCGAGGTGCGGCGGGGCCAGCGGTTCGCCTTCGTCATGGACACCCGGCTCTGTGACGGGGTCGGCCGGCTCGCGGACGGCTGCGATCTGCTGGTCATCGAGTCGACCTTCCTGGACGAGGACGCCCGGCTGGCGGCCGACCACGGCCATCTGACCGCCGGGCAGGCGGGCCGGACCGCGCGTGACGCGCGCGTACGGCATCTCGTCCTGACGCACTTCTCGCAGCGGTACCCCGACCCCGCGGAGTTCGGCAGACAGGCGCGCGCCGCGGGCTTCGACGGCGAACTCACCGTCGCCGACGACCTGATGCGCGTACCGGTCCCCACCCGGCACCCCACCGCCTGACCGCCGTATCCACCGCTCCCGCCCCTCTGTCCCCGCGTTCCTGCGTCCCCACGTCCTTCACCCGTCACCGAGCTGAGCGAGTCCCCATGCACCACCTCCCCAAGGCCGAACTCCACCTCCACATCGAAGGCACCCTCGAACCCGAACTCGCCTTCGCGCTCGCCGCGCGCAACGGCGTCGAACTCCCGTACGCGGACACCGAGGCGCTGCGCAAGGCGTACCTCTTCAGCGACCTGCAGTCGTTCCTCGACCTGTACTACGGGCTGATGGCGGTGCTGCGCACCGAGGAGGACTTCGAGGAGCTGACCGACGCCTATCTCGCGCGCGCCGCCGCGCAGGGCGTGCGCCATGCGGAGATCTTCTTCGACCCGCAGGCGCACTCCGCGCGCGGAGTGCCGGTCGGGACCGTCGTCGAGGGGATCTCCCGGGCGCTCGGGCGCAGCGAGGAGCGGCACGGCATCTCCACCCAGCTCATCATGTGCTTCCTGCGCGACGAGTCGGCCGACTCGGCGATGCGCACCCTGGAGGCGGCCAAGCCGTATCTGCACCGGATCGCGGCGGTCGGCCTCGACTCGGCCGAGGTCGGGCACCCGCCGTCGAAGTTCCGCGAGGTGTACGCGGCGGCCGGCGCGCTGGGGCTGCGCAAGGTCGCCCACGCGGGCGAGGAGGGCCCCGCCACCTATGTGCGGGAGGCCCTGGACGTCCTCGGCGTGGAGCGGATCGACCACGGGCTGCGCTCGATGGAGGACCCGGAGCTGGTGGAGCGGCTGGTCAGGGAGCGGGTGCCGCTGACGCTCTGCCCGCTGTCGAACGTACGGCTGCGGGCCGTGGACACCCTGGAGCAGCATCCGCTGCCGCGGATGATGGCCGCGGGGCTGCTCTGCACCGTCAACTCCGACGACCCCGCGTACTTCGGGGGCTACGCGGGCGACACCTTCCACGCCGTGCACGAAGCACTCGGCCTCGGGCACGAGGAACTGCGGACACTGGCCCGCAACTCCTTCCTCGCCGCCTTCCTCGACCACGACGAGGAGCGCAGGGCGCGCTACTTGGCCGAGGTCGACGCGTACGACTTCGACGCCGACCTCGATCTGGGCTGAAAGCCCCCGGGGAGCCGGTACTTGCGGCGCGGTACCGGCTTCACGGCGGTCTCGGCGGCGACTCCGGCCGGGCCCGGCTGTGCGGCGGGGGCCGCCACCCCGCCCTGGGCGTCCGCGACTTCGGCCGCGCCGGGCAGCGGCGCATGTCCTGCGGTGTGCAGCGCCACTCCGGTCAGTGGGACCGCGAGCAGCAGGAGCAGGGCGCACAGCACCGCACCCATCACCGGGAATCCGGTCCGCGCGGCGAGCAGACTGCCGGCGACCGGGCCGCAGGCCACGCCGAGCGACGACGCCGAGCCGACAAACACGGCCCACCGGCCGCGCGGGTCCAGCGAGGCGGCCAGGCCGATCAGATACGACAGGACCACCGGGTAGAAGGTGTTCCAGAGGATCTCGCCCGACGCGAACGAGACCAGTCCGCTCGCCGATGAACTCAGCGCGATACAGGCGGAGATGATCACCGTACCGCCGCCGATCGGCACCGCTCTGCCGAGCCGGGAACCGAGCGCCCCGGCCCCGGCGACGCCGATGAGACCGGCGCCGAGCGAGATCGCGAAGATCGCGCCGACCGCGACTTCGGAGAGCCCCGCCTGGTCCTGGCCGATCCGGCTGCTGACGCCCCAGAGCGAGTTCTGAGCCATGGCCCAGCAGACCACGGCGCCGGCCAGTACCGAGCCTGAGCGCGGATGAGGCATCCGGCCGCGGCCGGTGCCGGTTGCGGGCGGGTGCGGGCGTGGTCTGCCGAGCCGGCCGGTCGCCGGCCAGACGAGGGCGGCGACCAGGGCGACCGCGGCGAACGGCGCCCGGTGGCCGCCGCCGATCTGCGGCAGGACGAGATAGAGGGCGCCGGCTGTCGCCGACACGGTGAGCAGGCCGGTGGACGAGGCCCGGTGGGGGTCGGGCAGGCCCGCGATACCGCCTGCGGCCACCGCGGTCGCCGTACCGGAACCGATGCCGCCGATGGCGGCCCCCACGATGACGAGGGGGAGGTGCGCGGTGGTGGCGGCGGCGCCGAATCCGGCGAGGGTGAGCAGCAGTCCGGCGCGGGCGACCCGCTGCGGGCCGATGCGCTCGACGTGCGAGGCCAGTAAGAGACCGGCGCACGCCGAGCAGAGAAGGAGGACCGAACCGGCGACACCGGCTTCGGCAGGAGAGAGACCAAGACCGGAGCCGAGGCGTCCGACGATGGTCGGGAGGAGGTACGAGGCGAGGTAACCAGCGGTGAACACGGCAATGAGCGGCCATGTGGCGCATGCGCGCGAAGACACGGTGTGTTCCTGACAGAGATATGCCTGTGACCAGGCAGAAGAGTGGGGGGTTGGGGCGTCGTGCCGTTGGCGGGAGCGCATGGCCATATGTGCGGTCACATAGGGATCAACCATGCTTAGTCAACGAAAAGGTGCCCACTCTGTGATCTATAGCACTTTCCGTTTATAGTCACGCAGGCGCGGTCGGCGGCCTGTTTTTTTTGCCTCGGATCAGTCGGGTGCACTGGATGGCGTCCGGGCCGCGATTCCGACCACCTGCCTGGAGTTCACGCGCCGTTACGGCTCATGTGTCGTCGCGGCGATCCCGTGCGGCCCGGTGTGATCGGGAGTGAACCGGCGCAATTAGGTGTGTATCAGCGCTAATTAATGCGCCCCGGCGTGAACCTGTAATGCCTGTCGCGCTTTTGTGCGCTCCCTTGCGCCCCTTCGCGGGTAACTCTCCTCGCGGGCGAAGGGGTGCCCGCATATTGACGCCCCCGGTCCATGTATCTAGTCTCCATTTTCATGCATGGACACCATCTACATATGGAGACATGATGGGGGCAGGGGCAGGGCCGGACAGCGCCGCTGCGCGACCGGAAGCAGGGCTCACCGGGGCGGACCCGCGGACCGCTGAGGCGGACCGGATGGCGGCCCGGGCGGCGGCCCGGCTCCGGGAAGGCATGGCCCGCGGGGTCCTCTCCTTCCCGCTGACCGCCTTCACCGACGACGGCCGGCTCGACATCGACGGATACCGCGCTGCCCTGGACATCCAGCTGGCCGCGGCCCCCGGCGGGGTCTTCCCGGCCTGCGGCACCGGTGAGTTCTTCTCGCTGGACGAGGACGAGTACCGCGCCGTCGTCACCGCCACCGTCGAAGCAGCCGCCGGACGGACGCCCGTCGTCGCGGGCATCGGATACGGCTGGGCGCAGGCCGTCCGCTTCGCCCGGATCGCCGAAGAAGCGGGCGCCGACGCCGCGCTCGTCCTCCCGCACTATCTCGTCGCGGCCCCGCAGGACGGGCTCGTCGCGCAACTGGAACAGATCGCCGCCCGCACCCGGCTGCCCCTCATCGCCTACCAGCGCGGACAGGTCGCCTTCAGCGCCGCTTCCCTGCGCCGAATCGCCGCGATCCCCGGCGTCATCGGGCTCAAGGACGGCCACAGCGACCTCGACCGGCTCCAGCGGCTGACCCTCGCCGCCCCCGACGGTTTCCTCTTCTTCAACGGCGCGTCCACCGCCGAGATCCAGGCCCGCGCCTACGCCACCGTGGGCGTCCCCGCCTACTCGTCCGCCGTCCACGCCTTCGCCCCCGAGATCGCCGGAGCCTTCTTCGCCGCCCTGCACGCCGACGACCGGACCCGCCTGGACGCTCTCCTGCGCGGCTTCTACATCCCGCTCGTCGAACTGCGCGACCGGGTCCCCGGCTACGCCGTCTCGCTGGTCAAGGCCGCCGCCCGGCTGCGCGGCCACCCGGTCGGACCCGTACGCGCACCGCTGACCGGCCCCGGACCCGAGGACCTCGCAGCCCTGGACACCCTGCTGACCGCCGGACTCGACCTCGTAGGAGCCACCCGATGACCCCGACCGCGCACGGACCGGCCCAGCGCAGCACGACCATCGCCGAAGTCCGGCTCACCCCGGTGCTCATAGCGGACCCGCCGCTGCTCAACGTGCACGGCGTGCACCAGCCCTACACCCCGCGCCTCATCGTCGAGATCGTCACCGACGACGGCGTCACCGGCATCGGCGAGACCTACGGCGACACCCGCTACCTGGACATCGCCCGCCCCTACGCGGACCTTCTCCCCGGCCACGCCCTCCACGACCTCAACACCCTCGCGGGACTCGCCCAGCAGGTGGGCGTCGACCGGACGCAGCTGACCGGCGCCGTCGACGTCGGCGGGCTGCGCGGGGTGCAGACCGCCGACAAGCTGCGGCTCTCCGTCTACTCGGCGTTCGAGGTCGCCTGCCTGGACGCACTCGGCAAGATCCGCGGGCTGCCGGTGCACGCCCTGCTCGGCGGCAAAGTGCGGGACACCGTCGAGTACAGCGCCTATCTCTTCTACCGCTGGGCAGCGCACCCCGGCGGCGCGGGCGAGACCGACACCTGGGGCGAGGCGCTCGACCCGGCCGGCATCGTCGCGCAGGCACGGCGCTTCGCCGACGATTACGGCTTCACCTCCTTCAAGCTCAAGGGCGGGGTCTTCCCGCCCGCCGAGGAGATCGCCGCGGTACGGGCGCTCGCCGAGGCGTTCCCCGGCCGGCCGCTGCGCCTGGACCCCAACGGCGGCTGGACACCGGCCACTTCGCTGAAGGTCGCCGCCGAACTCGCCGACGTACTCGAATACCTGGAGGACCCGGCCACCGGCACCGCGGAGATGGCGGAGGTGTCGGCGGGCACCGGCGTCCCCCTCGCCACCAATATGTGCGTCACCACGGTCCCCGAGATCCGCGAGGCGTTCCGCACCGACGCCGTGCAGGTCGTCCTCTCCGACCACCACTACTGGGGCGGACTGCGCGCCACCCGCGAACTGGCCGCGATCTGCCGCGCGTTCGGCGTCGGGCTCTCCATGCACTCCAACACCCATCTCGGCATCAGCCTCGCCGCCATGACCCACGTCGCCGCCACCGTCCCCAACCTGGACTACGCCTGCGACAGCCACTACCCGTGGCAGACCGACGACGTGATCACCACCCGCCATGTCTTCCGCGACGGCCGCCTCCCGGTCGGCGACGCCCCCGGCCTCGGCGTCACACTCGACCGCGACCGGCTCGCCGCACTCCACCGCCGCTGGCTCGACGACGACGGAACCATGCGCGACCGCGACGACGCCGCAGCGATGCGCAAGGCCGACGGGTACCGGGAGTGGACCAGCCCGGATCTGCCACGCTGGTAACGAAGGAGCGGGCCGGCCATCGGGCAGACTGGCCCGATCGCACGGCACAACCGGGGAGCGCGGCGTGGTCCACGACAACCAGAAACTCGACCCGCTGGACGGGCTGCGCGCCCCCCAGGACCCGGCCTGCGACGTCTTCCTCACCGGCACGGTCTTCCTGGACATCATCTTCACCGGCCTCGACAGCGCCCCGGTCCGCGGCACCGAGTCCTGGGCGCGCGGCATGGGTTCGAGCCCCGGCGGAGTGGCCAACATGGCCACCGCACTGGCCCGGCTCGGGCTGCGCACCTCGCTCGCCGCCGCCTTCGGGGACGACCACTACGGCGAGTACTGCTGGGACGCCCTGGAACAGGGCGAGCAGATCGATCTCTCGCGCTCCCACACCGTGCCCGGCTGGCACTCCCCGGTCACCGTCTCCATGGCGTACGAGGGCGAGCGCACCATGGTCTCGCACGGCCACGAGGCCCCCCTGCCGGGAGGCAGCTACCCGAACTGCCCGCCGCGCGCCCGCGCCGCCATCGCCTCGCTGGGGCCGGGCAGCCGCGAGGAGTGGGTGCTGCACGCCGCCGACCGCGGCACCAAGGTCTTCGCGGACGTCGGCTGGGACGAGACCGGGCGCTGGGACCTGGCGGGCCTCACCGACCTGGAGCACTGCGAGGCGTTCCTGCCCAACGCCGAGGAGGCGATGCGCTACACCCGCACCGACTGCCCGCGCGCCGCGGCGCACGCACTCGCCGAGAAGGTCCCGCTGGCCGTCGTGACCCTGGGGGCCGAGGGCGCGTACGCCGTGGACGGATCGACCGGCGAGTCCGCTTCGGTGCCCGCCATCGCGGTCGAGGCGCTGGACCCGACGGGCGCGGGCGACGTCTTCGTCGCGGGCTTCGTCACCGGGACCCTCGCGGGCTGGCCGCTGGCCGACCGGCTGGCCTTCGCGGGCCTCACGGCCGCGCTCTCGGTCCAGGAGTTCGGCGGCTCGCTCTCGGCACCCGGCTGGACCGAGGTCGCCGCCTGGTGGCGGCAGGTGCGGACCTGCCGGGGCCAGGACCGGGCCGCCCTGCGCCGGTACGCCTTCCTTGAGGAACTGCTGCCCGCGGCCGCCCGGTCCTGGCCGCTGCGCAGGGCCGTACCGACGATCGGCTTCCGGGCGCCCCAGTAGCCTTCCGCGCGGCCTCACCCGCGGCCTTCCGTGCACCGGACCCGGACAGCACTTAAAAACCATGGCGTTGTCGGTGCGGCGTCGTAGGCTTGGTGTTCCAGAGGTTGTCGAGCAGCGAGAACCCTGCAACGGGAGGTATGCGCAGGCCCGAGGGCCGGCCCATGACTCAGACACCCACAAACCCGCAGGCGCGCGCCCACATCACGATCCCGGCCGCACACCCCATGGTGATGCTGCTCGGATCGGGCGATTCGCTGCTGCGCGTGATCGAAACGGCGTTCCCGGCGGCCGACATCCACGTCCGGGGCAATGAGATCAGTGCGACGGGAGCGGCGGCGGACGTCGCTCTGATCCAGCGCCTGTTCGACGAGATGATGCTGGTGCTCCGCACCGGGCAGCCGATGACGGAGGACGCTGTGGAACGCTCGATCGCCATGCTCCGGGACAGCGAGGGCGAGCCGGGGGGCGAGACCCCCGCCGAGGTCCTCACCCAGAACATCCTGTCCAGCCGCGGCCGTACGATCCGCCCCAAGACGCTCAACCAGAAGCGCTACGTCGACGCCATCGACAAGAACACCATCGTCTTCGGCATCGGCCCCGCGGGCACCGGCAAGACGTATCTCGCCATGGCCAAGGCGGTCCAGGCCCTGCAGTCCAAGCAGGTCAGCCGGATCATCCTGACCCGGCCCGCGGTCGAGGCGGGCGAACGGCTCGGCTTCCTGCCCGGCACGCTCTTCGACAAGATCGACCCGTATCTGCGCCCGCTGTACGACGCGCTCCACGACATGCTCGACCCGGACTCGATCCCGCGGCTGATGGCGGCGGGCACGATCGAGGTGGCGCCGCTGGCTTATATGCGTGGCCGGACTCTGAATGACGCCTTCATCATCCTCGACGAGGCGCAGAACACCAGCGCCGAGCAGATGAAGATGTTCCTCACCCGCCTCGGCTTCGACTCGAAGATCGTCGTCACCGGTGACGTCACCCAGGTCGACCTGCCGAGCGGCACCAAGAGCGGGCTGCGTCAGGTGCAGGACATCCTGGAGGGCATCGACGACGTGCACTTCTCGCGGCTCGGCACGGAGGATGTCGTCCGGCACAAGCTCGTCGGCCGTATCGTCGACGCGTACGAGAAGCACGACAGCCAGAAACGGCTGTAGGAACAGACCGAAAGAGTCAGCAGGCCCCATGTCGATCGACGTCAACAACGAGTCCGGAACCGAGGTCGACGAGCAGGCGATCCTCGACATCGCCCGTTACGCCCTCACCCGGATGCGGATCCACCCGCTCTCCGAGCTGTCCGTGATCGTGGTGGACACCGAGGCCATGGAGCAGCTGCACATCCAGTGGATGGATCTGCCGGGTCCCACGGATGTCATGTCCTTCCCGATGGACGAGCTGCGTCCGCCGGCCAAGGACGAGGAGGAGCCCCCGCAGGGGCTCCTCGGTGACATCGTGCTCTGCCCCGAGGTCGCCAAACAGCAGGGCGAGGACGCCCCGACGCAGCACTCCATGGACGACGAGCTCCAGCTCCTGACCGTCCACGGGGTGCTGCACCTGCTGGGTTACGACCACGAGGAGCCCGACGAGAAGGCCGAGATGTTCGGTCTGCAGGCCGCGATCGTGGACGGCTGGCGGACGGAGAAGGGGCTCACCGGTCCCTCCCCGGCGCCGACCGTCTCATGACCGCACAGCTGATCGTCGGCGCGGTCGCGCTGGTCGTCGTCGCCTGGCTGGCAGCCTGTGCCGAGACGGGTATCGCCAGGACGTCGAGTTTCCGGGCCGCCGAGGCCGTACGGTCGGGGCGGCGCGGCAGCGAGAAGCTGGCGCAGATCGCCACCGACCCGACCCGCTATCTCAATGTGGCGCTGCTGGTGCGGGTCGCCTGCGAGATGGCCTCCGGGGTCCTCGTCACCTATGTCTGCCTCCAGGAGATCTCCGAGACCTGGCAGGCGCTGGTGGTGGCCATCGCCCTGATGGTGCTGGTGAGTTATGTGGCCGTCGGGGTCTCGCCGCGAACCATCGGCCGCCAGCACCCGCTGAACACGGCGACCGCGGCCGCGTATGTGCTGCTGCCGCTCGCCCGGGTGATGGGCCCGGTGCCGCAGCTGCTGATCCTCATCGGCAACGCTCTGACGCCCGGAAAGGGTTTCCGCAAGGGCCCGTTCGCGTCCGAGGCCGAGCTGCGCGCCATGGTCGACCTCGCCGAGCAGGAGTCGCTGATCGAGGACGACGAGCGCCGGATGGTGCACTCCGTCTTCGAGCTGGGCGACACCCTGGTACGCGAGGTGATGGTGCCGCGCACCGATCTGGTCTGCATCGAACGCTCCAAGACGGTCCGTCAGGCCACCACGCTTGCGCTGCGCTCGGGCTTCTCGCGGATCCCGGTCACCGGGGAGAACGAGGACGACATCGTCGGCATCGTCTACCTCAAGGACCTGGTCAGGAAGACCCACATCAGCCGGGACGCGGAGACCGACCTGGTCTCCACGGCGATGCGTCCCGCCGTCTTCGTGCCCGACACCAAGAACGCCGGTGACCTCCTGCGCGAGATGCAGCAGGACCGCAACCATGTCGCCGTCGTCATCGACGAGTACGGCGGCACGGCCGGCATCGTGACCATCGAGGACATCCTCGAAGAGATCGTCGGCGAGATCACCGACGAGTACGACCGCGAACTGCCGCAGGTCGAGGAGGTGGGCGAGGGCCGCTTCCGGGTCACCGCCCGTCTGGACATCGACGACCTGGGCGAGCTGTACGGCCTGGGCGGGTACGACGACGAGGATGTGGAGACCGTCGGTGGTCTGCTGGCCAAGGCGCTCGGCCGGGTGCCGATCGCGGGGGCGTCCGCCGTCGTCGACCTGCCGGACGGCAGACGGCTGCGGCTCACCGCCGAGTCCCCGGCGGGCCGCCGGAACAAGATCGTGACGGTGCTGGCCGAGCCGGTGGCCGATATGGAGGAGGCGGCGGGATGACACCGCAGGAGCTCAGGGCGTTCTGCCTGGAATTCAACGCCGCGGCCGAGGAGTTCCCGTTCGGTCCGGAGACCTCGGTGTTCAAGGTGTGCGGCAAGGTCTTCGCCCTGAGCCACCTCGAAGGCGACCCGCTGCAGATCTCCCTCAAGTGCGACCCGGACGAAGCGGTCAGGCTGCGCGCCGAGTACGAGGCGGTCGTCCCGGGCTGGCATCTCAACAAGCGCCACTGGAACACGGTGACGGTCGGGCCCCTGCCCGACCGTCTGGTCCATGAGCTCATCGAGGACTCGTACGACCTGGTGGTGGCCGGTCTGCCGAAGGCGGAGCGCCTCCGGCTCGACCGGCCCTGACCGGACGGCGGCCCGATCGCGGCGAGCCCTGCCCGGACTTGCCCGGACGGCAGCCGGATCGCGCCGGCTCCTGCGGGAACCCGACCGCGACAGGCGCTGTCCGGGCCCGGCTCAGAGGGCGCGGGCGCGGTCACGGCTGCTCCGGCGCAGCCCGGCCGCCACCAGCACCGCGGTCCCGACGAGGATCGCAGCCCCGATGCCCAGCACGGTCCGTACCCCGTCGAAGAGGTCGGTCCGAGTGGTGGCCAGCACGCCGAGGAGCGGGATCCCGACGGTGATGCCGACCTGCTGGGTCGTGGTGACAAGACCGGTGGCCAGGCCCTGTTCGGCGTCCGGCACACCCGAGGTGACGGTCAGCCCGTACGAGATGATCGCGCCCAGGTGCGCCATGCTGGCCACCGAGACGGCGACCGTGGCCAGCCAGACCCCCGCATGTGCGCCGAGCCCCAGCATCGTGGCGATGAACAGGCCCTGGGCGAGCAGCGAACCGACCAGCACCCGGCGGGCGCCGAGCCGGCCGATGACCTTCGGTGCGGCCATCCCGGCGGCCACCGACGCCAGTCCCTGGACGCCGAAGACCAGCCCGGTCCTGAAGCTGGACAGGTGCAGGACCTCCTGGAGGTACAGGGTCAGGACGAAGACCACCGTCGACATCATCGAGAAGGTGACGAGCCCGCCCAGGTTGCCCCAGGCCACGGTGGGCCGCCGCAGCATCGGTAGGGACACCAGCGGGGCGGCGGCGCGGGATTCGACCACCACGAAGCCGGCCAGCAGCGCGAGACCCAGGACCAGCGACACCAGGACGTCGGTGTGGCCGAAACCGTGCTGGGCCGCCGTGGACAGGGCGTAGATCACCGCGAGCAGCCCGCCGGTGACGGTGACCGCGCCGGGGATGTCGAGCCGGGGGCGCTCGGGGTGGCGCGACTCGGTGAGCAGCCCCGGTGCCAGGGCGAGCACCACCACCGCGGCGCCGCCCAGCAGTCCCATGGTCGAGCGCCAGCCCAGGGTGTCCGTCATGACACCGCCCAGCACCATCCCGACGGTGAAGCCGAGCGAGAGCAGGGTGCCGCTGATGCCCAGCGCCCGGTCGCGCTGCGGGCCCTCGGGGAAGGTGGTGGTCAGCAGGGACATCCCGGTCGGCACGATGACGGCGGCGCCCAGGCCCTGGAGGGCCCGCCCGGTGAGGAAGACCTCCTGGTTCCAGGCGAAGGTCGCGATCAGCGAGGCCGCGCCGAAGACGGTGAGCCCGGTGAGGAAGAGCCGGCGCCGGCCGAACAGGTCGGCTATCCGGCCGAAGAGCAGCAGAAAGCCGCCGGAGGGCAGTGCGAACGCGGTGACGGCCCACTGCAGCCCGGCCTGGCTCATGCCCAGGTCCCTGCCGAGCGCGGGGAGCGCCACATTCAGTACGGAGAAGTCGAGGGCCACCATGAACTGGGCGGCGCACAGGACGAGGAGGACGAGCCTGGCCCGGCCGGACAGCCGGTCTGCGGCAGGCGGGGCGGGGCTCGGGGTGAGTGTGGGTGAGGTGTCGATCGCCATGGACCGAGCTTCGGGCCGCGGGAACAATCGTGGGGAGCGGGAACTTATGCTGGTGGCCGCACCACCAGGCAGCCGGACAGGGGGAGATGGCGTGTCGAGTCCGATGGAGAGCGGGGCGGATCCGGCCGGGCGCGGGGCGGATCGTGGCGTTGCCGGGCCGAGGCCGGGCACCAAGGCGCACCGCCTCAGTGAGCTGCGGGAGTTCCTGATGAGCCGGCGGGCCAGGATCACTCCGGCGGAGGCGGGCCTGCCCGACGGCGGTGGCCGGCGGCGTACCCCGGGGCTGCGCCGCGAGGAGGTCGCCGTCCTGGCGGGGGTGGGCGTCTCCTGGTACCAGTGGCTCGAACAGGGCCGGGACATCACGGTGTCGCCGCAGGTCCTGGACTCGGTGGGGCGGGTGCTGAAGCTGAGCAGTGTGGAGCGCCGCCATCTCTATGTGCTGGCCGGGCTCAACCCGCCGCCGCAGGAGGTCGATCCGTCCCATGTCGACATGTGCGACGGGCTCAGACGGCTGATCGACGCCTGGATGCCCTTCCCGGCGCACATCATGGACCGCTACTGGAACACGATCATGTACAACGACGCCGCCGCGATGACGCTGGCCATGCGGCCCGGCCTCGTGCAGAACTGTCTGATCGCGTTCTTCACCGACCCCGTCTACCGGGCCCGCGCCAAGCGGTGGGAGTCGGTCGCGCACCAGGTGGTCGCGCAGTTCCGGGCGGCCTGCTCGGAGTGCCCCGACGACGACGGTTTCCAGGCGGTGGTCACCGAGGCGAAGGAGCAGAGCCCCGAGTTCGCCGAGCTGTGGGAGCGCCGTGACATCGCGCCGGGCGGGCAGATCAGCAAGGAGCTTGAGCATCCGGTGGTCGGCACGCTCTTCGTCGAGTCCACCCAGCTGAGGGTTCCGGCCCGGCCCGATCTGGCGATCGTGCTGCACACCCCGCTGCCCGACACGGGGACGGAGGCCAAGCTCCAGTGGCTGGCGTCTCCGGAGGGCCGCAGGGGCTCGATGTACCCGGTCGCCAACTGACCCGCCCCGGCTCTTTATGCTCTGCCCATGAGCGACGACGCAGCACGCAGCGCAGACAGCGGTACGGGCACCGGCACGGGTACGGGCTCCGGTACGGGCATGGGTACGGACGGTACGGCGGCCGGGGTTCCGGTCCCGGATGCCGAGGACCGCAAGATCATCACGCTGGCGCGCAGCGCTCGGGCCCGTAACGGGGTCTCCGAGGGCGCGGCCGTACGGGACGAGACCGGGCGTACGTATGTGGCGGGCACCGTCGAGCTGGACTCGCTGAAACTCTCGGCGCTGCGGACCGCCGTCGCGATGGCGGTGGCGAGCGGGGCGCGGTCGCTGGAGGCCGCCGCGGTGGTCAGCGCGGCGGGAGAGGTGCCCGACGAGGACCGTGCGGCCGTACGGGACCTGGGCGGAGCCGGGACGCCGGTCCTGCTGGCGGGCCCGGACGGCGCACTGCGGACGACGGTCGCGGCGGGTTGACGGGGGTCAATGGCCCCTAACAGCAGGGGCGTTGACAGGCCAGTAAGGGGGGCTTCGGCAGCGACTGCGAGAGTTCAGAGCGCGTCCGGGCCGCGCTCGTCCGTCCTGACGCGTACGACCGTCTCCACCGGCACGGCCCAGACCTTGCCGTCACCGATCTTGCCGGTGTGGGCGGCCCGTACCACCGCGTCGATGACCGCCTCGCTCTCCGCGTCGTCCACGACCACCTCGATCCGGACCTTGGGGACGAGGTCGATGCGGTACTCGGCGCCCCGGTAGACCTCGGTGTGGCCGCGCTGTCTGCCGTATCCGCTCGCCTCGGTGACCGTCAGGCCGTTGACCCCGAGTTCCTGGAGGGCCGTCTTGACGTCGTCGAGCTTGTGCGGCTTGACGACCGCGGTGATCAGCTTCATGGCTTGGCCTTCTGCAGGGCGGAGGCGGAGAGCGGGGCTCCGTGGCCCAGCACGCCGTGATCGTAGGCGCTCTCCGCGTGCACCGTCAGATCGAGGCCCTGCTGCTCGTGCTCCTCGTCGGCCCGGAAGCCGGTCAGCCGGTCGATGGCCTTGCCGATGCCGTACGTCACGGCGAACGCGTACACCGCGACCGCCAGCACACCGGCGCTCTGCCGGCCCAGCTGGGCGAACCCGCCGCCGTACAGCAGCCCGCGCGCGCCGCCCGTCATCCCCGAGGTCGCGAACAGCCCGATCAGCAGTGTCCCGACGATCCCGCCCACCAGGTGCACCCCGACGACATCCAGCGAGTCGTCGTAGTTCAGCCGGAACTTCCAGCTGACCGCGTACGAGCAGAGCACCCCGGCCGCGAGTCCGACGGCCAGCGCCCCGATCAGGCCGACCGCACCGCAGGAGGGGGTGATGGCGACCAGCCCGGCCACCGCCCCGGATGCCGCGCCAAGGGTGGTCGGGTGGCCGTCCCGCTTCTGTTCGACGAAGAGCCAGCCGAGCAGACCGGTGCAGCCCGCGGCGAGTGTGTTCAGGAAGGCGGCGGCCGCCAGCCCGTTGGCGCCGAGCGCGGAGCCCGCGTTGAAGCCGAACCAGCCGAACCAGAGCAGCCCCGCACCCATCACCACCATCGGCAGGTTGTGCGGGCGCATCGAGTCCTTCTTGAAGCCGAGCCGCGGCCCGAGCACCAGACAGAGCGCGAGCCCCGAAGCGCCCGAGACGATCTCGACCGGCATCCCGCCCGCGAAGTCCAGCGCCTTGAGATCGCTGAGGATCCAGCCCCCGGGCCCCCACACCCAGTGCGCCACCGGGACGTATACGAGCAGCGCCCACACCGGCACGAAGACCAGCCACGCGCCGAACTTCGCCCGGTCCGCGATGGCCCCGCTGACCAGAGCGGCCGTGATGATCGCGAAAGTGAGCTGGAAGGTGGCGAAGAGCAGCGTCGGCACGGAGCCCCGCACGCTGCCCGGCCCGATTCCGGCCATTCCGGCGTGGCCGAGCCCGCCGATCAGGCCGCCGAGCGTGTCCGGGCCGTAGACCAGCGAGTAGCCCGCGACCAGCCAGACCACGGTGACGAGCGCGATCGATACAAAGCTCATCATCAGCATGTTCAGCACGCTTTTGGTGCGGACCATCCCGCCGTAGAAGAGCGCGAGACCGGGCGTCATCAGCAGCACCAGCGCGGTCGCGGCGAGCAGCCAGGCCGTGTCGCCGGTGTCGATACCGGCGGCCAGGGTGCTCAGTGGTGGCAGGGGTGTCGCAGGCGTCGCATGCGTCACAAGGGGTCACCTCTCCGGTTACGTTCCGGTAGAGGTTCCCGCCTCAGGGTTTCCGGGCGACTGCACCCGTGTTTCGTCCGTATTTCGTGTCGCGGGACGGTTACCGGGAACTCACCGCGGGGCCACCTGGTCGGCGCTCACCGGCCGATCGGGGAGAATGGGCGCCATGAGCGTTCACACCCAGTCATCCGAAGCCACCCACCGGGCTGGTTTCGCCTGCTTCGTCGGCCGCCCCAACGCGGGCAAGTCCACTCTCACGAACGCTCTCGTCGGCAAGAAGGTGGCCATCACCTCCAGCCGGCCGCAGACCACCCGCCACACCGTGCGTGGCATCGTGCACCGCCCCGACGCCCAGCTGATCCTGGTGGACACCCCCGGGCTCCACAAGCCCCGCACGCTGCTGGGCGAGCGGCTCAACGACGTCGTACGGACCACCTGGGCCGAGGTCGACGTCATCGGCTTCTGCGTCCCCGCCGACCAGAAGCTCGGCCCCGGCGACAAGTTCATCGCCAAGGAACTCGCCGGGATCAAGAAGACCCCGAAGATCGCCGTGGTCACCAAGACCGACCTGGTCGACGGCAAGCAGCTGGCCGAGCAGCTCATCGCCATCGACCAGCTCGCCGCGGAACTCGGCTTCGAATGGGCCGAGATCATCCCCGTCTCCGCCGTCGGCGACCAGCAGGTCTCGCTCCTCGCCGACCTGATCGCCCCGCTGCTCCCGCTGAGCCCCCCGCTGTACCCGGAGGGCGATCTGACGGACGAGCCCGAGATGGTGATGGTCGCGGAGCTGATCCGGGAGGCCGCGCTGGAGGGCGTACGGGACGAGCTGCCGCACTCCATCGCCGTCGTCGTCGAGGAGATGCTGCCCCGCGAGAACCGCCCCGCGGACAAACCGCTGCTCGACATCCACGCGAATGTGTACATCGAGCGGCCGAGCCAGAAGGGCATCATCATCGGGCCCAAGGGCGCGCGGCTGAAGGACGTCGGAATGAAGTCCCGCAAGCAGATCGAGGCACTGCTGGGCACGCCGGTCTTCCTCGACCTGCATGTGAAGGTGGCCAAGGACTGGCAGCGGGACCCGAAGCAGCTGCGGAAGCTCGGGTTCTGAGTCACCGGGCCGGGGCCTGAGCCGACCGGAATCCGGCCCGGAACACCTACCCGGTCGACGCCTGCCGTGGTGACCGCGTCATCCGGGTATAACGTTCACGCCGTTCACGCACCCTCTTTCAGTACCCGCGCGATCAGCGTCCGCTGGGCCTCGCTCAGCCGTGGGTCCGTGCAGTACACCGTCCGGTCGTCCACCGTGATGCGGTAGTTGAACCCGTCCGGCACTCCCTGGGGCGGTGCGTCGTGGCCTGTGGTCACCGCCTCTTCGGCCAGCTCGTGCCAGTCAGCCGCATCGGGCCGGGCCGAGGTGTCCACCTCGGCCCGGCGCTCGATACCGGCGAAGCCTCCCGTGCGCCTTACCTGGATACGCATGGGACGTGTCTACCCCCTGTCAGCCGTTTACGCGCCCGCCGGTACACCGGCTCACGCGCCTGTCGGGACGCCGACGGTGG
This sequence comes from Streptomyces sp. NPDC054757, assembly GCF_053612185.1. NCBI lineage: Bacteria > Bacillati > Actinomycetota > Actinomycetes > Kitasatosporales > Streptomycetaceae > Streptomyces > Streptomyces sp. NPDC054757. The sequence goes on from NZ_JBSHBW010000003.1 coordinate 17,749, forward strand.
ACCAGGCCTTGGTCACCGCCTCCTGCTCGTCGCCGCTGCCGAAGCGGGCCCTGGCGGCCGCGACCGTCAGCCGCGCGAAGTCCGCGAAGCTTGCGTCCTTCGCCAGCTCGCCGCCGGTCAGGGTGTCGTACCAGATCTGGCCGGCCCGCTCCCACGCCTTTCCGCCCAGGGCGTCCGCCAGCAGATAGAAGGCGTGGTTGGGGATGCCGGAGTTGAGATGGACGCCGCCGTTGTCGTCGGTGGTCCTGACGTAACCCTTCATCGTCGCGGGCTGCGGGTCCTTGCCGAGCACATCGTCGTCGTACGCGGTGCCCGGTGCCTTCATCGAGCGCAGGGCGACCCCCGAGACATGCGGGGCGAGGAGGCCGGCGCCGATCAGCCAGTCGGCCTGGTCGGCGGTCTGGCCCAGGGCGTACTGCTTGATGAGCGAGCCGAAGACGTCCGAGACCGACTCGTTGAGCGCGCCGGACTGGCCGGAGTACGCCAGGTTCGCGGTGTACTGCGTGACGCCGTGGGTGAGTTCGTGGCCGATGACGTCCACCGGGATGGTGAAGTCGAGGAAGATCTTCCCGTCTCCGTCGCCGAAGACCATCTGACTGCCGTCCCAGAAGGCGTTGTTGTACTTCCGGTCGTAGTGGACGCTCGCGTTGAGCGCCAGCCCCTTGCCGTCGATCGAGTACCGCCCGTACGCCTTGAGGTACAGGTCGAAGGTGGCGCCGAGGCCCGCGTACGCCCGGTTGACCGTCGCGTCCTTGCCCGGCTGCGCTCCCTCCGCGCGGACCTCGGTGCCGGGCAGCTGGGTGCCGTGACCCGCGTCGTAGATGGTGCGCTTCGGCTTCTTGTCCGCCGGGTCGGCGGGCCCGGAGGCACCGCCCGCGTCGCGCACGGCGGCGGCCGTGGCCGTCCGGCGCCTGCCCCGGTGCGAGTCGTCCGCTTCGAGGGTGCGGCGGGCGGGCTCGGAGAGCTCCGGGTCGTCGGCGTCGGCGAGCTTGGAGAGGATGTGCGGCGGAATGATCGTGCAGAGGACGGGGCGAGCGGTCGGACCGGTCAACTCAGGCGTGTCAGTCATGTCTTCGAAGGTGGCACTGCGTAAGTGACTTGTCACTGGTTGCGACGGTTATTGACGAGAAAGAGTGACTTCTGGAACCGGCCGGTCTGGTTCGGACCTTGCCCCGGTCCGGCGGGATGCGACGTTGGACACAGTGTCGGTCCCTGGGGCGGCTGCGAGCCGTGCGGTGCCGGGGCCGGGCCCCGGCACCGCACCGGGCCGGGTTCGCCCCAGGCATCCGCCGGTCCGCATACTGATACGGAAGCGGCGTTCCCGGCGCCGCTGGGCTAGGCTGCGGAACATCATGCGTTTCGGGCTGCTTCTCCTTAGCTGCCGCGGCGAGGGCCTGTAGTCGTAGGCCGACCCCCTCCCCGCGGAGTCTGGTGCTGCAGCGGCACAGTCGGCCTTCCCCCGCCGGATCCCGAGGAGCCCCACGCAGATGTCGCACCCCACGCCGATCACCAACGCCACCCGGATGCAGAAGCCGTCCGGAATGCCGGTGCACAAGTACGGCCCGTACGAGGCCGTCGAGATCCCCGACCGCAGCTGGCCCGACAACCGCATCACGCGGGCCCCCCGCTGGCTCTCCACCGATCTGCGCGACGGCAACCAGGCGCTGATCGACCCCATGTCACCGGCGCGCAAGCGCGAGATGTTCGACCTGCTGGTGAAGATGGGCTACAAGGAGATCGAGGTCGGCTTCCCCGCATCGGGCGACACCGACTTCAACTTCGTACGCTCGATCATCGAGGAAGAGGGCGCGATCCCCGAGGACGTGACCATCTCCGTCCTGACCCAGGCCCGTGAGGACCTGATCGAGCGCACCGTCGAGTCGCTGCGCGGCGCCCGCCGCGCGACCGTGCATCTGTACAACGCCACCGCCCCGACCTTCCGCCGGGTCGTCTTCCGCGGCTCCAAGGAGGACATCAAGCAGATCGCCGTGGACGGCACCCGCCTGGTGATGGAGTACGCCGAGAAGATCCTGGGCCCGGAGACGACCTTCGGCTACCAGTACAGCCCGGAGATCTTCACCGACACCGAGCTGGACTTCGCCCTGGAGGTCTGCGAGGCGGTCATGGACGTCTGGCAGCCCGAGGCCGGACGCGAGATCATCCTCAACCTGCCCGCCACCGTGGAGCGTTCGACGCCGTCCACGCACGCCGACCGCTTCGAGTGGATGTCGCGGAACCTGTCGCGGCGTGCGTACGTATGCCTGTCGGTGCACCCGCACAACGACCGCGGCACCGCCGTCGCCGCCGCCGAACTGGCCATCATGGCGGGCGCCGACCGTATCGAGGGCTGTCTGTTCGGGCAGGGCGAGCGCACCGGCAACGTCGACCTGGTGACGCTGGGCATGAACCTGTTCAGCCAGGGCGTCGACCCGCAGATCGACTTCTCGCAGATCGACGAGGTGCGCCGCACCGCCGAGTACTGCAACCAGATGGAGATCCACCCGCGCCACCCCTATGCGGGCGACCTGGTCTACACCTCCTTCTCCGGCTCCCACCAGGACGCCATCAAGAAGGGCTTCGACGCGATGGAGGCCGAGGCGGCCGCGCAGGGCAAGACGGTCGACGACATCGAGTGGGCCGTCCCCTATCTGCCGATCGACCCCAAGGACGTCGGCCGCTCGTACGAGGCCGTGATCCGGGTCAACTCGCAGTCCGGCAAGGGCGGTATCGCGTACGTCCTGAAGAACGAGCACAAGCTGGACCTGCCGCGCCGGATGCAGATCGAGTTCTCGAAGATCATCCAGACGAAGACCGACGCCGAGGGCGGCGAGGTCACACCGAAGGACATCTGGGCGATCTTCCAGGACGAGTACCTGCCCAGCTCCGCCGACGACGACGCCCGCTGGGGCCGGATCCAGCTGCGTTCCGGCCAGACCACCACGGACACCGACGGCCGGGACACGCTGACCGTCGAGGCCGTCGTGGACGGCGTCGAGACAGCGCTGTCGGGCACCGGCAACGGTCCGATCTCGGCCTTCTTCGCCGCGCTGTCCGAGACCGGTGTGGACGCCCGGCTGCTGGACTACCAGGAGCACACGATGAGCGAGGGTGCGAGCGCGCTGGCCGCCTCGTACATCGAGTGCGCGATCGACGGCAAGGTCATGTGGGGCATCGGTATCGACGCCAACACCACCCGGGCCTCGCTGAAGGCGGTCGTCTCGGCGGTCAACCGGGCCGCCCGCTGACGCAGCGCGTCCCCCGCACGGCCGGGGCCGTACCCGAGGTGTTCTTACGGGTACGGCCCCGCTTGCGAAATTTCGGGCCTCCGGTCCACGCGGACCCCATTTGACCTCATCATTCACGGCTCCCGGCCGTGCACGGCGAGGGGCGGGACCAAGCCATCTCCCGTCAGGGTGCTGACGGCACATCATCGATGTGGCTAACATCACGTCCACATGACGGCCCTGTGTCCGACGGAACAACCGGGGGACACGGGCGTGGTGGAGCGCAACGCAACGGAGCGTTGCCGGTGTTACGGAGGTGAGCCGTGCTGTCAATCCGTGGACGCGGCGGCAGGAAGTCGATCGTCTGGTCCGTGCGCACCTCCTGGGACACGGTCGGCGACGGCGAGTTCTTCTGCGCGGACTGCGGCGGGGACCGCAACTACCGCCGTCTGAACGGCCGCAGGCGGCTGACCGTGCTCGGAGTGCCGCTCCTCTCGCGTGGCCGCACCGGCCCGGTGGTCGAATGCTCCGCCTGCTGGACGCAGTTCTCCACCGACACCCTCGACCGCCCCACCACGACACGCTTCTCGGCGATGCTGCGCGACGCCGTTCACACCGTGACGCTCGCCGTCCTCACCGCCGGCGGCACCGGCTCCCACGCGGTGGTCGAGACCGCCGTCTCCACGGTCCGGGCCGCCGGATTCGACGAGTGCACCGAGGAGCAGCTGACCGCCCTGGTCGACGCGCTCGCCGCGGACACCGGCCGCTTCGTCACCGACGCCGAGCCGTGCGGGGCCGCGCTCACCATCGAGCTGCACGAGTCGCTCCAGCCGCTGGCGCCCCATCTCGCCCCGGTCGGCCGGGAGTCGATCCTGCTGCAGGGCGCCCGGATCGCCCTCGCCGACGGACCGTACAGCCCCGCCGAGCGTGAGGTGCTCGCGACGGTCGGCGGCGCGCTCCAGCTCTGCACGGAGGACACCGCCAGGCTGCTGGTGGCAGCGGCGCGTACGCCCTCCTGAGGGTGCTCGGCGCCGGACGGGTCTTCCGCCGGGGGCGGCCGTGCTTCGGCGCTGCGGCTGGGCTCCGGCGCTGCGACGGTGCTCCGGCGCCGCGGCCGTGCCCGGGGCCCTGGCGCGACCGGGGGCCTGGACCCGTGACCCGTACCCGTACCTGTGTACCGCGTCAGGCCGTCGCGCGCTCCGCGAAGGTACGGAAGTCGCGCGGCGGGCGGCCGGTGAGCCGCTGGACGGTGTCCGTGGTGCGGTCCTCGGCTCCGGCGGCGATGGCCCGGTCCAGGTCGGCGAGGAGTGCGGCGAATGCCTCGGGTACGACGGAGGCGAGCCGTTGCCGCAGTTCGCCGTGGCTCAGCTGCCGGTGGGTGACGGGGCGGCCGGTGATCCCGGTGAGGAGGGCGGCGACCTCACGGTGGCTCAGCGCCTCGGGGCCCGTGATGACCAGGTCGGTGTCGGGTGCCTCGGCGTCGGTCAGCGCGTGTACGGCGACGGCGGCGATGTCGTCCGCGTCCACGAACGCGACGCGGCCCTCGCCGGTCGCGGTCTCGATGATCCCGCGGTCCCGGATGCTCCGGGCGTGGACGTGGTCGCCGGTGAAGTTCTGCATGAACCACGAGGGGCGCAGCACGGCCCACTCGTCGAACAGTTCCGGCAGGGCCCGGTGCACCTGGCCGACGCCGGGGCCGCCCGCGGGGATCGCCGATGAGCTGAGCAGTACCGCACGCCGCACACCTGCCGTACGGGCCCGCCGCAGGAAGGGCAGCATGACGGCCGCCGGGTCCGGCGCTCCGGGCGGTGGGACCAGGTAGACCCGGTCGGCGCCGGTCAGGGCCTCGGCGTGGGTCGCGGGGTCGTTCCACTCGAAGCGGACGGCCTCGGCGCCCTCCACGGGGGTGCCGTGGCGGCCGGCCGCCCTGACCCGGTGCCCGGCCGCCGCGAGCCGGGCGGTGACCCGGCTGCCGGTGGTGCCGGTCGCGCCGGTGACGAGGACGGCGCCGGGGGTGGTGCCGGATGCTGCCATCAGTGGCTCCCGGTGAAGTCGGCCGCCGTGTCCCGGAGGATGGTGAGCGGGTTCCAGTAGTCGCGGTAGTGGGTGATGAGGCCGTTGTCGAAGGTCACCACGGCGATATAGGTCATGTCGAAGGGGCTGCCGGTCCGCACCAGCCGCCCCACCCCGCGCATCTCGGTCACGATGGTCCGCGGGGAGGTGGTCCGGTGGATCTCGACGGAGGGGAAGTCGTGGAGGTCGATGTGGCCGGGGTAGCCGCGCATGTAGTCGGCGATCGCCGCCCTGCCCTCCAGCCGCCGGGGCCAGCCGTCAGGTGCGAAGGGGAACTCGAAGACGCCGTTCTCGTCCCAGAGGCCGACCCAGCCTTCGATGTCCTTGTCCAGCAGCAGTCGCAGGCCGTGGCGGTACAGGTCCGCCGGCGCCGTGTCCGTGGTCATGGGTGCTCCGTCCCGTACGATGCGGACCCAGGGTCCGTTTCGCTCGAAGATACGGACCGCTGGTCCGCTTCGCAACTGGAGGTCACGTATGCCCGACCGCAAGCCACGCAAGGACGCGGCCCGCAACCGTGCGGCGGCCTTCGCGGCGGCCGATGACCTCTTCGCCCGCTGTGAGAGCCCCGACGCCGTCACGATGGCCGATATCGCGGCGGCGGCCGGGGTGGGCAAGGCGACGCTCTTCCGTGCCTTCGGTGACCGCACCGGTCTGATCCGCGCGCTGTACGGAGCGCGGCTCGAACCGGTCAGGAGCGCGGCCGATGAGGGCCCGCCGCCTCTGGGGCCGGCCGCTCCGCCACTGCTGCGCGTACCGGCCCTGCTCGACGCCCTGCTCTGCTTCAAGCTCGACAACCGCCACCTCGCGCTGGCCCTGGAGGGTACGGGGGGCGGTGGCGCCGGACCTTACCGGGCAGAGCACTACGAGTGGTGGCACGGGCTGCTGCGCGGTGCGCTGGAGGAGATCCCCGGGCTTGCCGGCGACAGCGACTTCACGGCGCACGCGCTGCTCGCCGCCGTCCGTGCCGACCTCGTGGAACACCTCGTCGGCCAGGAGCGGACAGGTCGTGAACGGATGCGCTCCCAGCTGGCGGCCTTCACCGCCCGGGTGCTCGGATCCGCGGCCGGATCCGGTGCGACGAAGGGCTGAATGCGGGAGAGATTTTGTACCGTTTGCCCGTATTTAGTGGGTCATAACCCCAGAAGGGGACTTTTTATAGTGCGCCGAAAGTTGCCACAGTGCCTTCGGCGGGTTTATAAGAGGGATGTGGCTGTGGCGATTCCGGGAATTCCGGGGGCTGCCGCCATGGAGGTTCCCCATGCTTCTCACTCCGTCCGACACGGAGAAATTGCTGCTGAGCGTCGCAGGAATGGTCGCCCGTGACCGGCGTGAACGCGGTGTACGTCTGAACTACCCCGAGGCGGTTGCGCTGCTCGCCTGCTGGGCGATGGAACGAGCCCGTGAAGGCGCCCGTGTCGCCGAGCTCATGGCGGCGGGCAGGTCCGTCCTGACCCGCGCTGACGTGCTCGAAGGCGTACCGGAGATGCTGCAGGACGTCCAGGTCGAGGCGACGTTCCCGGACGGGCGCAAGCTCGTCACGATCACCGCGCCGATCCCGTGATTCCCGGCGAGATCCGCACCGGTCCCGGTGTACTCGAAATCAATGAAGACCTGATGCAATTGCGCCTCTCCGTGGTGAATGACGGCGACCGTCCCATTCAGATCGGCTCGCATTTTCATTTCGCCGACACGAATTCATTCCTTTCTTTCGACCGGGCTGCGGCCGAGGGATTCAGACTCGATATTCCGTCCGGCACCTCGCTGCGCTTCGAGCCCGGCGTCGGCGCCGAGGTGACGCTGGTCGAGCTCAGCGGACGGCGGGCGGTCCCCGGCCTCGTACTGCCTGGCGCCCGCCACCGGACATGCGAGGCACCCACCGCGCCGCCGAAACCCACCGCGCCGCCGAAACCCACCGTGCCCCCGGCGCCCACCGCGCCGCCCGCGCCCGGAGCACCCGCACGGACGGAGGAAGGCTGAGATGGCCCGGATGACCCGCGCCGCCTACGCGGCGCTCTACGGACCCACCACCGGGGACCGGATCCGCCTCGCCGACACCGACCTCTGGATCGAGGTCGAGGAGGACCACTGCTTCGGCGGCGACGAAGCGGTCTTCGGCGGCGGCAAGTCCATCCGCGAGTCCATGGCCCAGGCCACCGCCTCCCGCGCCGAGGGCGCTCTCGACCTGGTCATCACCAATGCCGTGGTGCTCGACCACTGGGGCGTCGTCAAGGCGGACGTCGGCATCCGCGCGGGCCGTATCGTCGCGCTCGGCCGGTCCGGCAATCCGGATATGAGCGAGGGGGTCCACCCCGGCCTGGTGATCGGCCCCGGCACCGATGTGGTGTCCGGCGAGGGGCGCATCCTGACCGCGGGCGCCATCGACACCCATGTCCACTTCCTGATGCCGGAGACCCTCCACGAGGCGCTCGCCACCGGCACCACCACCGTGATCGGCGGCGGCACCGGGGCCAGTGAGGGGTCCAAGGCGACCACCGTCACCCCCGGCGCCTGGAACCTCGCGATGATGCACCGCTCCCTGGACCGGGTGCCACTCAACGTCATGCTGTTCGGCAAGGGCTCCACCGTCGGCGACGACTCCCTGCGCGAGGCCGCGCTCGGCGGTGCCGGCGGCTACAAGGTCCACGAGGACTGGGGCGCCACGCCCGCCGCCATCGACGCCGCCCTGCGCGCGGCCGACACCTACGGACTCCAGGTCGCGCTGCACGGCGACAGCCTCAACGAGGCCGGTTACGTCGAGAGCACCCTGGCCGCCATCGGCGGACGCGGCATCCATGTCTTCCACGCCGAGGGCGCGGGCGGCGGCCACGCCCCCGACATCATCACGGTCGCCTCGCACCCCCACGTACTTCCCGCGTCCACCAATCCGACGCTCCCGCACACCGTGAACACCGTCGCCGAGCATCTCGACATGCTGATGGTCTGCCACCACCTCAACCCCCGGGTGCCCGAGGACCTGGCGTTCGCGGAGTCCCGTATCCGTGCGTCGACCATCGCGGCCGAGGACGTCCTGCACGACATCGGCGCGCTCTCCATCACCTCGTCCGACGCCCAGGCCATGGGCCGGATCGGAGAGGTCATCTGCCGCACCTGGCAGGTCGCGCACACCATGAAGCAGCGCTTCGGGGACCGCAGCACGGAGCTTCCCGCGGACAACGAGCGGGCCCGTCGCTATATCGCCAAGTACACGATCTGCCCGGCCGTCGCCCACGGCATCGACCATGTGGTCGGCTCCGTCGAGCCCGGCAAACTCGCCGACCTGGTGCTCTGGGACCCGGCGTTCTTCGGGATCAGACCCGCCGCCGTGCTCAAGGGCGGCATGGTGGTCAGCGCGCCACTCGGCGACGCCAACGCGGCGATCCCCACCACCCAGCCGGTCCTGCTCCGCCCCACGGCGGCGGCCGGTGCCGCCCCGCACCTCTCGGTCAGCTTCGTCGCCCCGGCGGCCCTGGCCGACGGTCTCGCCGAACGCCTGGGTCTGGAAAGGGAGTTGGTCGCTGTACGGCCCACCCGCCACCTCACCAAGGCGGATCTGCCCAACAACACCGCGCTCCCGGCGATCGACGTCGACCCCGAGACCTTCGCCATCCGGATCGACGGCGAACTCGTCGAGCCCGCCCCGGCCGCCGAACTGCCGCTCACGCAGCGGTACAGCATGTTCTGATGCGTACCTCCGGGCTCGCACCCCTGCTGCTCGCCGACGGGCGGCTGCCGGTCGGCGCGTACACCTACAGCGCCGGGCTCGAACCGGCCGTGGCGGCCGGGCTCACCCGCGACCGGATCCCGGCGCTCCTGCGGGCCAGGCTGCACACCACCACCGTCACCGAGGCCGCAGCCGCGGTGCTGGCGCTGCGGGCCGCGCGACAGGACCCGGTGGACTATGCCCCCGTACAGCGGGCGCTCGCGGCCAGGACGCCGGTGGCGCCGATGCGTGCGGCGTCGGCGGCGCTCGGCCGGGGCGTGCACCGGCTCGCCCGCAGGCTCGCGCCCGGCCATCCGGCGGTCACGGCGCTCACCACGGCGTGCACGCCGAGCCTGCGCCCCCTGCGGCCCATCACGCTGGGCGCGCTCGGCGCCGTGCTCGACGTGCCGGACGAGGACCTCGCGTACGGCGTCGTCTACGACGAACTCCAGACGGTGGCCGCAGCCGCGCTGAAGCTGCTTCCCGGCGATCCGCTCGACTCGGTGGCGTGGATCCTCGCCGCCGGTCCCGAGGCGGCCGACGCGGTGGCCGAGGCCCTCGCCGTACGGACACCGGACGAACTGCCCGCAAGGGCGGGCCTGCTCACCGAGGAGTGGGCCCTCGCACACGACCGACGAGAACGGAGACTCTTCCTTGCCTGAGAACGCCCCCCGCCTGCCCGGCAACGGCCCCCGCCTGCCCGGCAACGCCCCCCGTCAGTCCGGGGACGCCCCCCGCCCGTCCGGGAGCGACCCCCGGACCGAGCACCGGCTCCAGGACCCGTACCCGTACGCGCACCCGGTCGGCGACCGCGCGCCGGAGCCGCCCCTCAACCAGCACTTCAACGAACCGCTGAACCAGCCGAGGGCCCTGCGCCTCGGGGTCGCGGGGCCGGTCGGCACCGGCAAGAGCTCGATCCTGGCGACCCTCTGCCGGGCGCTCGCCGACGAACTCTCCATGGCCGTCGTCACCAACGACATCTACACCGACGAGGACGCCCGCTTCCTGCGGTCGGCGGGGGTCCTGCCCACCGAGCGCATCCGCGCCGTGGAGACCGGCGCCTGCCCGCACACCGCGATCCGCGACGATGTCAGCGCCAACCTGGACGCGGTCGAGGACCTCGAAGAGGCGTACGGGCCGCTCGACCTGGTGCTCATCGAGAGCGGCGGCGACAACCTCACCGCCACCTTCAGCCCGGCGCTCGCCGACGCACAGCTCTTCTGCATCGATGTCGCGGGCGGCGGCGACGTGGCCCGCAAGGGCGGGCCCGGTATCACCGGGGCGGACCTCCTCGTCATCAACAAGACCGACCTCGCACCGTATGTGGAGGTCGACGTCCCGGCGATGGTCGCCGACGCGGAGGCCGCCCGTGACGGTCTCCAGGTGCTGGCCCTCTCCAAGCACGACCGGGCCTCGGTCACCGAACTGGCCGACTGGGTACGGGCGTTGCTCGTACGCCACCGCTCCGGCACCCATGTGCCCAGCGACCCGGGCCCGATGGCCCCGCACTCCCACAGCCACGGTGACGGCGAAGGCCACAGTCACCCATGACCGGGCCCGACGGCGACGGCGACGGTGGCGGCGACCGTGGGGCCGGGCCCGACGACGGCGGCACCGACCCCACGGTCGTCGCCGTCGAGCGCGACACGGCGGGCCGCGATGTGCCCCGTGAACTGCGCCCCGGCGCCTTCCTGGCACCGCGCCCGCTGCTCCCCGCCCCGGACGGGCTGCACCTCGCCCTGGTCGGGACCCGGGCCGGGCTCCTGGCGGGCGACGCGCTGACCCTGCGCATCACGGTCGGGGCGGGCGCGCGGCTGCACCTGGTCGAACCCGCCGGGCTCGTCGCGTACGACCACCGCGGCGGCACATCGGCCTGGCACGCCCGCGTCGAGATCGCGGAGGGCGGCGAACTCACCTGGGACGCCCAGCCGTTCGTGGTCTCGTCCGGGGCGGACGTCCTGCGCACGATGGACATCGGGCTGGCCGCCGGTGCCCGGATGCTCTGGCGCGACACCCTGGTCCTGGGGCGCTCCGGCGAGCGGGGCGGCAGGGTACGGGCGACGACCCGTGCCACATACGACGGCGCGGACCTGCTGGTCGAGGAGCTTGACCTGCGCGACCCGGAGATCAGGGAACTGCCCGGCATCCTCGGCGCCCACCGCGTCATCGGCTCGGTCACCGCACTCGGCGCCACCCCGGGCGGCCCACCTCACCCGTACCGCACGGACCTGGCGGGACCGGGGGCGCAGGTGCGGCTGCTCGACACGGTGGCCCCGGCGGTCGACGCGGATCTCACGGCGGTGTGGGAGGAGTGGCGCCGCGCCTGAGCACGGGCGGCGGGAACAGAACCCGGACAGGCCGGGAGCGGGCCCGGAGGCCCGTTGGCCTCAATCGCCCGCCGGGCTTGATTCAGTCGGTGCGGGGCTCCCGCGAACCGGGCTCCGCGCGTACGGGACAATGGGCCCCATGAGTCTTTTCCGTGACGACGGGGTCGTCCTGCGGACTCAGAAGCTGGGTGAGGCCGACCGCATCATCACGCTGCTGACCCGGGGCCACGGGCGGGTGCGCGCCGTCGCGCGGGGCGTGCGGCGTACGAAGTCCAAATTCGGGGCGCGGCTGGAGCCGTTCTCCCATGTCGATGTGCAGTTCTTCGCGCGCGGCAGTGAACTCATCGGTCGCGGGCTCCCGTTGTGCACCCAGAGTGAGACCATCGCTCCGTACGGTGGCGGTATCGTCAGTGACTACGCCCGCTACACGGCCGGCACGGCCATGCTGGAGACGGCGGAGCGCTTCACCGACCACGAGGGCGAGCCGTCCGTCCAGCAGTATCTGCTGCTCATCGGCGGGCTGCGCACCCTGGCCCGCGGTGAGCACGCCCCGAATCTGATCCTCGACGCGTTCCTGCTGCGCTCGCTCGCCGTCAACGGCTACGCGCCCAGCTTCGAGGACTGCGCGAGGTGCGGTCTGGAGGGGCCCAACCGGTTCTTCTCGGTGGCGGGTGGCGGAGCGGTGTGCGGCGACTGCCGGGTGCCCGGCAGCGTCGTACCCTCTGCGGAGGCCGTCGGGCTGCTCAGCGCACTGCTGACGGGGGACTGGACGACGGCCGACGCGGCCGAGCCGCGGCATGTCAGGGAGGGCAGCGGGCTCGTATCGGCCTATCTGCACTGGCACCTGGAGCGCGGGCTGCGCTCGTTGCGTTACGTAGAGAAGTAGTGAGAGGGAGACGAGCACATGGCACGACGCGGGATGCTGGGGCGTAGCAAGCGCGAGTACAGGACCCCCGACGCGCACCCGTCGGGCGCCCGCCCGCCGAAGATCCCGGGCGAACTGGTGCCGAACCATGTGGCGGTCGTCATGGACGGCAACGGCCGCTGGGCCAAGGAGCGCGGGCTGCCGCGCACCGAGGGCCACAAGGTCGGCGAGGCCACCGTGCTCGAAGTGCTCAACGGCTGTATCGAGATGGGCGTCAAGAACCTCTCGCTGTACGCCTTCTCGACCGAGAACTGGAAGCGCTCGCCCGACGAGGTGCGCTTCCTGATGAACTTCAACCGCGATGTCATCAGGCGCCGCCGGGACCAGATGGACGAGCTGGGGATCCGGATCCGCTGGGTCGGCCGGATGCCCAAGCTGTGGAAGTCGGTCGTCCAGGAGCTCCAGGTCGCACAGGAGCAGACCAAGGACAACGACGCGATGACGCTGTACTTCTGCGTCAACTACGGCGGCCGTGCGGAGATCGCCGACGCGGCGCAGGCCATCGCCCGCGATGTGGCGGAGGGCAGGCTGGACCCGGCGAAGGTCAATGAGAAGACCTTCGCGAAGTACATCTACTACCCGGACATGCCGGACGTGGATCTCTTCCTGCGCCCCAGCGGTGAGCAGCGCACGTCCAACTATCTGATCTGGCAGAGCGCGTACGCCGAGATGGTCTTCCAGGACGTCCTCTGGCCGGACTTCGACCGCCGCGACCTGTGGCGGGCCTGCCTCGAATACGCCCAGCGGGACCGGCGGTTCGGCGGCGCGATCGAGGAGACGACCGCCTGAGCGTCCCGGTCCGGGCACAGACGGCCGGGCCGGGGGCGCAAGTGCACCCCCGGCCCGGCTCTCCGTGACAGATCTTGGCCCGGCTCAGCTCTCCGTGCCGGACTCCGCGCACTCCGCGCAGGTCCCGAAGACCTCCACCGTGTGCGCGACGTTCACATACCCGTGCTGCGCCGCGATCGACTCGGCCCACTTCTCCACCGCCGGCCCCTCCACCTCGACGGCCTTGCCGCAGCTGCGGCAGACCAGATGGTGGTGGTGCTCACCGGTGGAGCAGCGCCGGTAGACGGACTCGCCGTCGCCCGTGCGCAGCACATCGACCTCGCCCGCGTCTGCCAGCGACTGGAGCGTGCGGTAGACGGTGGTCAGCCCGACCGAGTCGCCCCGGTGCTTGAGCACATCGTGCAGCTCCTGGGCGCTGCGGAACTCGTCCACCTCGTCGAGCGCCGCGGCCACCGCGGCCCGCTGCCGGGTCGACCGGCCTCGTACTGGTGCTCCCGCGGTCACAGGTGCCTCCTCGCCGTGCGTCGCCGCCCATGTGTCGGGCCATTGTGCCAGCTCCGTCAGGTCCCGGCGGATTCCACCGGCGGACGCGCCGCCGGAAGGCCGGGGCCGCACGCGGCCTCCGCCGCTTCCGCGGCCCGTGCGCGGCGCCTCGCCAGGGGCGCGGCGAGCGCGGTCAGGGCCACGAAGACGGCGATGGCCAGCAGCACAATTGTCGCTCCCGGCGGCACGTCCTGGTAGTAGGAGGTGACGGTTCCGGAGAGCGTCACGGCCGTACCGATCACCACGGCCAGTCCGAAGGTGGCCGCGAACGACTTGGTCAGCTGCTGTGCGGCGGCCACCGGGACCACCATCAGCGCGCTCACGAGCAGCAGCCCGACCACCCGCATGGCGACCGTGACGGTGACGGCCGCGGTGACCGCGATGAGCAGATTGAGCACCCGCACCGGCAGCCCGGTGACCCGGGCGAACTCCTCGTCCTGGCTGACCGCGAAGAGCTGCCTGCGCAGCCCGAGCGTGACCAGGACCACGAACGCGGCCAGGACGCAGATCGCGGTGACATCGCTGTCCGAGACGGTCGCGAGCGAGCCGAAGAGGTACGACGAGAGGTTGGCGTTGGAGCCGGTGGGGGAGAGGTTGATCAGCAGTACCCCGCCGGACATGCCGCCGTAGAAGAGCATGGCCAGCGCGACGTCCCCGCGCATCCGGCCGTAGCTGCGGATCAGCTCCATCGAGACGGCGCCGACGACCGAGACCAGCGTCGCCATCCACACCGGGCTGGAGTTGAGCAGAAAGCCCAGGCCCACCCCGGTCATGGCGATGTGGCCGATGCCGTCGCCCATCAGCGCCTGGCGGCGCTGGACGAGATAGATGCCGATGGCGGGGGCGGTGATGCCGACCAGGACGGCGGCGAGCAGGGCCCGCTGCATCAGGGCGCTCTGGAGAAGTTCCATGATCAGCTCAGCAGTCCTGTCCTGGCCGGCTCGGCCGGCGCGTGCGGGTGTACGTGGTCGTGTCCGGGCAGCGCATGCACGCCCAGCGCCTCCGGGGGCGGACCGTCGTGGGTGACACAGCCGTCCCGCAGTACGACAGCGCGGTCGATCAGCGACTCCAGCGGGCCCAGTTCGTGCAGCACCAGCAGCACGGTGGTCCGGGCGGCCACCTGCTCGCGCAGCGTCGAGGCGAGGATCTCCTGGCTGGCCAGGTCGACCCCGGCCATCGGCTCGTCCATGATCAGCAGTTCCGGCTCGGACGCCAGCGCCCTGGCGATCAGCACCCGCTGGTGCTGGCCCCCGGAGAGCGCGCCCACCGAGTCGCCGGCCCGGTCGCCGAGCCCCACCAGCTCGATGGCGTGCGAGACCGCCGCCCGGTCGGCCTTCGACGGCCACCGCAGCCTTGTCCGGGCGAGCCGCCCGGACGAGACGACCTCGCGCACCGTCGCGGGCACCCCGCCGGCCGCCGTGGTGCGCTGCGGTACGTAACCGACCCGCGCCCACTGCCGGAACCGGCCCAGCGGGCTGCCGAACAGCTCGACCGAGCCGCCCGTGAGGGGGACCTGGCCGATCACCGTGCGTACGGCGGTCGACTTGCCCGAGCCGTTGGCGCCGAGCAGGGCGACGACCTCGCCGCGGTGCACGGTGAGATCGATGCCGCGCAGCACGGGGCGCGAGCCGAGTGCGGCGGTGGCACCGCGTACGGAGATGACGGGTTCCGGTTCCATGTCCATGGCGCGTGCCTCCGGTGCGGTCGCGGGTGCGGTGCCGGGCCCGGACGGTCCGGCTTTCGGTGCGGTCACTTGGCGCCGAGTGCCTTCTGGAGTGCGACCAGGTTGGACTTCATGACCTGGAGGTAGTCGCGTCCCCTGGACTTGTCGGTGATGCCCTCCAGCGGGTCCAGCACATCGGTCTTCACATGCAGGTCGGATGCGAGGGTTTTCGCGGTGTCGGGGTTCGCGATCGTCTCGAAGAAGACCGTGTTGACGTGGTGCTTCGCGGCGAGGGCGTGCAGGTTCTTCATACGCGAGACGCTGGGCTCGCTCTCCGGGTCGATACCGCTGATGGCCTCCTCGGTGAGGCCGTACCGCTCGGCGAGGTAGCCGAAGGCGGCGTGGGTGGTGACGAAGGTGTCGGACGTGCGGTGCTTCAGGCCGTCGGCGTACTGCTTGTCGAGGGCGTCGAGCTTCTTCACCAGGGCGTCGGTGTTCCTGCGGTAGTCGGCCTTGTGCTTCGGGTCCGCCGCGGCGAGTGTCTTGTCCACGCCCTTGGCGACCTGGGCGTACCGCACCGGGTCCAGCCAGATGTGCGGGTCGAGACCGGCTTCGCTCTCCGAGTGGGAGTCGTTGTTCCCGGTCGTGTGGTGGTGGCCGTCGACCTCGGTGCCGTGCTTTTCGAGCGTGGTCATCGAGGCGGCGTCGGCGGTGTGCTTCACGCCGGACTGCTTGATCGCCTCGTCCACGGCGGGCTGGAGCCCCTTGAGATAGACGATCGCGTCCTCGTCGGAGAGGGCGACGGTCTGCTTCGGGCTGAGTTCCAGGTCGTGCGGCTCGACACCCGGCTTCGTCAGGTTGGTGACGGAGACATGGTCGCCGCCTATCTGCTGGGTCAGGTACTGGAGCGGATAGAACGACGCCACGACGTGCAGCTTGCCGTCCTTGTGGTCGGCGCTGGATGAGGAGGAACCGGAGCAGGCGGAGAGGGCGACCAGTCCGGCGGCGACCGCTGCGGAGACGGCTGTGGCGGGTATGAGGCGTCGTACGTTCATGACAGTCATTTTCAACAAAAGTGGAAACGATTGTCAACAAGGGTCCGTGCGGGAACCGATTTGATCCGGGGGGTGGAGCCGCCGGTAACCTGAGGTATTCCGCTGTTCGTCATCGTCGTAATGAAGAGAGCACCGTGGCCGCCGACAAGATCGACACCATCGTCAGCCTGAGCAAGCGCCGTGGCTTCGTCTACCCCTCCAGTGAGATCTACGGTGGTCAGCGCGCCGCCTGGGACTACGGGCCGCTGGGTGTCGAGCTGAAGGAGAACCTGAAGCGCCAGTGGTGGCGCTACATGGTCACCGCGCGCGAGGACGTGGTCGGGCTCGACTCGTCGGTCATCCTGGCCTCCGAGACCTGGGAGGCGTCCGGCCATGTCGCGACCTTCTCCGACCCGCTGACCGAGTGCACCTCCTGCCACAAGCGGTTCCGCGCGGACCACCTGGAGGAGGCGTACGAGGAGAAGCACGGCCGCGCGCCCGCCAACGGCCTCGCCGACCTCAACTGCCCCAACTGCGGAAACAAGGGCACCTTCACCGAGCCCAAGAACTTCTCGGGTCTGCTCTCCACCCACCTCGGCCCGACCCAGGACAGCGGCTCCATCGCCTATCTGCGGCCCGAGACGGCCCAGGGCATCTTCACCAACTTCGGCCAGGTGCAGCAGACTTCGCGCAAGAAGCCGCCGTTCGGCATCGCGCAGATGGGCAAGTCCTTCCGGAACGAGATCACTCCGGGCAACTTCATCTTCCGCACCCGCGAGTTCGAGCAGATGGAGATGGAGTTCTTCGTCAAGCCGGGCGAGGACGAGCAGTGGCAGGAATACTGGATGGAGCAGCGCTGGAACTGGTACCGGGACCTCGGTATGCGCGAGGAGAACATGCGCTGGTTCGAGCACCCGAAGGAGAAGCTCTCCCACTACTCGAAGCGCACCGCCGACATCGAGTACCGCTTCCGCTTCGGCGGCAGTGAGTGGGGCGAGCTGGAGGGCGTCGCCAACCGCACCGACTACGACCTCGGCGCGCACTCCAAGGCGTCGGGCACCGACCTCTCCTACTTCGACCAGGAGAAGGGTGAGCGCTGGACGCCGTACGTCATCGAGCCCGCGGCGGGTGTCGGCCGGGCGATGCTGGCCTTCATGCTCGACGCGTACATCGAGGACGAGGCGCCCAACGCGAAGGGTGTCATGGAGAAGCGCACCGTGATGCGCCTCGACCCGCGCCTCGCGCCGGTCAAGGTCGCGGTCCTGCCGCTCTCCCGCAACCCGCAGCTCTCGCCGAAGGCCAAGGGCCTGGCGACCGATCTGCGCCGCAACTGGAACATCGAGTTCGACGACGCGGGCGCCATCGGCCGCCGCTACCGCCGCCAGGACGAGATCGGCACGCCGTTCTGTGTCACGGTCGACTTCGACACGCTGGACGACAACGCGGTGACGGTCCGCGAGCGCGACACGATGAAGCAGGAGCGTGTCTCGCTGGACCAGATCCAGTCGTACCTCGGCGGCCGGCTGCTGGGCTGCTGACCCGGCACGACACCGGCACCACGGAGGGCCCCGGTCCCGCTTCGGCGGGGGCGGGGCCTCCTGCGTGGGGGCGTCCGCGGGCCGGCCGGGCCGTCAGAAGGCCAGCCGGCCGCGTACGACGGCGGACAGCTCACGGTCGGGCGGCAGCGGCTGGTCGCGCAGCCCGGATTCGGTGATCCTGTCCAGCAGTTCGTCGAAGCCGAACAGGAACGACCTGTCTCCCAGGGTCCGGTCGAACTTCGCCGCGTTCTTGCGGGAGGCCTCGTAGATGTCGCCGGATCCGAGATCGATTCCGGAGCGTTCCGGGTTGGCCTGGTCCTGCGAGAGCCATTCGATGTGCGTGTGCAGATGGCCCTGCCTGATGAAGGAGTCCATATAGGAGTCGGTCACGCTCACTTCGGCCCGCGTCGTGTGGACGCGCACCCGCTCGTCGAGCAGCTGGAGCACATGGAGATTCTTCAGTGCGAGATGCGCGGAGTCCATCGTCGGCCACGGCAGCCCCGAGTGCTTGACGAAGGGCACCAGGGAGAGGAAGGCGATGTGGTCACAGACGCACTCCTCGATGAGCGGACTGGACGGTGTCAGACCGCCCACGATTCCGTCCACGTCGAAACCGCTCACGCCGGACGCGTACGTGCCGTGTGCGGAGGAGAATCTTCCGGCCCACTCCCGCACGATGGCGAGTGAGTCGTCGCTCCATTGTCGGGCCCTCTCCGGTGCCTTGCGCAGCAGGATGTGGCACACCTCGTGCGCGATGGTGAACAGTTCCTGTGTGAGGGCCAGCGTCAGGATGGTGTCGGAGGCCGCGGCGACGGGCGCGCACTGCTTGCGCAGGAGTTCGTGGGCGAGGGAGAGATAGTACGCGGAGTCGAGATGGCCGGTGAGATAGAGCCGGTGGCCCGCCAGCCGGTACAGGCACGCCAGGACCTGTTCGGGATCGGCCTCGTTGAGCGCCAGATTGGTCAGGGCGCGGAAGATCCGGCCGAGTTGCTGGTCGTAGACGACGTACTCCCCGGTTCCGCTCAGGAAGTGCGAGGGCCGGGCGTGAAAGGAATCAACGACCACGAAGGGCGGCGGTTCGCTCTCCACGCGGAGCAGGTCCGCCTCTCTCCGCCAGAACAGCCGGAACAAGTCCTCGTACTGGCCGGACCAGGCGGGCTGCACCCGGTCGAAGCAGTCCTCGCCGTAGAGGGTCTTCAGATAGACGCTATCCATGACGACCCGTGGGGCGCCCGGCGGCTTCAGGGCCGTCGGCGCTGTCGGGGCTTTCAGGGCCGTCGGTGCTTTCAGGGAGTGCGGCGAGTCTGCTCTGGACGCGGTCCAGGATCCTGTTCGCCTCCTTCTCCGTGTAGCCGCTCAGCTCAAGACCGTCGATCACCACCTTGGTGACTTTCCGCTGCTCGGTGCGTGAGCGGATCCACGTCCGGAAGTACGGAAAGGTGGCGGCGCTCAGTGCGATGAGAATCTGGAGCGTGGCTTCGCCGTCGAAGGGCCGCTGTTCCGTCCGTTCCCCCGCCGCGGCGACGCCTTGCGCAAGCGTTTCGAGCTCGTCCGCCGCCCGGGACTCCTGACTGCTGACGGCCACGATGACATGGATCGGCATGGCTCCCCTTCGGTTGCGGCCGCTTCGGAGAGCCCCGTCAAGTGGGCGCCCGGACGCGGGTGTTGAGCGTACGGTCAGATTAGGCGGCCGTCGGCTCCCCGGGGCCGGGACCGGCCGGTTCGCACCCCGCAGAGGTGAATCGGCGGCTGATTTCCTCGTACGCCCCGGGCCACCGCCCGGACAGTGGTAAGGGTGCGTGAAGTGGTGCGGGTGAAGGCCGCGGACAGGCGCTACTCCGGGACCGGGTGGGTCTCGGTGACGGCCTCGCAGAACGCGGTCAGCCCGACGGTCAGCGCGTCGCGTGCGTCGGGCGCCATCCGGCTCATGGCCAGGCGCAGGGCCTGCTCGCGGCGGCGCCGGATCTCACGCAGGTGCGCAGCGCCGGCCTCGGTGAGGTCCAGCCGCGTCTCGCGCCGGTCCTCGGGGCGCGGGGTCCTGCGGAGGAATCCGGCGGCCTGCAGCCGGTCGCAGAGACGGGTGGCGGAGGGGGCCGCCACCGACAGATGCCGGCGGAGCGCGCTCAGGCTGATGCCGGGCTCCCGCTCGATGATGTACATCACGCGGATCTGGGAGGACGAGACCGGCGCGGTGCTCAGGGCGTCGCGGCCGTGCTCCCAGGCGGCCTCCAGGAGCTCCAGCATGGGGCCGACCTCGGGCAGGGTCCCGGGGGCCTGTGGGTGGTGACGGACGGAGTCCTCGCGCATGTGAAACTCCCGATGGTCCACGATGGGCTCGTACCGGCTGGTCGATCTGAGCAGCTTTGCGTAATGAAGATATGTCAAGGAAAGCAGGTTCCTGCCGGTGGAGAGACCCTGTGCGGTCGAACGCATGCTGCGTGAGGCCGCCCCGCACGAGGTTTTCGACGTGCTCCGCGCCCTCATCGAACGTCGGCACCATGCGGTGGCCGTCGAACTCCTGATGGCCGACTACGCCATGGTGGAGCTGCAGCCGGTGGGTGTTCTTGCTCACACCGGGCCGCCGATCGCGCTCCACGACAGCCCGGCGGGACGCGCGTTCAGCACCCAGGAGCCGCAGTACGACCATGACTCCACTGCTGCCACGGTGACCATCTCGGTGCCCGTCAGCGTCCGCGGCGACCGGCTGGGGGTCCTGAGCGTCACCCTGCCCGCGGACGCGGACGGAGCACCGGACCGGGACGGTGCAGCGGGCGGGGACGTAGCACCGGGCAGGGACGGTGCAGCGGGCCGGGACGGAACGGGTGCGGAAACGGCGGAACGCCTCCTGGAGTACGCGGACGCCCTGGCGCACGAGATCATCGTCGCGGACCGGGACACCGACCTGTTCCTCCGGGCCCGCAGGACCGAGCGGCTGACCCTGGCCGCGGAGATGCAGTGGCAGTTGCTGCCCGGCCGCTCCTGTTCCCGGCCCGAGTACAGCATCGGAGCCCAACTGGAGCCCGCCTATGCCATCTTCGGCGACAGCTTCGACTGGTCGGCCTCCGCCGACGATCTGATCCTCACGGTCAGCAACGGCATGGGCGAAGGAATCGACGCCGCCCTGCTCACCGGTCTCACCATCAACGCGCTGCGCAACGCCCGCCGCGCCGGCCTGGACCTGGCGGGCCAGGCCGGCCTCGCCGACCAGGCCGTCTACGGCCAGCACCAGGGACTCCAGTACCTCTCCACGTTGCTGCTCCGCTTCCACCTTCCCACCGGGAACGTGGAGATCATCGACGCCGGTTCGCCCCGCATCTGGCGGCTGCGGGCAGGAGTCGTCGAACCCATCGAGCTTCAGCTGCAGATGCCGCTCGGGATGTTCGAGGACACTCCCTACACGCCACAGCACTTCACGGTCGAGCCCGGCGACCGGCTGCTGTTCATCAGCGACGGTGTCTACGACGCCCTGTCCCCGGCGGGTGAGAAGTACAGCCTCCGGGCCCTGGCCAGGGCGGTCACCGGGACGAGCCGGCTGCCCGCCTCGCAGGTGCCCAGCGCGATGCTGGAGGAGCTGCTGGGGCACCGGGGTTTCGGTCCCGCCGCCGACGACTCCCTCGTCGTGTGCCTCGACTGGCACGGGCGCCCGGCCGCAGGCTGACGGGGACGCGGCGACCGGGCTTCTCCGGGGGCGGGTTGCCATGACGCGGGCGGGTGCGGGATGGTTGCCGTCAGGTAACTAATTTCGCGTGCAGTGATGCGTCCTGGGATGCGGCCGGCGATCCGTCGGGCGACCCGTCAGGAGAGGTGGTGCGGTCCGTTTCGGACGGCCCCCTTTCATGGTCTCTACCGAGGGATATTCCGTTACGAAGACCGAGCAGGTTCCGGCGTCCGGTGTGTGGAACCTGGCCCCCTGTCCCGTGATCGCGGCCGACCGGGCCGGCACCGTCACCGACGTGAATCCGGCGGCGGCCCGTCTGCTGGAGGGTGCGCGGCCCGGCGCGAGCATGGCGGACGCGGTCCCGGACTGGCTGGCCCGCGCCCACCTGGCGGCAGGCGGACCGGCCGACACTCCGGACCCGGACGCCCTTCCCGCGGCCCCGGGTTCTTCGGCCCCGGGTCCGCTCCCGGGTTCTTCGGTCCCGGCTCCGCCGGTTCCTGCTGCTCCGGTCTCGGGGCGGATCGCCGCGCGGAGCTTCGAGGCGCATCCCACCCGGGGCCAGGACGGGCACGTGGTGTGGTGGCTGGTCGACAACACCGGCAGGCGGGTCGCCGAGGAGGCGCTCACCGCGGAGCGGCAGCGCACCGCGTTCCTCGCGGAGGCGTCCAACGTCCTGCTGGCCTCGCTGAACACCGACCGCTGCATGAGCGCCACCGCGCAGCTCGCCGCAGAGTACCTGGCGGATGTGGCCGTCGTCGTCGCCCCGGACGCGGGCCGCAGGCTGCCGGTCGCGAGGGCCGTCGCCGGGCAGGACGTCACCCGTACCCTCGTCACCGCGGACCCGGCGCAACTCCCGGGCCTCAGCGAGGCGTTGCAGGGCTTCCCGCCGGTGCCCTCCCGCTGGATAGACCCGGCCGCGCTGCCCGACTGGGTGCTCCCGCCCGGCTTCACCGGGTCGGTCGGGTCGGTCGTCGTGACCCCGCTGCCCGGACACGGGGTGCCGGCCGGGGCCCTGATCCTGGTGCGCGGCTCCGGCCACAGCGGGTTCACCGAGAGCGAGGAGGTCTTCGCCCGGCTCTTCGCCGCACGCGCGGGCGCCGCGCTCTCCGCCGCACGCCTCTACGCCGAGCAGAGCGACATCACCCGGACCCTCATGAGGGATCTGCTGCCGCCCCCGCTGCACCGGACACACGGAGTGGAGTTCGCCGGGGGATACCGGCCGGCCGGCGACAGGGAGCGGGTGGGCGGTGACTTCTACGACGTCCACCCGGGCGCCACCGAAGCCGATGCCTCTCTCGTCGTCCTGGGCGATGTCTGCGGAAAGGGGCTGGACGCCGCCGTCCTGACCGGGAAGATCCGCAACACCCTGCAGGCGCTGATGCCGATGGCCGACGACCACCAGCGGATGCTCCAGCTCCTCAACGGGGCGCTCCTCAACTCCCACCACGCCCGTTTCGCCACCCTGGTGCTGGCCTCCGTGCTGCGTACGGAGAACCAGGTCCGGCTCCGTCTCACCTCGGCCGGCCACCCGGTCCCTCTCGTCGTACGGACCGACGGCACCGTCGAGGAGATCCCCACCAGCGGCACCCTCATCGGGGCCATCCCGCAGGTGGAGGCCGGCACCGTCGAGGTCGCGCTGCTCCCCGGCGACACGTGCCTGCTCTACACCGACGGGATCACGGAGGCCCGTGGCGGGCCGCTGGGCGACGAGCTGTACGGCGAAGAACGGCTCAAGCGGGCCCTGGCCGAGTGCGCGGGCATGCCGGGTGAGGCCGTCGTCGAGCGGATCCAGATGCTCGCCGCCCAGTGGCTGCGGGAGAACAGCCACGACGACATGGCCCTCGTCGCCATCACCGCCCCCCGGACCGCCCACCTGAGCGCGGTGAACGGCCACACCCGGGGCAGGTACACCGCATGAACGGAACAACCACGGACCGGCAGGCTCTCCGGGACCAGCTGTGGACCGCAGTGACGGACCGCGACGAGTACGGCGCCGCGGGCATCGTCTTCGCCGCGCTGGACGGGGGGATGGACGCCGAGGACGTCCTCCTGGACCTGATCGCCCCGGTCCAGGCGAGGGTCGGCACCGAGTGGGCGGCCAACCGCCTCACGGTCGCCCAGGAGCACGCGGCCAGTGCCATAGCCGAGCGGGTCATCGCCGCCCTCGCCCATCGCCCGGCCCACCGCGCCGCACCCCGTCTGGGCCGTATCACCGTGGCCTGTGTCGACCAGGAGTGGCACGTCCTCCCGGCCAGGCTCCTCGCCGAGGTCCTCACCCTGAGGGGCTGGCAGGTCGACTTCCTCGGCGCCCAGGTGCCGACCCCGCACCTCATCGACCATCTGCACAGCAGAGGCGCGGACGTGGTCGCGCTCTCCTCCTCCGTCCCCACCCGGCTGCCCACCGCCCACTCCGCGATCAGCGCCTGCCAGGCCGTCGGTGTACCCGTCCTGGCGGGCGGGGCGGCCTTCGGGCCCGACGGCAGGTACGCGCGTCTGCTCGGCGCCGACGCCTGGGCCCCCGACGCGCGCAGTGCGGCGCGGCAGCTCGCGGAGGGCATCGCCCGTCCCGGCTCCGGCGGCGGGCCGCAGCCGGCCGAGGGCGGCCTGCTCCACCTCTCCGACCAGGAGTACACACTCGTCGCCCGCTCCCGGCGCCAGCTCGTCAGAGAGGTCCTGACGCGGCTGGAGGAGCGGTTCCCGGCGATGGCGGCCTACAGCCAACAGCAGCGCGAGCGCACCGCGGAGGACATCGCGCACATCGTGGAGTTCCTGGCCGTCGCCCTCTACACCGATGACGACGACCTGTTCACGACCTTCATGGTCTGGACCGCCGGCATCCTGACCGCCCGTGACGTCCCGGCCAGGTCCCTGCACCCCGCCCTGGACGTCCTGGCGGCCGAACTCAAGGATTTCCCCCGGTCGGTGCGGCTGCTGGACGGGGCACGGCGCGCCCTGGACGGTACCCCCGCCCCGGCCGGCCGACACCCCGGAGCCCTCGCATGACCACCCCGGCCCGCCCGTACTTCACCCTCACCGTCGAAGCGGGGCCGGGCACCGCACTCGTACGTATCGCCGGTGACCTCGACTACGACACCAGCGACGAACTCACCGAGCGGGCCCACGCGCTTCTGGCAGCCGAGCCGACCCCGCGCGAGCTGCACCTCGACTGTGCCCAGCTGCGGATGTGCGACTCCATGGGTCTGTCGACGCTGCTGATGCTCCACCGCGGCACCAGCGCCCGCGGCATCACGCTCCATCTGGACGCCGTCCCGCCCTTCCTGGAACGCATGCTGGACATCACGGGCACCCGGCAGCTCTTCGTACTGGAGGCGGCGCCCCGGGAGAGCGAGCGGACGTCCACGGACGAAACCGCAGTCGCCCCTCGTCCGGGCGGGCGGACGAAGGGCGACTGCGGGCAGTAGGGGCCTGGCTCAGTAAGGAGCGTAAGGAGCCCGGCTCAGGCGAACATGCCGGTACGCAGCTTGGCGAGCGTGCGGGACAGGATGCGGGAGACGTGCATCTGCGAGACGCCGATCTCCGCGCCGATCTGTGACTGGGTCATCTCCTGGCCGAAGCGCAGCTGGATGATCCTGCGCTCCCGCTCGTCGAGTTCACCGAGGAGCGGGGCGAGCGCGTGCAGGTTCTCCACCGTCTCCATACCGGGGTCCGGCTCACCCAGCACATCGGCGAAGGCACGGGTCGAGGGGGTCGCGCTGTCGGCGCCGTCGACGGACAGGTCCAGGGAGCCGGCCGTATAGCCGTTGGAGGCGATGATCCCCTCCAGGACCTCGTCCTCGCCGATGCTCAGGTACTCCGCGAGCTCCTTGACCGTCGGGTCGCGGTCCAGGCGCCTGCCGAGCTCGTCCTTGGCCTTGGCCAGTTCGATACGGAGTTCCTGCAGCCGGCGGGGGACATGGACGGCCCAGCTGGTGTCACGGAAGAACCGCTTGATCTCGCCGAGGACATAGGGGATGGCGAAGGTGGTGAACTCGACTTCCCGGGAGAGCTCGAAGCGGTCGATGGCCTTGATGAGGCCGATGGTGCCGACCTGGACGATGTCCTCCATCTCACCGCTGCCGCGGTTGCGGAACCGGGAGGCGACGAACTGCACGAGGGAGAGGTTCATCTCGATGAGGGTGTTGCGCGCGTACTGGTACTCGTGCGTGCCCTCCTCAAGGTTCTGAAGCCGGTCGAAGTACAGCTTGGACAGGGCCCGGGCGTCCTTCGGCGCCACCTTGCCGCCGTCCTCGACCCGGGGCAGGTCGCCCAGGGCGGAAGCCTCACCGGCAGCCGGAGCCTTGGTGTCCTGCGTGGCGCCGATGGTCCGTTCAGCGATCAGTGTCATATCTCTTCCTCGCTCGTCATGCAGGCTTCCCATTAGTCGCACTTCCCCGGTTCGGGGACCGCACACCGGTTGGGCGCACTTTTCTTGCCGCGCAACAACAGTTGTCTCTCCGCAACGTATAGTGAGGCGAAGAGCGGCTGGCCCCCGGCCCAGTCACCGGCCGGCCCTCGCACCCCCCCGACCGCTGCAGGAACGTCCGGACGCGCCGCACTCGTGCTCGGCCGGAATCTCCCTTCGGTGCAGACACGAGAAGCAGGATCAACGTGGACAGATTGGCTGCCGTCGAGAGGGCGTTGCGGAGCGCCGCACCGGATTCGCTCCTCGACGTCGTAACGGCGGCCCTGCGGGAGCACTACGGCGCCCAGCGGGTGGAGCTGCGCCTCGCCGACTACGGTCTGACCACCCTTCAGGCGGTGGAGGACGTGGCGCTGCTCAGGGAGCCGGTACCGATCGACGGCAGCCCGCAGGGGCGGGCCTTCGGAGCGCAGGAGCCCTATGTCGAGCCGAGGATCACGCAGGGCGCGGTCACCGCCCACGTACCGGTGACCGTCCGCGGAGACCGGATGGGGATCCTCAGCGTCAGCACTCTTGAGGACGGCTACGCGAAAGCGGATCTCGTGGAGGTCCAGCAGATCTGCGACATGCTCGGCCGCGAAATCCTCGTCGCCGAACGGGACACCGACCTCTACCGTCTCGCCCGGCGCGCCACCCGGCTCACCCTCGCCGCCGAGATGCAGTGGCAGCTGCTGCCCGGCCGTTCGGTGTCGCGGCCGGAGTTCTCGCTGGGCGCGCACCTCGAACCGGCGTACGCGATCTTCGGCGACAACTTCGACTGGTCCGTGACGGCCCACCACCTCACGCTCACCGTGACCAACGGGATGGGCCGGGGCATGCAGGCGGCGCTGCTGACCAACCTGGTCGTCAACGCCCTGCGCAACGCCCGCCGCGCGGGACTCGGCCTCGCCGATCAGGCGAGCCTCGCCGACCAGGCCGTCTACGCGGAGTACCGCGGGGCGCTGCACGCCTCCGTCCTGCTGCTCCGTTTCGACCTCACCACCGGCGAGGCGGAGGCGGTCGACGCCGGCTCTCCGCGCATGTGGAGACTGCGGGGGCGCAGCGTCGAGCCCGTCGGGTTCGACGCGCAGCTGCCCCTGGGGATGTTCGAGGAGACCGTCTACTCGGCGGAGCGTCTGCGGATGGAACCGGGGGACCGGATCCTGGTGGGCAGCGACGGCGTGTACGACAGTGTCTCGGCGACGGGCGAACAGTACGGGGAGCGGTCACTGGCCCGCTCCCTGTCGGCCCACCGCTTCCTGCCGGCGGCCCAGGTGCCGGTGGCGGTCCTCCGTGATCTGCGGGAGTACCGGGGGTCCTCGCCACAGGAGGACGACGCGCTCGTCGTCTGCCTCGACTGGTTCGGCCGTCAGTACCGTACGGATGGCATGGACGGGGGCGGGCGGTCGGCCTGAGCAGGGGGTGTGGCTGAGCGGGCGGTCGGTCGGTCCGAGCGGGCGGCTGCCTGACAGGCGGACGTGCCGGGGCGGGTGGTGTGTCTGGCAGGCTGCCCGATGTGCCCGAACGGGCGGACTGACGGACTGACGGACTGACGGACTGACGGACTGACGGACTGACGGACTGACGGACTGACGGACGGGCTTAAGCCGTGGAGGGCCAGATCCCCGGGCCGCCGATCTCGTCCGGTCCCGCAGCCGCGGCGCTCCGGAAACCGTCGAGCCCGTCGAGCAGTGCCTGCCGGGCCGCAGCCGGCATGGCGTCGATCGTCGACATCAGGACGTTCTCCCTGCGGGCCCGCAGATCGGCGAGGTACGTCTTGCCGTGCCGGGTCAGCCGCAGATTCAGCTCGCGCCTGCTTACCGGGGACGGAGCACGCTCCACGAATCCCATCGCCTGCAGCCGGTCGCACAGCCGGCTGACCGACGGGGGAGCGGAGCCCAGGGCGTCGGAGAGCATCCGCAGATTGATGCCCTCGTCGCGGTCCAGCGTGTACAGCACGCGCAACTGGGAGGGCGAGACCGCCCCGGCGTGACCGGCCTCACGACCCTGCTCCCAGAACATCTCCAACAGTTCGATGACCTCGGAGCCCAGGTGGGCGGCGTCCCGGGACTGAGAACCGGGATCGGAACCGGGGCCGGGATTCGTGCCCATCACTGATGCCACTCCGATTCCGCGTTGTCCTCGCCCGGCTATTTTCGCATCATGGCGGGGCGGCTGCGCAGGGCTCGGGTCCGCCGTCGCCCCAGGCGGTCTCGTAGTACCTCACTCGCTTGTCCCGTCCGACCGGTTGCATGCCCGCTGCGGTCATCACGCGGTGGGACGCGACGTTGTCGTGGTCGGCGCCCCCCTTCACCCGGGCGAAGCCCCGCTCCCGTGCGGAGACGAGCAGGGCCCGGAGTGCCTCGGACGCATATCCCTTGCCCTGCGCGGCCGGGACCAGGCCGTAGCCGATGGTGAGGCTGCCCTGCGCGTCGGGCGGCCCGTGGAAGTCCACACCCCCGACCGCGCATCCGTCGCCCCGCAGCCGGATCTCGTACGCACCCGGGTGCGCCCCCTCATCTCCGCCGCGCGCCCCGAGGAACCGCCGGGCCGCGGAGACGTCCCCCTCCATGGGGTATCCGGGTGCCCACCGATCCGCCTCACCGGGCCGACCCGCCACCAGCCGCTCGGCTTCGGCCACGGTCAGTGGATGGAGTACGAGCCGTGCTGTCATGAGGTCGTCCATGGCATGGGGCGTATCACGCTGATCCTTGCCGAGGCCATCCGGTTTCTTGCGCGCAGGGGCCTCGCGCCCGGACGGCCATCTGGATTTCCGTGTGGGGCGGGGTATCGGCGGTCGCCGGTGGCGTTGTCTCCCAGCCTGCCTCCCCCTCCGCGCTCCTATCACCGGTGCAGCCCGCGCCGTTCCTCGACGTGCTCCCGCATGCTCACCGCGCGTACGTCCTCGTAGCGGCTCAGGAGGGTAAGAGCGTCACCCCAGTGCCCGTCCGCCGCTTCGGGGTCCTCGCAGTGGAGTGCGGACGCGAGACCGTCGAGGGCGATGGCCCGGAGCCAGGAATCTCCGAGTTCCTGATGCACGGCGGCGGCTCTGCGGTGGAAGTCGGCGGCCTCACGCCCCCGCCCCAGGCGTTGGTACACCTCACCCGCTCCTTGCCAGGCCAGCGCCTCGCGGCTGCGGCTGCCCGAGCGGCGGTGAATTGTGGCGGACCGCTGGTAGGAGACCAGCGCGTCCGTGAACCGTCCAACGGCCTGCTGGGCATGGCCCAGGTAGAGGATCCAGTACCCCTCCAACGCGTGATCACGCAACTCCAGGGCCAGCTCCACGGCTTGACTCGCCGCCCGAACGGCTTCGGCACCTTTGCCCCGGTCGAGATGGACCGCGCTCCACAGACGCAGCACGTTGCCTACGCTGCGCTTGTTCCCCATGCTGCGGTGGACTGCCAGGGCCCGGTCGAGGTCGTCTGCCGCTTCGGTCAGGTCTCCGCTCTCGATACGTGTCTCGGCGAGGTTGGAGCGTGCGACGGCCTCCCAGTGCGAGGCACCGAGATCTCTGAACAGTGCCACGGCTTGAACGAAGTGGTCCTTCGCTTCCGGCAGTTGCCGTGTCCGCAGCATGATCAGGCCAAGGGCGTTGAGTGCTGCGGCCTCTCCTCGTGGATCCCTCAGTTCTTGCCGGATCGTCAAGGCATCCCGGTGCGAACGCCGCGCCTCCACAAGGCGGTTGAGTCGGCGATGGGCAAAACCGGCGCTCTCCAGCAGCATGGCCTCGCCGACCCGGTCACCGAGACGCCGGACGGCCCGCAGGGCTGTGTGTGCGGTGGCGAGCCAGTCGGTTACGGGGGCCGAGGGGGCCTGGGCGCTCCAGAAGACCGCGGAAAGCTGCCAGGTGTACAGGTCGAGTCCGGCCTTCTCGGCGGCGCGTACGGCCCCCACGAGATTGCCCTGCTCACGTTCGGACCAGTCGACGGCCTGGTCGTAGGTGGTGAACGACAGAGGGAGCGCACCTTCGGCGGGCGGTGTCAGGGTGACGTGGTCGCGGGCAGGAGCAATCCAGCTCTGGGCGGCATCTGCGGAGTGCAGGTACCAGTCGAGAACGCGCCGGAGCGCGGCATCACGGCTGTCCTGCGTTTCCTCCCGGGTCCGGTCGGTCGCGTAGGCCCGAAGGAGATCGTGGAACTCGAAGCGGTCGGGGGCGGTTTGTTCCAGCAGATGGGCGCCCACGAGGACATCCAGCAGGTTTCGCGATCGTCGTGTGCTGATCCCGGCGAGAGCGGAGACGGCCCCGACTCCGAAGTCGGGCCCCGGGTGCAGCCCAAGAAGTCTGAAGAGGCGCGCCGCGTCCGCCGACAGAGCCCGGTAGGACCAGGCGAAGACCGAGCGCACCGCCTCCGACTCCTGATCGTCGCCTGTACTGAGCGCCTCCCACAGGGCCGACTCGTCACGCAGATCGGAAATCAGCTCGTCCAACTGCATATGGGGATGGCTCGCCGCGCGCTCGGCCGCGATGCGCAGCGCCAGTGGAAGCCGCGCGCAGAGCCGGGCGAGCTCGGTCAGCTTGTCGGCGTCGTCTTCGGGCCGGTAGCCGTTGGTCACGGCCCGCAGCAGGGCAACGGCTTCCCCTTCGGGGAGGGTGCGCAGAGTGATGCGATGCGCTCCGTCGCGTACGGCCAGTCCGGACATACGACTCCGGCTGGTGACGATCACGAGGCAGTCCGAGTGGCCGGGCAGCAGCGGTCTCACCTGGTCGGCGGATGCGGCGTTGTCGAGGAGAACCAGCATTCTCCGGTCGGCCAGCAGGGACCGAAACAGCGCTGCGGCGGTATCGGTCTCCGAGGGTACGGCACCGGGCGGGACACCGAGTCCGGTGAGGAAGCGGTGGAGTGCGTCCTGTGCGGTGACTGGCTCGCCCGGGTCGTAGCCCCGCAGATTGATATAGAGCTGGCCGCCGGGGAAGTCGGCTTCGACCCGGTGGGCCCAGCGCAGGGCGAGTGAGGTCTTCCCCGCTCCCGCTGTGCCGGCGATGACACAGACTGCGGCAGATCCGCCGTTGGCATCGGTCAGGAACGCGTCGATCTGGCGCAGTTCCGACGTCCGGTTGACGAACCCCCCTGCCTCGCGGGGCAACTGGCGTGGTGCGATTTCCGTGCGGCTCCCGGACGCTGCCCGGTCGTGGTGAAAGTGAACGTCCCTGATGGCTCCGGCCTGCACCACGTCCCGTGACGATCCTGACAGCTCATTGCCTGTATCGCCGGAGTGTTCGCCGCTCATGCCGTCGCCGCCGATCGCCTACTCCGCTGTTGCCCGTGGCGGAGGAAGGTCCGCCACCCGGCGTTCGAAGAACGGCAGCAGCTCTTCGCCGGCCTCGTAAAGCTCTCGGACGAGGCTCGCCCAGCGTGCGATCAGCGTGGGCTCGCGGAAGCGGACGGCCCCGTCAAGAGCCCCGGCTTCGGTGTAGACGACCTGATAAAGGGCTTGGTCCCCGAGCACGACCACTTCGGGCAGCGGGCCGGCGCGTTCGAGTTCGGCCAGCTCGGCAGAGTCGATGACCCGAATTACTCTGCCGGACTCCGCCTGCACTCTCAGGGCATGCAACTCCCATTGCAGGTACGGAGTGAGAGGCTCCTCCACGACTCGGACACGGCGAAAGACGGTATGGAGCTGCTGGTCCCGCCGGGTGGCACTGAGCAGCCCTTCCCGCTTGTCCTCCAACAGCCGCAGAGCCTCCTCCCAGCTGCCTCGCCGGACCGCCTGCCAGCTGCTGTCCTGCTCTTCGAACTGCTGCCGCCGCTCCAGTTTCCAGCAGTCCTGACGGCTGATCTCCATGCGACGCTGACGGAAGTCGCTACGGTAGGCGTTAGTCGTCAGCCGGTCTCCTTGCGAGGCGACGAGTTCGAGGGAGCCCGGATCAAGCATCTGCGATGTCCGGCTTCGCCGAGCGGAGCATGCTGCCCGGAATGATCACGAGGCGCTCGTCCGCCGCGATGGTGACATCTGCGGGCAGACGGGCGGCGTAGACATCTGTGAGGTCCCGTCCGACGACGGCGATGTCGCCGTTGCCGAGCTCCCAGATGTCCGGGCAGCCGTCCTCATCCTGGGTTGTGCCCAGTTCCCTAGCTGATTTTCCCAGCCGCCGCACGAAGGGCGCGGAAGGATCGGCCTCCCAGGGACGCATGTCGTCTCCCCTCGGTCGGAGCGTTCATTCGTATGTGCCGTGATGAATCGTAGAACGCTTCATCACTCCCTGTACATACGAGTAATGGCCAGCGGGGAGCCCCTTCCTGGGTGCTATCCGTGAGGCCGCACCACCTTGAGGAAGGCAGCCCAGGCGGCGGGGGAGTGGTACGTGATGCCGTGCGCCGGGCACTTGCTGTCCCGGACGGCACGGCCTCCGTCGGCCGTTCCGGCTACCTCTACGCACTCTTGCTTGTCTGTGGAGGAGGAAAACGAAGACTTGCGGAAGGCCGTTGTCAGTCGTTTGTTCTGGGCTTGCGCCGTCCTTCGTGTCATGGTCGCGACCCTTTGGCGAGTAGGGGAGCTGAGGTGGAGCTAATCGTGGTGCTTCATTGCTCCGAGGAAGACTGCCCAGGCAGCGCTGGAGTAATACGCGGTGCCGTGCGCCGGGCACTTGCTGTCCCGGACGGCGTGGCCGCCATCGACGGTGCGGGCCACCGTTATGCAGTCGTTCGATGCGCCGCCTGAGTACGACGACTTCACGAAGGGGGTGATGATCTGCTTGCCGTTCACGCTTGCTCGTTCTCCTCGGGGATGACGCTCATCGTCTTTTTGATGAAGGATCGGCTCTGCTCCGGAGTCATCGCGGCGGATCTCAGGGAGTCGAAAGCGTTGCTGTAGCTGGACAGTTCGTCCTCGCCCTCAAGGATCATGGTGTTGGACAGACTGTCGAAGGCCACGGCCTCAGCGGCTGCTCGCTGGTCGAAAGCGAACGTGACGAAGGCATTCGTGATGCGGGCAGCCGCCCACTCGCTGTGCGGGAGGACCTGGACCGTTACGTTCTGCTGTTCCGAGATCGCGAGGATCAGGGCGAGCTGCTCGCGGTGTGTGGTCGGGGAGGCCATGGGGGATGTGAGGGCGGGTTCCCAGATCACGGCGGCGAACCGCGAGCCCGTCTCGGCGATTGCCTTGCGGCGTTCCTGCCGCACCTGCACGATCTCTTCGACTGCCTCCGCCGAGAAGACGCTGGGGTTGGCATCGATCAACGCACGTGTGTAGTCCGGGGACTGGAGCACACCTGGAACGAACACAGGCTGCCAGGAGCGGATGTACGTAGAGTCCGCCTCAAGTGAGATGAAGTCGCCCAGCTGCGTCAGTGACGGGGTTTGGTAGTCCAGCCACCAACCCCGCTTGTTGGAGTCCCGGGCCAGCTGCTCCAACTGCCTGTACACCTCGCGGTCTTCGACCCCGTACAGCTCCAGCATGAGCCGTACATCGCCGGGACGGGCGGATACCTGCCCGGTCTTGATCCGGCTGATCTTGGTCTTTGATCCGGCGATCTGCTCCGCTGCGTGTTCTTGGTCGAGCTTGGCCATTTCCCGGTACCGGCGGAGGGCCGCTCCCAGACGTCTGCTTCGCACCGTAGGGCGTCCACCTGCGGGCATGTCCCCTCCTTTACTGCGCGTGCTCAGTTTGCACGGCACTGGACGCTACACGCCACCACGACGGAACGCTCAGCCACACGCAAATTCGCGACTTCAGGGGAATTGCGTTTTCGATGGGTGGCGCTCTAGCGTGGGTTGCGTCACTGAGGGTGCCGATTGCGGCACTGAAGGTGAAAAGTCCGGCTGCCCAGCGCCCCTTGGAGGCCCCATGTCCGGCCGTACGAACACCACCCGCTTCCGCCGAAACAGGGCATCCGTGTCCAGGGCGAGGCGGCACGTCGAGGCCGTGCTCGTGGAGTGGAAGCTCGGGCACCTTGCCGAACCGGCCGTCCTCATCACCAGTGAGCTGGCCACGAACACCGTCCTGCACGCCCAAGGGATCTCCGAATACTTCGAGTTGACCCTGCGGCGCCGCCGCTCCGTACTCGTGCTGGAGGTCGCGGACGCCTGCACCTGGGCTCAGCCGGAACTGCGCAAGCCTGACCCGGAAGCCCTCGGCGGCCGGGGCTTATGGCTGGTCGACGCGCTCGCCGATGCCTGGGGGGTGCGGGAGCGGTCCGTGGCCGGGAAGACCGTCTGGGTGCAGCTCGCCACCCGGGGTGGCGGGGATGCGTAACGTCAGCCTGTTGCACCGGCCGTCCGGCGGGCCGGCGTGTCCGGGCTGGTGGTGCGAAGTACGCGCCCCCGAGGTGTCGTTCGCGTACCGGGCGGACCGCCCCGAGCGTGCGCTCGTCTGGATGCGCATCGAAGTCCGGCTGCTGCTCCGGGAGTTCGGTGCCGATGACCGGCAGCGGGCGTATCACTGGCTGGATCAAGGGCAGTGGGAGGCCCTCTACCGGCTGCGCGCCGGGGAGCCGTACGCCTTCACGGCGGCCGGTGTGGTCTGGACGGCCCGGCCGGTGCTCTTCCTGCCGGGCCCGGTGTAGGTCCGGCCCGTTTCCGCGGACCCGCCCGCGCCCCGCACCCCTACACGGAAGGCGCGGGAGTGCCCGACCGGCCGTGACGGCGAGGGTCCGAGGCGGGGTGTGAGGCAGGATGGCGTCATGACGACGAGAATCGGTGCCTTTGTTCTCGGTACTCCCGATCCGCTCGCGCTGGCCGACTTCTACCGGCGCCTGCTCGGCTGGCAGGAAGTCGAGAGCACCCCGGAGTGGGTCCGTCTGAGGGCTCCCGAACAGGAACGCCCGGGTCTCAGCTTCCAGTTGGAGACCGACCACACGCCCCCGGTGTGGCCGCCGCGTCCGGGTACGCAGCAGATGCAGGCGCATCTGGACGTGCAGGTCGATGATCTGGAGGCCGAGACCGAGCGCGCCTGCGCCCTGGGTGCGACGGTGGCGGAGTCCCAGCCCGAGGAGGGCGTACGAGTCCTCCGCGACCCGCACGGCCACCCGTTCTGCCTCTTTCTGCCGGGCGCCTGAACGGGCCCCGTGCCGGGCCGGGCGGATCAAGTAAGGTAAGCCTAATAAATCCTGGTCACTGTCGTACTGGGCAGCCTCTTACGGTACGGAGCACCCCTTGTCGAACGTCGCACCCCCGCTCGCCCCCGGCACCCACACTCCGCTCGACGGGGCCGTGCCCGTGCGGTCGGCCGACGAGTTGCGGGACATCCTCGGCGAGCCCCACCCCATCGTCATCGACAAGGTGCACGACCGGCTCACCGAGGAGGACCTGGGCCTGCTGGCGCGGTCGCCCTTCTGTGCCCTGTCCACCAGCGACGCGGAGGGGAACTGCGACGTCTCGCCGCGCGGTGACGCCGCCGGTTTCACCTGCGTACTGGACGAGCGCACGCTCGCGCTGCCCGACCGTCCGGGCAACCGGCGTGGCGACAGCTTCCACAACGTCCTGTCCAACCCGCAGGTGGGGCTGCTCTACCTGATACCGGGCGTCATGGACGTCCTGCGCGTCAACGGCCGGGCCCGGCTCCTCCGGGACGCGCCGTTCTTCGACGCGATGACGGTCAGGGGGCGGCGGCCCGAACTCGCCCTGGTGGTCGAGATCGAGGAGATCTTCCGGCACTGCCCGGCATCACTGCGCCGCTCGGGTGTGTGGTCGCCGGAGACCTGGGAGTGCGCTGCCGGGCCGGCCGCGGCCTGAGACCGGATACCCACCGCCCGGCGCCGGCCGCATCCACACCTGCCGGGCCCGTCCGGCTGCGCCCCCTACCCGTCCGCCCTGGCCCGCCACAGCAGCCACCCGAAGTACGGGGCGCCGATCACCGCGGTGACCACGCCCACGGGGATCTGCGCGGGCGCGATCACCGTCCGGCCCACCGTGTCCGCGACCACCACCAGCAGGGCGCCCATCAGCGCGGCCACCGGGAGCACCCGGGCATGGCGCTGGCCCACCAGGGCGCGGGCCGCGTGCGGTGCCACCAGGCCGACGAAGCCGATCACACCGACCGCCGCGACCGCCGCCGCGGTGAGCACGACGGAGACCCCGAGCAGGGCCAGTCGCGTACTGCCGATACGGATCCCCAGCAGTCTCGGTGTGTCGCCGTCCAGGCCGATGATGTCGAGGTCGCGCCGCATCACGGAGAGCACGGGCAGGCAGACCACGAGAGCGGCCAGCACCGGAAGGACCTCGGGGAACGTGCGCCCGTACGTCGATCCGGAGAGCCACACCAGCGCCTTCGTACCGTTGTGCGGGTCGGTCAGCACGATCAGCAGGCTCACCAGCGCCGCGGCGCCCGCGGAGACACCGATACCGATCAGCACCAGCCGGTTCTGCTCAAGTCCGTACCGTGCCGCGAGCCCGAAGACCAGCGCGGTGGCGGCCGCGGCTCCGGCCAGCGCCGATCCGCCGATCAGCCAGAAGCTCGCGAGGGGGACAGCCGTCAGGGTGGCGACCGCGCCGACCCCCGCGCCGCCGACCACTCCGAGGATGCCGGGCTCGGCGAGCGGGTTGCGCGAGACGGCCTGGACCACCGTGCCCGCCGTGGCGAGCGCGGCCCCGGCGAGCAGCGCGGCGGCGATCCGCGGCACCCGGGTGTCGAGTACGAAGGTGACGAGCCGGCCCGACCTGCCGGTGAGCCAGTTCCCCACGTCACCGATGAGCAGGGTGGTGTCACCGAGCAGGACCGCCGCGACGGCCGAGGCGAGGAGAGCGGCGGACACCACCACGAGGGTGACGACGAAGGCGCGGCGGCTGCGCAGCCTGGCGAAGGCCGCGTCGGGGGTGGTGGAACCCCCGTCCCGTGACCGGTAGGCCAGGAAGACGAGCACCACGGCGCCGAAGAAGCTGGTCACGATGCCGGTCGGTACGGCCGCGCCCGCCTGCGCCCCGAAAAGTGCCCGCAGGAGGACATCGGCGCCGAGCACCACGAGGACACCGGCGAGCGCCGATGCGGGGATGAACACCCGGTGGCGCAGGAGCGCCGGTATGCGTCCGCCGACCAGCCGGACGGCCGCGGGCGCGCACAGTCCGACGAAGCCGATGGGCCCGGCGACGGTGACCGAGACCGCGGAGAGGACCACGGCGAGTACGACCGCGACGCTGCGGGTGAGGCGGGGGTTGACCCCGACCACCTGCGCCTCGTCGTCACCGAGCCCCAGGATGTCGAGCCGCCTGCCCAGCGCGACCAGACCGGCGAGCGCCACGAGTGCGACCGGGGCGAGCCGGTCGATGGTCTGCATGCCGATCTGGGCGAGCGAGCCGTTGCCCCAGGCGTAGAGGCCGGTGGTCTGCTGGGTGCGCAGCAGGAGGAGCATCTGGCTCAGACCGCTGAACCCGAGCGTGAGGGCCGAGCCCGCCAGGACGAGCCGGGTGGAGCCCGACCCGGCACGGGCGAGCCCCAGTACGACACCGGCCGCGAGCAGTCCGCCGACCAGCGCCGTGCCGCCTGCCGGGAAGGCGGGCAGGGAGATGCCGAACGCGGCGACGGCGACGACCGCCAGATACGCGCCGGCGTTCACGGCGAGGGTGTCGGGCGAGGCCAGGACGTTGCGCGACACCGACTGCAGTACGGCCCCGGCGGCGCCCAGCGTGCACCCGACGACCAGCCCGGCGGCGAGCCGTGGCAGCCGGGAGGCGACGAGCACGGCGTCCGCCTGGTTCGCCCCGTCGTGGCCGGTCCACAGGGTGGTGACGGCGCGCCAGAGTGCCTGCGGTCCCACGGCCGCCGTGCCCTGGCCGATGTGGACGACGGCGAGGGCGAGCAGCGCGAGGAGCGTCCCGAGCGCGAGGAGGGGGAGAGCCCCGCGCGGTGCCGGGCGGCCGGGCCCGGCCGGGGGTGACTCCTCGGCCGGGGCGGCGGACTGCGTGGGTACGGGCTGGGCCGGGGCAGCGGAGTGCGCGGGTGCGGGCTGGGCCGGGTCAGCGGAGTGCGCGGGTGCGGGCTCGGCCGGTTGGGTGTGCACGGTCACTTGGTCAGCGCGTGCACGACGGCGTCGACGTACTGCGTCATCGACGCCGTACCACCGAACATCCAGATGCCGTCCGGGAGCCGGTGGACATGCCCCTTCTTGACGAAGGGCAGCGACTTCCACACCGCGTTGTCCTTGAGCCCGTCGGCGAACGGGTCCCCGCCGTCCGTGGTGTTGGTGATGTAGAGGAACTGGGCATCGCCGATCTTCGTCAGGCCCTCAACATCGGTCGCCGCCAGGCCGTACCCCTTGTCGCCCTTCATGGACCAGGGGCTGACCAGGCCGAGTTCGGTGTTGACGTCGGTGATCAGCGAGCCCTTCACATAGGGGCGCACCGATACCTGGCTGCCTTCTTTCCACCCGTCGGCGAAGGCGACCTTCTTGCCTTCGAGCCCGGCGTCGGAGAGTTCCTTGCGACCGGCGGCGATCTTCTTGCGGAAGGCGGCGAGTTCGGTCCTGGCCCGGTCCTCGGTCCCGGTGGCCCTGGCGATGAGGTTGACGTTGTCCGTCATCTGGTCGATCTGGCGGCTCGCGTCCGCCGCCCGCACCACGATGAGGGGTGCCACCTTGGAGAGCTGCTTGACGGCCGAGTCCGACAGGTCGTTGGTCGCGACGATCAGGTCGGGCTTGAGGGCGGCGACGGTGTCCACGCTGGGCTCGCCGCGGGTGCCTATGTCCTTGACGCCGCTGGGCAGCGGCGCGGCGGTGTCGTACGCCTTGTATCCCTTGACGTCGGCGGCGCCGACCGGTTTGACGCCCAGTGAGACGAGCGATTCGACGACGTTCCACTCGGTGCCGACGACGCGCTTGGCCGGTCCGTCGAGTGTCACCTTCTTGCCGCGTGAGTCGGTGAGCGTCAGCTTGGCGGCCGAGGAGGACTCCTTCTTGGGGGCCTCGGATGTGCCGCAGCCGACGAGGGCGATCGCGGCGGTTCCGACGATCAGGGGCCATGCCCACCGCTTGGCCGGGTGCTTGGCCGTGTACGTGGCGGCCAGGTGCTTGGCAGTCGTCAGCTCGCTCGTCATGAGCTTGGTCGTCACGGGCTTGGTCGTCGTCATGGGATGTTTCAGGGCCTTTCGAGCCGAAGGTGGTGTCTTCCCACCGCGCGGGTGCGGGGGATGCCCGTAGCGGGGTCGGGTGCGACCTCGATACGGATGCCATAGGTGTCGGTCAGCAGTTGCGGGTCGTACACCTCGGCCGGGGTCCCGGCGGCGGCGACGCGCCCCGATGAGAGCAGGACCACCTGGTCCGCCACGGCGGCGGCCTGGTCCAGGTCGTGCAGGACGACGCCGATGGTCACCCCGTGTGTGTCGGCCAGCTCGCGGACGAGGTCCAGGATCTCCACCTGGTAGCGCAGGTCGAGGTAGGTCGTCGGCTCGTCGAGCAGCAGCACTTCGGTGTCCTGCGCCAGGCAGCAGGCGAACCAGACGCGTTGGAGCTGGCCGCCGGAGAGACTCTCGACACCGCGGTCGGCGAGTGCCGTGACGTTGGTGACGGCCAGGGCGTGGTCGACGAGCCGCGCGCCGTCCGGGTCGCTGCCGCGCAGCCGGCCGCGGTACGGGTGGCGCCCGAAGCCGACCACCTCGCGGACGCTGAGACCGGCCGGGGTCGTACGGCTCTGGGCGAGCAGCGTGATGCGCCGGGCGAACTCCGTACGGGAGAGGGCGAGGGCGTCGACGGAGTCCTCGCCCTCGCCGCCCACGGTCACCTGTCCTGAGCGGGCCCGATGCAGCCGGGCTACCGACCTCAACAGGGTTGACTTTCCGCTGCCGTTGGGGCCGATGAGTGCGGTGACCCGCCCTCTCGGGAGGCGCAGGTCAGCCCCGTGTACGACATCGACGCCGTCATAGGCGACCGTGATGCCAGTGGCGGCCAGCCCGTACGAAACACCGGTGGCTCCGGCGCCACCGGCGGACGCGCCGGGACCATCTGCCGTGGTGCGGCGGGGCCGTGGGGTGTCTTCTCGTTCGGGTGCAGTCACGATCACACGGCAGAGGTTAGCCTAACCTAAGTAGTGGTCGACAATCGGCCCCGATCCTGGGTTGGTGGCCGGAAACGCACCTATGGCGGGCCGCCCGTCGCCCGCCGCCCGCCGCCTCGGCTCAGAGTGCGGGTGCCGGCTCGGAACGGGGGGCCGGGTCGGCGGCCGGAGGCTCCGTCGGCAGGTCGCGGTTGCGGCGGATCGGGGAGAAGTAGAGGAGGGACGCGGCGAAGGGGAGCCCGGCGATGGTGATCCACAGTGCGGTACGGGTCCCCAGCGCCTCGCCGAGCGCGCCACCGAGGACCGCTCCGAGGGGGATGGTGCCGTAGTTGAGGAACGCGGCCGATGCGGAGATCCGGCCGAGCATGTCCTTGGGGCAGTACTGCTGACGGAAGGTCGAGGAGAGGATGTTCCCCGCGATCACCCCGAAGGACACCGAGGTGTAGCCGATCACGA
This sequence comes from Streptomyces sp. NPDC054757, assembly GCF_053612185.1. Lineage (NCBI taxonomy): Bacteria > Bacillati > Actinomycetota > Actinomycetes > Kitasatosporales > Streptomycetaceae > Streptomyces > Streptomyces sp. NPDC054757. Next base: position 57,997 of record NZ_JBSHBW010000003.1, read on the forward strand.
AGAGCACCAGGCCGGCTCCGGCGGTGGTCAGCGGGATCAGCAGGGCGAGCGAGGGGACCGCCAGCTCGAAGAGGATCAGGGCGCGGGCGCTGCCGATCCGGGCGGCGACCCGGCGGGCGGCGAAGGCGCCGATGATGCCGCCGATACCGCCTCCGGTCATCAGTGCCCCGATGGTCCCCGACGAGAGGTGGACCTCGCGCACCAGGAAGACGACCAGGATCGACTGATATGCCATCAGTGCCAGATTGGAGGCGCCGCCCGAGATGGCCATGGCGCGCAGATACGGGTCGCCGAAGGTCAGCCGCAGCCCCTTGCGGATCTCCCGGCCGAGCGCTCCGCGCGCCCGCACGGTCACCGGGCCGCGCGGCTCGCGGTGCCTGATGCGCAGGACGCAGAGGAACGACACCGCGAACGTCGCCGCGTTCACGAACAGCCCGTTCGCGGCGCCGACCGCCTCCACCAGGAAGCCGCCCGAGCCGTTTCCGGCGAGCTGCGCCGCCGACTCGCTGCCGTGCAGCTTGGAGTTGCCCTCCGCCTGGTCCTCGGGGGCGACGAGGTGGGGGAGCAGTGCGGTGTACGCGGTCTGGAAGAAGACGGTGGCCGTCCCGGCCAGTACCGCCGTGGCCAGCAGATAGCCGATCGAGAGCAGGTGCTGCCAGGCGGCGACCGGGACCCCGGCGAAGAGCAGCAGTGCGGCGGCGTCGGCGGTGAGCATGACCGGGCGGCGCGGCAGCCGGTCCACCCAGGCACCCGCGGGCAAGCCGATGAGCAGCCAGGGCAGCCAGGTCGCGGCCGTGAGCAGGCCCACCTGGAGGGTGGAGGCGTGCAGCAGTGTGACCGCGACCAGAGGCAGGGCGACCGAGGTCACGGACGCCCCGTACTTCCCGGTGGTCGAGCCCGTCCAGAGGAGACGGAAGTCGCGGTTGCGCAGCAGGAGGCTGCGGGAGGTGGAGCGCGCTGGTGTACCCGGAGTCGGCATGCGTATGAAGGTAGCTTGCAGAGAACTCTCTGCAAAGTGGTTTGCAGAGAGTTCTCTGCAATATTCTCCGCACTGTTTCCGGGCGGTTGTTCAGCCTCTGGCTCTGGCTCGTGGCGCGGGTGGCGCCTCAGCCTCTGCCCTCGCGGTACGGGTGGTGGCTCCTCAACTCCGACCCTCGTGGCGTGCGAACGACTGGAGCTGAACGCTGATCGGCAGCGATCCGGGCGCCGGCGACTCACCCTCCCCCGGGTAGTACTTGTCGACCACGGCCATCAGCTCGTCGTTCAGCTCCCGCAGCCGTGCCGGGGTCAGCCGCAGATCGTCCCAGTTGGCGATGGTGCCCGCGCTCTCCCATTCCGCGGGCCACTGCTGCTCCGCATACGCGGACGCCCGCTGGAAGTACAGCTGGATCAGCTCCTGCACATAGGCGTCCACGGCGACCCGCGCCGAAGGATCCTCCTTGCTCAACTGCGCGGTGTGCAGCACCTGTCGGTCCTCCACCGCCCGCCACCAGCGCTCCCGCCTGGTGCCCCGCTCCGTGTCCTCCTCGATGAAGTGGTGCTCGGCCAGCTGCCGCAGATGCCAGCTCACCGTGCCGGTGCTCTCGCCGAACTCCTGGGCCAGCGTGGTGGACGTCGCGGGCCCCTCGCGGCGCAGCGACTCCATGATGCGCACGCGCAGCGGGTGCGCGAGGGCGCGCAGACTTCGGGCGTCGATGGTCCGTACGGGCTTGTGGCTGGCCATGACGGCAGCGTAACCGGGACGACGCGGACGTCCGGCGGGCCCCACCGGTCCCCGGGGCCGCCGCGACGGCCGCCCCCCGCCCCTCAGCGGACCCTGACCCCCCGCAGCAGCAGATCCCGTACGGCGGTGAAGTCGTCGTCGATACCGGCGCGGCTCCACTCCGCGGCGTACACCGGGTCGTGGAAGCGCCCGGTCGCGTCGAAGACCGCGCGGGCCGTCGTGGTGAACTCCGCATCTACGGGGGCGAATGCACCCTGGGCGCAGCCGTCCTCGATGATCCGGGCGAGCTGGCCGACCAGCGCCCCGATATGGCGCTCCACCACTCCGCTGTTCTCCCCGGTCAGCACCCCGAAGGTGGCGAACAGCTCCGGGTCGTCGCCCGCCTTGCGGCGCTTCGCCGCGAAGAGGGCCGTCAGCCAGTCCTGCAGCCGGGCGGTCGCCGGGCCCTCCCGGTCGTCGGCGAACCGGGCCAGTTCCTCCTCCGACCGGTGCAGCCAGCGCTCCGTGACGGCCTCGCGCAGCGCCGCCTTGGTACGGAAGTGACGGTAGACGCTGCCGTGGCTGACCCCGAGCACCCGTGCCACGTCGACCACCGTGGCCTTGGCCGGGCCGTAGCGGCGCAGCACATCCTCGGTCGCCTCAAGAATGCGGTCGGGTGTCAGGGCTTCGGGCGTCATCGCGTCTGCGCTGCCTTTCGGTGCGGCGCTGCCTTCGGGGGATGCGCTGCCGTGCGGGGGAGTGGAGCGCTACCGACGGTACCGGGACCCCTGCGCTCGCTGCGACGGTACCCGGGGCCTCAGTGCTCGCTGTCCAGGTGGGCCATCTGGGCGGCCGGGTAGCGGTCGCCCGCGGCGGATCCGGCCGGGACGGCCTCCTCGATGGCGGCGAGGTCGTCGGCGTCGAGCGTGACACCGAGGGAGCCGAGGGCCTCGGCCAGCCGCTCACGGGTCCTGGCGCCGATCAGCGGGACGATGTCCTCGCCGCGTGCCGAGACCCAGGCGATGGCGGTCTGGGCGACGGAAGCGCCCTTCCGGTCGGCGACCTTGCGCAGCGCGTCGACCAGATCGAGGTTGTGCTGGAGGTTCTCGCCCTGGAAGCGGGGGCTCATGCTCCGGAAGTCGCCGGGGCCCAGCTCGCGGTCGCGGGTGAAGTGGCCGCTGATCAGACCGCGGGAGAGCACCCCGTACGCGGTGATGCCGATGCCCAGCTCGCGGGTGGTGGGCAGGATCTCGGCCTCGATGCCCCGGGAGATCAGCGAGTACTCGATCTGGAGGTCGGCGATCGTCGTGGTGGCGGCGGCCCTGCGGATGGTCTCGGCGCCCACCTCGGAGAGGCCCACATGCCGTACGTGGCCCGCTTCGATCAGTTCGGCGATGGCGCCGACCGTCTCCTCGATCGGTACGTCCGGGTCGACACGGGCGATCCGGTAGATGTCGATGTGGTCGGTGCCGAGCCGCTGGAGGGAGTACGCGGCGAAGTTCTTGACGGCGTTCGGACGGCCGTCGTAGCCGGTGAAGCCGCCTTCGACGGTCCGCAGTGCGCCGAACTTGACGCTGGTGAGGGCCTGTTCGCGGCGGGCGGCCGGGGCGGTGCGCAGGGCTTCGCCGATCAGCAGCTCGTTGTGGCCCATGCCGTAGAAGTCGCCGGTGTCGAGCAGGGTGACCCCGGCGTCGAGTGCGGCGTGGATGGTCGCGATCGACTCGGCGCGGTCGGCGGTGCCGTACAGCGCGGACATCCCCATGCAGCCGAGGCCGATGGCGGAGACCAGCGGTCCTGCGGTGCCCAGGGTGCGGGTGGGTACGGGAGTGGTGGCCATGCGGGCTCCTTCGCCGGAACAGAAGCTGACAGGGGTCGGTACATGGCGACTATGGCATGACGGGTAACAGATTTCAATATCTGTCACTTCGTGGCGCTACGCGGGCGACCCCGAGCTGAACCGCCGTACGAGGGGCGAGAGCACGAGCACGGACTTGGTGCGCTCGACGAACGGTTCGCCCGCGATGCGCTCCAGGACCCGTTCGAAGTGGCGTACGTCCTCGGCGTAGATCTGCACGACCGCGTCCGCCTCACCGGTGACGGTCGAGGCGGAAACCACCTCCGGATAGCGCGCCATACCGCGGCGGATGTCCTCGGGGGAGGTGTTGTGACGGCAGTGGATCTCGACGAACGCCTCCGTCTCCCAGCCGAGCGCCGCGGGATCCACCCGTACCGTGAAGCCGGTGATGGCGCCGGACGCGAGGAGCCGGTCGACCCGGCGTTTGACGGCGGGGGCGGAGAGCCCGACCCGGGTGCCGATGTCGGCGTAGGAGCGGCGGGCGTCCTCGGCGAGGGCGTGGACGATGCGTTCGTCGAGATCGTTCAGTCGCAAGGCGGGTGGATCACACTTCTTCTCGGCGGGCGGTCAGTCTTCTCGGGCGGTCATGCCTTCGCGGGCCAAAGCGCCTTCGCGGGCGAGCTGGGAGCGGCGCATCCCGTAGCCGAAGTACAGCACGAGCCCGGCGGCCATCCAGATACCGAACCACACCCAGGTACTCGCGCCGAGACTGGTCATCATCCAGAGGCAGAGCGCGAAGCCGATGGCCGGGGTGACCGGTGAGAACGCCACCCGGAAGTTCCTCGGCATATCGGGCCGGGTCCGGCGGAGCACGATGACCGCCGCGTTGACCAGCGCGAACGCGAAGAGCGTGCCGATGCTGGTGGCGTTGGCCAGCTCGCCCAGCGGGACGACCGCCGCGAGGACGCCGCAGAGGAGCGAGACGATCAGCGTGTTGGCGACCGGGGCGCCGGTCCGCGGGCCGACCTTGGCGAACACCTTGGGGACCAGTCCGTCGCGGGCCATCGAGAACAGGATGCGGGTCTGCCCGTAGAGCACGGTCAGGACCACGCTCGCGATGGCGATGACCGCACCCGCGGCGAGCAGCACGGCCCAGAAGCTCTGCCCGGTGACGTCCCGCATGATCTGCGCGAGGGCCGCGTCCGCGTTGTGGAAGTCCTGCCACGGCATGGCACCGACGGCGACGAGAGCCACCAGGCAGTAGAGGGCGGTGACGATCAGCAGCGAGAGCATGATCGCGCGCGGCATGTCGCGCTTGGGGTCGCGGGCCTCCTCGCCTGCGGTGGAGGCCGCGTCGAAGCCGATGTACGAGAAGAAGAGGCTGGCGCCTGCCGCGCTGACGCCGGTCATGCCGAGCGGCATGAAGGGCTTGTAGTTGCCCGCCTTGATGCCCGACGCGGCCACCGCGCAGAACAGGACCAGCGAGGCGATCTTCACGACCACCATGATCGTGTTGGCGCGGGCGCTCTCCCTGGCACCGCCCAGCAGGAAGGCCATCGCCAGCAGGACGACGAGCAGCGCGGGGATGTTGACGATGCCGCCGTCGCCGGGCGGCGCGGAGAGCGCGGTGGGGATCGTGACGCCGATCGTGCCGTCCAGGAACTCGTTGAGGTACTGGCCCCAGCCGACGGCGACGGCCGCCACGGACACGCCGTACTCCAGCATCAGACACCAGCCGCAGAGCCAGGCGACGAACTCGCCCATCGTGGCGTAGGTGTACGAGTAGGAGGAGCCGGAGACCGGGATGGTGCCCGCCAGTTCCGCGTACGAGAGGGCCGAGAAGAGGGCGGTGAGCCCGGCGATCACGAAGGAGATCACCACGGCCGGGCCGGCCTTGGGGACCGCTTCGCCGAGTACCACGAAGATGCCGGTGCCCAGGGTGGCCCCGATGCTGATCATCGTCAGCTGCCACATGCCGAGCGAGCGCCTGAGCTGCCCGCCCTCGCCCTGCCCGCCCTCGGCGATCAGCCGCTCGACGGGCTTGCGGCGCGTCAGCGGGGAGCCGGAGCCGCCGCCGCCGGACCTGGGGCCGGGGCCCGGACCGGCCCGGTCCCGGGTGGTCGGCGCTGCGTCAGGTCGTGCCACGGTGAGGCTCCTTCATCGCTGCCTGCTCCGGCGGCGGGGCCCGCGCGTACGGCACCGTCCACGGGTGCGCGTCCCGGCGCACAGCAGGAGGGGACCGCCGAGCCTGGGGTCTCCACCGCTCCACGTACAGGGCAGAACACTACGAGGCGTGCGTACTGGCCCGTAATGCAGGTTCCTTGTCCATCTGCGGCGATTCATTGCGCGCATCCACGGGGAACGGTTGATCGTGTACGCATCGTCCGGGCCGGGCCCGGAAAAATACGGTGCGTCCCCCGGTGGTGGTCCCGGTACTCTGACCGGCATGGCAAAGAGTCGCAACAACCTTCTCGGCGTGGGCGGACAGCGCAAGAAGATGCCCCGTGCGGGGGCGCAGAGTTCGGCCGCCGCAGGCGCCGAGGACCGCAGGTCAGCCGCTGACCAGAAGCAGGAACTGCTCCAGAAGATGCGCGAGCGGGCCGCGGGGGCCGACGCCACCGCGACGCCCGACAGCGCGGCAACCGGCACCGCGAAGCCCCACGCCGAGGGCTGACACGCCGGGCACCACGCCACACCACAGTTCAACCCGGTACACAGCACGGTGGGCCCGGATCGTCTCCACGATCCGGGCCCACCGTCGTTACGGCTCCGCTCCGGCAGGCCCTACCGCACCGTGCGCGGCAGCCGCAGGCTGAGCAGCGCGGTCACGGCGACCGCGGCCAGCTGCAGCAGCAGCGTCACCGCCAGCGCCTCCCGCATCCCCAGCGATGTGGTCAGCGACAGGAAGAGCGTGCCGAGTGTGGCCACCCCCAGCGCCAGCGACGCCTGCTGTGTCGTGGTCATCACACCGCCGCCGACCCCGGCCCGCTCCGCCGGTACGTCGGAGAGCACGATCCGGAAGAGCACCGGCAGCTGGAGCCCCTGCCCGAACCCGGCCAGTGCGGTGCCGGGGGCGAGGGTCGCGATACCGAGACCGGACCAGCCCCACCACACGGTCGCCGCGAGCACCGCGACCCCTACGGCCTGGATCACCCCGCCCGCGGTCACCACCCGGCTCGCATACCGGCCGACCAGCCGGGGACCGGCCAGCGAAGCGGTGAAGAAGGCCGCGGCCATCGGTACGAGCGCCAGCCCCGCCGCCACCGGACCCATCCGCAGCCCCTGCTGGAGCGCGACCGCGATGACGAACATGAATCCGCCGAAACCGATCGAGAACGGCACCACCAGCGTGAGCCCGCGCCGCAGTGAGTCGAGCCGCAGCAGGCTCGGCGGCACCAGCGGCACCTCGCCCCTGCGGTCGGCCGCCCGCTCCGTGCGGTAGAAGGCCGCAGCCGCGAACGGGAAGACCCCCAGCGAGATCCAGGTCCACAGCGGCCACCCGGCGGCCCTGCCCTCGGTGAGCGGCGCGAGGAGCGTCACCAGCGAGAGGGCCAGCAGCAGGGTGCCGGGTATGTCGACGGGTGCGGGCTTCTCCGACCGGGTCTCCGGTACGGAGCGGACCGCCAGCACCAGACCGAGGAGCGCGACCGGCACATTGACCAGGAAGATCGACCGCCAGCCGGTGCCCGCCACGTCCGCGGCGACCAGGACGCCGCCGAGTATCTGCCCGGCGACCATCGAGAGCCCGGCCGTCGCCCCGTAGAGCCCCATGGCCTTCGCCCGCCGCGGGCCCGCCGTGGTGGCCTGGATGGTGGCGAGCACCTGCGGGAGCATCAGGGCCGAAGAGGCGCCCTGCGCCACCCGTGCGCCGACCAGCGTCCAGGCGTCGGGCGAGAGACCGCAGGCCAGCGAGGTCAGGCCGAACGCGGCCATGCCGATCAGGAAGAGCCTGCGCCGCCCGATCATGTCCCCGAGCCGCCCGCCGAGTACGAGCAGCACCGCGTACGCGACGCCGTATCCCGCGACGACCAGCTCCAGCATCGCGGGTCCCGCGGCCAGGTCGTGGTCGATGGTGGGCAGGGCGACATTGACGATGAAGAAGTCGATCAGCGGCAGCGCAGCGCCGAGCAGCACCGTGAACAGGCCCAGCGTGGAGAGCACCGGGGTGGGGTGGTCGTGCCGGCGGACGGTGCCGGGAAGGGTGGATGGAGTCCGTACTGTCGTGCGTGTCGTAGCTGTCGTATTGCTCACGGAACCGAGAATGCTCCGGCGCTCAGACTGGTACCAGAGTCTTCTTATCCTGGTACAAGCAGTACCTGGCAATGGCCTGCCCCGTCCTGCACTCTGGGACCATGACGACAGTTGCGCCGGAGACCGATGTACGCAGGCACGAGCTGGCCGACTTCCTGCGCAGCCGCCGCGAGCGCATCACGCCCGAGCAGGCGGGGCTGCCGCGCGGCGCCCGGCGCCGGACCCCGGGGCTGCGCCGCGAGGAGGTCGCCCAGCTCTCCGCCGTGGGCGTCACCTGGTACACCTGGCTTGAGCAGGCCCGTGACATCACGGTCTCCCCGCAGGTCCTGGACGCCATCGCCCGTGCGCTCCTGCTCGACCTGCACGAACGCGCCCACCTCTTCTCGCTGGCCGGCGCCGTCGACCCGTCGCCCGGCGCGGTCTGCCCCTCCATCACACCGGCGCTCTCGTCCCTGATCGAGCAGCTGGACCCGGTCCCCGCCTGCATCCAGAACAGCCGTTACGACATCCTCGCGTACAACCGCACCTACGGCCGGCTGCTCTGCGACCTGGACGCCGTCGCCCCCGAGGACCGCAACTGCATGCTGCTCTCGTACACCAACGAGGACTGGAAGTCCTCGGCCGTCGACCTCGACGCCATGCACCGGGTGATGGCCGCCAAGTTCCGTGCGTCGATGGCCGGGCATCTGGCGGAGCCCGCCTGGAAGGCGCTGCTCAAGCGGCTGGAGGCGGTGTCGCCCGAGTTCCGTGAGGTCTGGGCGCGGCACGAGATCATCGGCCCCGGCAGCCGGACGAAGCGCTTCCACAACCGGTATGTCGGGCCGCTGCTCGTGGACCACACCGACCTCTGGCTCGGCCCGGCGTCCGGCCCGCGCATGGTGACCTACGTACCGGCCAACGCCGAATCCCGTGAACGCCTGGAGCGGCTCTACGCGTTGGCGTCCGCCACCGTCTGAGCCGTCTCGGGGGCGTCGAGCCGCTCCGCGGTCCGCCGGGCCGAGCGCTGTGCCCACCTCCCGCTGGTGAGCAGCCCGAAGACCAGGACCGCCAGACCGCACCCGGTGATGATCCACCAGGCGGTACGGCTGGCTCCGGCGAAGCCCGCCGTGTGCGCGGCCCCGCTCACGCCCGATGCCAGCACGGCCCCGATCACGGCGACCCCCAGCGTCGATCCGATCTGCCGGCTGGTCGAAGCGACCGCTGCCGCGACCCCGGCCTGCGCGCGGGGCATCCCGGAGACGGCGGTGTTGGTGATCGGCGCGTTCACCATGCCGAAGCCGATCCCGAACAGCACATAGCCGGTGAAGAGCAGCGGGGTGTGCTTCTCGGCGTCGAGCACCGCGAAGCACAGACCGCTCAGCGCCATCGCCACCCCCGCGGCCAGCAGCGGGATCCGCGGCCCGCGATTGCCCACCAGCCGTCCCGAGAACGGTGCGCAGAGGAAGGTCAGTGCCGCCATCGGCAGCATGTAGAGACCCGCGTGCAGCGCGGAGAGGCCGCGGACGTCCTGCAGATAGAGCGTGTTGAGGAAGAGGAACCCGCCGAGCGCGGCGAAGCCGCACACCGCGATGACGGTGGCGCCGCTGAACGGCGCGCTCCGGAAGAACCGCAGGTCGATCAGGGGTTCCGGGCGCCTCGGCTCGTACAGCACCAGACCCGCGAGTGCCAGCAGGGCCACCCCGGTGAAGGAGAGGATCAGCGGGGAAGTCCAGCCGGCCGACGGGGCCTCGATGATCGCGTACGTCACCGAGCCCAGCAGCGCGATGACCAGCAACTGGCCCACCGGGTCCGGCCTGCGGCCCTTCGGGGCCCGCGACTCCGGTACGTAACGCCAGGTGAGGGCCAGCGCGGCCAGGCCCACCGGAAGGTTGATCCAGAAGATCGAACGCCAGCCGACCGAGTCCACCAGGAGGCCGCCGACGATCGGGCCCGCCGCCATCGAGATCCCGACGACGCCACCCCAGACACCGATGGCGCGGGCGCGTTCGCGCGGCTCGGTGAAGGTGTTGGTGATGATCGACATCGCGACCGGGTTGAGCATCGAGCCACCGACGGCCTGCACCATCCGGAAGACGACCAGCGACTCCAGATTGGGGGCGATCGAGCAGAGCGCCGAGCCGAGGGTGAATATCACCAGACCCGCCATGAAGACCCTGCGCCGCCCGATCCGGTCGGCCGTCGAACCCGCGAGCATCAGCAGCGAGGCCAGGACCAGCGTGTACGCGTCGATCGTCCACTGGAGTCCGGAGACCGACGCGTGCAGCTCCTTCTGCATCGAGGGGAGGGCGACGTTCAGGACGGTGTTGTCGAGGCTGACGATCAGCAGGCTCATGCAGCAGATCGCGAGCACCAGCATCCGCCGGCGGTGGGTGAGCTCGGGCATGTATGAATAGTACGGTTAACTAACGAGTTCGGTGTACGTGGCACGGTGTACGCGACAATGGATTCATGACCACGCTCTCCATCGGCCCGCACTCCGTGCAGCCGCCCGTCGTGCTCGCCCCCATGGCGGGTATCACCAACGCCCCCTTCCGCACGCTCTGTCGCGAGTTCAGCGGCGGTAAGGGCCTGTTCGTCAGCGAGATGATCACGACGCGGGCGCTGGTGGAGCGCAACGCCAAGACCATGCAGCTGATCCACTTCGACAAGACCGAGACACCGCGCTCGATCCAGCTGTACGGAGTCGACCCGGTCACCGTCGGCAAGGCGGTCCGCATGATCGTGGACGAGGATCTGGCCGACCACATCGACCTGAACTTCGGCTGCCCGGTACCCAAGGTCACCCGTAAGGGCGGCGGCTCGGCGCTCCCCTTCAAGCGGCCGCTGCTGCGGGCGATCCTGCATGAGGCGGTCTCCAACGCGGGCGGCGCCGTGCCCGTCACGATCAAGATGCGCAAGGGCATCAACGACGACCACCTCACCTATCTCGACGCGGGCCGGATCGCGGTCGACGAAGGCGTCACCGCCGTCGCGCTGCACGGCAGGACCGCGGCCCAGCACTACGGGGGGACCGCCGACTGGGACGCGATCGCCCGGCTCAAGGAGCATGTCCCGGAGATCCCGGTGCTCGGCAACGGCGACATCTGGTGCGCGGACGACGCGCTGCGGATGATGCGGGAGACCGGCTGCGACGGGGTGGTCGTGGGGCGCGGCTGCCTGGGGCGGCCCTGGCTCTTCGCCGATCTGGTGAGCGGCTTCGAGGGCACGCGGGCCCGGCAGGCGCCCGCGCTGCGCGAGGTCGCGGCGGTCATGCTGCGGCACGCGACGCTGCTCGGCGAGTGGATCGGTGACGAGACCCGTGGCGTGATCGACTTCCGTAAGCATGTGGCCTGGTATCTGAAGGGGTTCGCGGTCGGCTCCGAGATGCGCAGGCGGCTCGCGGTCACCTCGTCGCTGGACGAGCTGGGCAGCCAGCTCCAGGAGCTGGACCTGGACCAGCCGTGGCCGGACGGCGCGGACGGGCCGCGCGGGCGCACTTCGGGGAACAACCGGGTCGTCCTGCCCGACGGCTGGCTGAAGGATCCGTACGACTGCTCGGGCATCAGCGCGGATGCCGAACTGGACACGTCGGGCGGCTGACCGGCCGGGTGCCCGCGCCGGGTGCCCGCCCCAGCGATCCTCGCCCCTCGCCCGTCGCCACCGCTCATCCGAGCGGGACGGGGGGCTTCGGGCTTTTCCCGGGGGAGAGCGCGGCTCCGGCTGCCCCCGGCCCGATGTACGGCACGGCACTGAGTGCACACTGCACCGCTCTGCGGGAATGCCTGTCCGCCAGGCGAACCAGGAAGGTCCGAATAGTGGCCTGAGACCCAGTCGGGTGGCGTGATTCTCGCCACCTCTGATCGGGTGGTTGCTCAGATGAGCGATTAAACCTGGAGTGTACTTCTCAAAGCCTGGCACTGGGTGCCAGGTGGCAATCGTTCTCGCAGTGAACTCGATATCGCCAAGGGTGGCCGAAACTGCCCACACATGCCTCACACCTGGCTACGGACCGAAGTGATGCCTTCAAGGGTTGAATTCAACGGGTGCTGAACCCCGCCCTCACGATCACTTTCGATCTGCTGGCAGACGAGTGGTTACGGCCGTACGGCGACCAGGTGGACGTACCCAGGAGCCTTCGATCTGGGTATGTTCCTCGCCGTCAGGGCAGCCAGTCCGCGAGGAGTCGAGTCCCGTGCCGGAATCGAAGAACGCAGAACCCCACGTAACTCAGGCGCAAGCGCCGCAGAAGTTCGTTTATGACTTCACCGAAGGCAACCGCAACCTCAAGGACCTGCTCGGCGGGAAGGGTGCCAACCTCGCCGAGATGACCAACCTCGGTCTGCCCGTCCCTCCGGGCTTCACCATCACCACCGAGGCGTGCAAGACGTACCTCGACAGCGGCGACGAGCCCGTCGAACTCCGCGACGAGGTGAGTGCGCACCTCGCCGCCCTGGAGAAGACGATGGGCAAGAGGCTCGGCCAGGCCGACAACCCGCTGCTCGTCTCGGTCCGTTCGGGCGCCAAGTTCTCCATGCCGGGCATGATGGACACCGTCCTGAACATCGGCCTCTCGGACAAGTCCGTGGCCGGACTCACCAAGCAGTCGGGCGACGAGCGGTTCGCGTGGGACTCCTACCGCCGCCTCATCCAGATGTTCGGCAAGACCGTGCTCGACGTCGACGGCGAACTCTTCGAGGAGGCCCTGGAGGCCGCGAAGAAGGCCAAGAAGGTCAGCGTCGACACCGATCTCGAAGCCGGCGACCTCAAGAAGCTCGTCGGCCGCTTCAAGAAGATCGTCAAGCAGGCCGCCGGGCGGGACTTCCCGCAGGACCCGCGCGAACAGATGGACCTGGCCATAAGGGCCGTCTTCGATTCGTGGAACACCGACCGCGCCAAGCTCTACCGGCGTCAGGAGCGCATCCCCGGCGACCTCGGCACCGCCGTCAACATCTGCTCGATGGTCTTCGGCAACCTCGGCCCGGACTCCGGTACCGGTGTCGCCTTCACCCGCGACCCGGCCAGCGGCCACCAGGGCGTCTACGGCGACTACCTGCAGAACGCGCAGGGCGAGGATGTCGTCGCGGGGATCCGCAACACCGTGGCGCTCGCCGATCTGGAGCAGATCGACAAGAAGTCGTACGACCAGCTCATGCAGATCATGGAGACCCTGGAGACCCACTACAAGGATCTCTGTGACATCGAATTCACCATCGAGCGCGGCCAGTTGTGGATGCTCCAGACCCGCGTCGGCAAGCGCACCGCAGGCGCCGCGTTCCGTATCGCCACCCAGCTGGTCGACCAGGGGCTCATCGACGAGGCCGAGGCGCTCCAGCGGGTCAACGGGGCGCAGCTCGCCCAGCTGATGTTCCCGCGCTTCGACGGCCAGGCCAAGGCCGACCTGCTCGGACGCGGCATCGCCGCCTCGCCGGGTGCCGCCGTCGGCAAGGCGGTCTTCGACTCGTACACCGCGATCAAGTGGTCGCGCTCCGGCGAGAAGGTCATCCTGATCCGCCGCGAGACCAACCCCGACGACCTCGACGGCATGATCGCCGCCGAGGGCATCCTCACCTCACGCGGCGGGAAGACCTCGCACGCGGCCGTGGTCGCACGCGGCATGGGCAAGACCTGTGTCTGCGGCGCCGAGGACATCGAGGTCGACACCAAGCGCCGGCGGCTGACCGCGCCGAACGGTGCGGTCATCGAGGAGGGCGACACCGTCTCGATCGACGGCTCGTCGGGCAAGGTGTACGCGGGGGAGGTGCCGGTCGTCCCGTCGCCGGTCGTCGAGTACTTCGAGGGCCGGATGCACGCGGGCGCCGACGACGCGGACGAACTGGTCGAGGCCGTCCACCGGATCATGGCGTACGCGGACCGGCGCCGCAGGCTGCGGGTGCGGGCCAACGCGGACAACGCCGAGGACGCCCTGCGCGCCCGGCGGTTCGGCGCGCAGGGCATCGGCCTCTGCCGTACCGAGCACATGTTCCTCGGCGAGCGCCGCGAGCTGGTCGAGCGGCTGATCCTGGCCGACACGGACGACGAGCGCGAGAAGGCGCTCGGCGCGCTGCTGCCGCTCCAGAAGAAGGACTTCATCGAGCTGTTCGAGGCGATGGACGGGCTCCCCGTCACGGTCCGTCTCCTCGACCCGCCGCTGCACGAGTTCCTTCCGGACATCACCGAACTCTCGGTCCGCGTCGCACTCGCCGAGTCCCGCAAGGACGCCAACGAGAACGATCTGCGCCTCCTCCAGGCGGTGCACAAGCTCCATGAGCAGAACCCGATGCTGGGGCTGCGCGGGGTGCGGCTCGGGCTGGTCATCCCGGGTCTGTTCGCCATGCAGGTACGGGCCATCGCCGAGGCGGCGGCCGAGCGCAAGGCAGCCAAGGGCGACCCGCGCGCGGAGATCATGATCCCGCTGGTGGGCACGGTCCAGGAGCTGGAGATCGTCCGCGAGGAGGCCGACCGGGTCATCGCCGAGGTGGAGGCGGCCACCGGCACCTCGCTGATACTGACCATCGGCACCATGATCGAACTGCCCCGCGCCGCGCTGACGGCGGGCCAGATCGCCGAGGCGGCGCAGTTCTTCTCGTTCGGCACGAACGACCTGACCCAGACGGTGTGGGGCTTCTCCCGCGACGACGTGGAGGCGTCCTTCTTCACCGCGTACCTGGAGAAGGGCATCTTCGGCGTCTCCCCGTTCGAGACGATCGACCGGGACGGGGTCGGCTCGCTGGTCCGCAGCGCCTGCGAGGCGGGTCGCGCGACCCGCCCCGACCTCAAACTGGGCGTCTGCGGCGAACACGGCGGCGACCCGGAGTCGGTCCACTTCTTCCACCAGGTGGGCCTGGACTACGTCTCGTGCTCACCGTTCCGCATCCCGGTGGCCAGGCTCGAAGCCGGCCGGGCGGCAGCCGAGTCGGACGGCAGCGACAGCCGCTGACCCGACCCCGCTGACCAGACCCCCGGAGCCGCCGTCGGGTTCACCCCGACCCTCACCGACCCCGTCGGCGGCTCCGGTGCAGAAACCGGAGGGACGGCACCCGTGCGGGGATGCCGTCCCTCCTGGCATGGGGTTTTCAGAGGCCGTGTCTGACCGGCCGGCGGGGCGCAGCGGCGCGTCAGCCGTGGGCCTTCGCCATGGCCTCGACCGACTTGACGACCACATCCGGGCGGTCGGCCGGAATGTCGTGTGAGCTCCCCTTCGCGACGACAAGGCTTCGGTTGGGTGCGGCGTCGGCGAACTGCGTCTGTGCTTTACGCCATAGCTGTGCGTCCTCGGGGGTGTCGAAGGGCGTCTTCGACGACGCGATCACCGTCGCCGGGACACTCTGCGGCCAGGAGATCCGGTGGTAGGCGTGGTGCGTCGGGCCGTAGTTGCTCGCCGTGGCGAGGAGTTGGCGGATCGGCTTCGTCGAGAGGGTGCCGTCGAGTTGTGCCACCTGCGCCTGGTTCGCGGCCTCGATTTTCGCCGTCTCGCTGTCCGTGTAGAAATTCGGCAGGCCGGCGTCGACCAGGACGGCGCCGGAAACCCACTTCGGGTGCTTCTTCGCGAAGTACGTGGCGACCTCGCCCGCCTGGGAGTGCGAGACGAGAACCACGTCATGGGTGGCGCCCAGCTCGGTGAGGCCGGCCTCCAGGTCGGAAGCGGCGTTCTGCGCGTTCCAGGCGCCGACGACCTCGTCGCTCTTCCCGATTCCGGCACGGTCGTACGTGATGATCTCGGACCCGGTTTTCCTGGCCAGGACAGGCGCGATCCTCTTCCACTGCGACGAGTCCAGGCCGCCGCCCGCGTCCAGCACGATGGCCGGGAGGTGGCCCGGTGTGACATGGAAGGCCAGCTTGTGGCCGTTGTTCGCGATCATGTGGAGCGAAGAAGCAGTGGCGGTGGCCGACGGGCGGCCTGACCGGGACGGTACGGACGCAGCGGAGGCGGTGGAGTTCCCGTACGCCGCGAGGGACACGGCCGCGACCGTGGCCAGAGCCACCGTCGCGAAGACTGCGGTACGGCGACGTGGTGTGGTGGCGCGTGCACTCATGAGCGGGCTCCTGAAGGGGGAAGTACCGGTCGCCGAGCGGCTTGGTGCCGGCTTTCGGCGGGTTCCGGTGGATGCCTTTGAACGCCTTCAGTCTTGTCGGCCCGGGGGCGGGGGACGATGGAGCTGCCGGGTGAGTGCGGGTGTACCTGAACTCCGTATCGTTGGTGGTGCCAGCCCCCTCAGTCGTCGATCCCCGACCGCTCCACCCCCGCCACGATGTGCCGTTGCAGCAGCAGGAAGACCAGCAGCAGCGGCAGGATCGACACCGCCGCCGCGATGAACAGCTCGTGGAGGTTGACCACTTGGCCCGTGGTGAAGGTCGAGAGCGCCACCTGTACCGTCCACGCGTTCTTGTCCTGGCCGATCACCAGCGGCCAGAGGAAGGCGTTCCACGCGCCGATGAAGACGATCGTGCCGACCGCCGCGAAGACCGGGGCCGAGTTGGGGACCACGATGCGCCAGTACGTACGCCAGTAGCCCAGGCCGTCGACCTTGGCCGCGTCCTCCAGTTCCTGGGGGAAGCCGAGGAAGTACTGGCGGAAGATGAAGCAGGCGAACGCAGAGAACAGGGTCGGGATGATCAGGCCGCGCAGCGTGGAGATCCAGCCCAGCGTGGAGACCAGTACGAAGCTCGGTACGAAGGTCACAGCCGCCGGGACCATCAGGGTGCCCAGGATCGCGTAGAAGACCTTGTTCGCGTGGCGGTACGGGATGCGGGCCAGGCCGTAGCCGGCCAGTGAGGCCAGCAGGACCGTGCCGAGGGTCGTCGCCACCGCGATCAGCGCCGAGTTCAGCAGCGAGCGGGCCATCGGGACCGCCGGGTCGTCGAACAGTTCGCGGAGGTTCGACCACTGGAGGTGGGAAGGGAAGAACGTCCACGCGGGTGAGGTGATCTCCTGCTCGGTGGAGAGCCCGTTGCGCAGCAGCAGATAGAACGGGATGAGGAAGAGCGCAGCCAGCGCGATCAGCAGGACGGTCCGCAGCGCGCGTCCCGCCCGTACCAGGGCGTCGTCACGTCGGGCCGTCCCGGAGCCGCGCGGCGTGCCGGAGCTGCGGGGCGGTCCTGAGCTGCGAGGCGAGCCGGAGCGGCGGGACGTGCCGGAGTCGCGAGGCGTGCCGGAGCCGCGCGGCGTGCCGGGGTCGCGGAGTGTGCCGGAGCTGCCGGGCATGTCAGTCCTCCGTCCTGCCGAGCCCGAACCAGCGGGCCTGGACGATCGTCACCACCGCGATGATCAGCGCGAGGATGACCGCACCCGCACTGCCGAGCCCGAGGTTCTGCCCCTGCCCGAGCGCCGTGTAGTAGAGGTACACGAGCGGTGGGCGCGCGTACGGCGGATAGCCCCGGGCGTCGCTCAGCAGGTTGTAGAACTCGTCGAACGCCTGGAACGCGTTGATCACGAGCAGCAGCACCACCGCCACCGAGGTCGCCCGCAGCTGCGGGAACGTGATGTGCCGGAAGACCTGCCAGCCCGGCCGCGCCCCGTCGACGGCTGCCGCCTCGTACAGCTGGGGCGCGATCCGCTGGAGTCCGGCGAGGAACAGCACCATGTAGAAGCCTGCCTGGAGCCAGAGCCGCAGGGTCACGATGACCAGCCAGTACCAGGGCGGATGGGTCGTCGAGAGCCACGCCGTCTGGTCCTGGCCGAACCAGCCGAGCACGGTGTTCGCCAGCCCGAACCTGACCCCGTTGAAGACCGAGAGCTTCCAGATCATCGAGGCCACCACATAGGAGCAGGCCGCCGGGAGGAAGAACACCGACCGGAAGAAGGACTGCGCGAACCGCATCCGGTTCACCATCAGGGCCAGCGCGAGCGAGAGCACGTACGTCGCAGGCACGATGAACAGCGAGAAGACCGCGAACGTCCACAGGCTGGAGGTGAACGCGCCGTCGCTCAGCATCGAGGTGTAGTTGCCGAGCCCCACGAAGTGCGTCGGCGAGACCGTGTTGTGGGCGTCGAAGAAGCTGAGGTAGAGACTCCACAGCAGCGGTACGTACGTGAAGAGCGCGAGGCCGGCCGCGAAGGGGCCGACGAAGACCCAGAACCAGAGCGTGCGGTGTCTCACGGCTCCCTCACCTCCCTCACCGCCCCCACCTTCCCCACCGCTCCCTCATGACTTCTTCTTCTGTACCCGCCGGAGCTCGGCGTCGGTCTTGCGGACGACCGCCCTGACCTCGGTCTCCGGATTCGCGCCGTCCTTGATGATCCGGTTGAGGGCGTCCTGGTACGCGACCTGGCAGGCGGGTGTCCACAGCAGCGGCTGGGCCCAGCCGCTGTCGGTCGCGTACCGCACCGCGTCCGCCGCAGCGCCCTCCCGCAACTTCGCCGCCTTCTTCGCCAGCGAGATCCGGGCCGGGATGTGGAACCCGTAGGAGAGCGCGAAGTCCTCCTGGTAGGCCGTCCGGTCGATCCAGAGCCACTTGGCGAACGCCTTGGCCTCGGCGCGGTGCTTGCTGCGCGCGCTGACCGCCGAGCTGTACGCCCCGACCGGGACCGAGGGCTTCCCGTCCGGGCCGTCCTCGGGGAAGGGCAGGACGCCGAAGTCGTCGCCCAGCGCCTTCTTGACCGCCGGGAGCGCCCACAGACCGCACCACTGCATGGCGGTGAGTCCCTGGACGAGCGCCGAAGGGTCCGACCAGTCCGCCGGGGCGCCGAGCAGTAGCGACTTGTCGGCGTACAGCCGGTGGAACCTGGCCAGCGTGCGGGCCGCAGCCGGATCGTCGAAGCCGGTCTTCCCGTCCTCGGTGACGAGGCTGAGCCCGGCCGAGTAGAGCGGGGTCCCGCCGAGCACACCCGCGCCTCCGTCATTGCCGAGGAAGAGGCCCTTGACCTTCTTGCCGGTCAACGCCTTTGCCGCGTCCACGAGTTCGTCGAGTGTCCGGGGCGGCTGGACGTTCGCGTCCTTCAGGAGGCTCTTGCGGTAGTAGAGGAGCTGGGTGTCGATGGTCTGCGGGATGCCCCAGATCTTGCCGCCGTAGGTCTTCGGCGCGAGTACCGCCTGGTTGAAGTCGTCCTTCACTCCGTCGAAGAGGCCGGTCAGATCGGTGACCTGGCCGCCCTGGATCTGGTCCAGGGTGGGCCCGTTGACCTCGAAGACGTCCGGGCCCGACGAGGAGAGCAGGGCGGCGGCAGTCTGCTGGTCGTAATTGCCCGGCCGCCACTGGATCTTGACGGTCGCCTTGCGATAGGCGTCCGCGTACCGCCGCACGGCCTGCTCGGTCCCGGCCTCACCGTACTGGTGGTACCACTGCTGGAGCGTGGGCCCGCTGCCGCCCGAAGCGCCGTCGTCCCGGCCGGTGTTGGACCCGCACGCGGCGGCGAGCGCCCCGGTCAGTGCGAGGCTGCCTCCGCTGGTGAGCAGTCGCCTGCGGCTGATGGTCATGGTGCGTCCCCCTGGCTGCGTCGGCGTCGGTCATCGTTGCACGCCCCTAACGATCAACC
The DNA here is from genome assembly GCF_053612185.1 of Streptomyces sp. NPDC054757. Lineage (NCBI taxonomy): Bacteria > Bacillati > Actinomycetota > Actinomycetes > Kitasatosporales > Streptomycetaceae > Streptomyces > Streptomyces sp. NPDC054757. The sequence goes on from NZ_JBSHBW010000003.1 coordinate 77,197, forward strand.
ATGGTGCGGGATTACGACAGGGGTGTTGCCGGGGTATGTCGGTCCTTGCCCCCCCGGGGGGCGTCTCTCCGTACCGCTGGACTTTCGGCGGACGTCCTTTCCCGCCGCCGATGAGTTTCGGTGCGGTCTGTCGTCTACCTCTCCGAAGGGCACGCCACCGCGGCCACCGGTCCGACCTGAGAGAAGAGCCCGCAATGCCCCAGATGATCTTCGTCAACCTGCCGGTCAAGGAGCTCGAAGTCTCCAAGTCCTTCTTCACCGCGCTCGGATACAGGATCAACCCGCAGTTCACCGACGAGAACGCGGCCTGTGTGGTGATCAGCGACTCGATCTGCGCGATGCTGCTCACGGAGCCGTTCTTCAAGCAGTTCACCCGGAAGGAGATCGCCGACGCGACCAGCACCACCGAGGTGCTGGTCTGTCTCAGCGCGGAGAGCAGAGAGGACGTCGACCGGCTGGCCGACACCGCGCTGGCCTCCGGCGGCTCGCCCGCGAACGAGCCGCAGGATCAGGGGCCTATGTACGGCCGCTCCTTCCAGGACCCGGACGGCCACATCTGGGAGGTCATGTGGATGGACCCGGCCGCTGTCCAGGGGTGACGGGGGCCGCCGCGATACGGGGTGGGGCCGGTGCCGTTTACGATGCCGGGCTGACGGGCGCGGGGCTGACGTGAGCCCGCCGCCGTCCGGGGTGACACGGGCGGATGACACGGGCGGGTGACGCAGGCCGCGGGGGGACGGGCGCCGCAGGGGAGCGCCTGTCCCCCCCCGGTCACCCCGTCCGGTCAGCGGCCGGGCGCGTCCACGGTGTCCAGGCCCTCGTACGTCACCCCGGTGAGCTGCTCGGACGCCGTCCAGAGCCGCTCGCCCGCCACATCATTCGTCGCCCACTTCGCCCGGCGGGACGGCCCGGGGGTCCCGCGCCAGCCCAGGAACCTGGGCCCGGTGAAGGAGTCGGGCAGTACGCAGGGTGCGGTGGCCGCGTAGAGCGTGGGCAGCGCGCCTGCCTCGGCCGACTGGGCGAACACGCGGTTGCCCAGCTCCACCACCCGCTCGGCCCCGGTGCGGCCCTCCATGCGCACCCCCGCCGTCTGGAGGTTCGTGCTCGCGTAACCAGGGTGCGCAGCGGCGGCGACGAGGCCGGAGCCGGCGGTGGCGAGGCGCCGAGTCAGCTCATGGACGAAGAGCAGATTCGCCGTCTTGGAGCGGCCATAGGCGATCCAACGCCGGTAACCCCGCTCGCTGTTGAGGTCGTTGATGTCGATATTGGCGAGCATGTGGAGCCCGCTGGACACGCTCACCACCCGGGCGCCCGGAGTGGCCAGGAGCTTCGGGACGAGCAGCCCGGTGAGGGCGAAGTGCCCGAGGTGGTTCACGCCGAACTGTGTCTCGAACCCGTCGGCTGTCGTCCCGTACGGCAGCGCCATGACGCCCGCGTTGTTGATGAGCAGATCGAGGCGCTCGCCCTGGACCGCCGACGCGAACTGCCGCACGGACGTCAGGTCCGCGAGATCGAGCTGTACGAAATCGGCCTGAGCGTCCGGCACTTCGGCCCGGATCGTGGCCTCTGCCTCTCTGCCGCGCGGCTCGCTGCGGCAGGCCAGAATGACCCGCGCGCCCTGTCGGGCCAGCTCACGTGCGGTCACCAGTCCGATGCCGCTGTTGGCCCCGGTGACCACCGCCGTGCGCCCGCTCAGGTCGGGGATGTCGCCCGCGTTCCAGCCTTTGGCCATGGCTCCAGCGTACGACCGTGGCGGCGGCCGGGCAGCCGCGCGTCCGCGTACGGGGCGGTGAAGGCGACCTCGGCCTCCCGGGCGGGCTCCACGGCGAGAAAACAGAGGTCGGACCGGCCCGCCGCCATCGCCTCGTACGACGTGCGTGCCGCGTCAAAGCACAGCAGCTCCACCGGCACCTCCAGCCGGGTCGCGATCTCCCGCGCGATGTCGACCGTGATCCCGGACGGAGCGCTCGGTGAGCCCTGGGCCAGGACCGGATTGCCCAGATTGATGGCGGCACGCAGCGCGCCGGTGGGCGCCAGATCCCGGGCGATGGCAGCGGTCGCGATGGTCATGCGCCGGAGTGTAGGACACCTCGCGGGGCGCCGGGCCGGCCGCCCGGCGGACCCGGTTGCGGCCGGGCCGGGCCTCATCCGGCGAAGGGCCCTACGGCCGCGCCGGGATCTCGTCCCAGGGGGCGGACTCGTAAGCATCCGCCACCCGCCGCATCAGCTCTCCGTCCACCGCGTACTCCGTGGTGTCGATCCGGTTCACGGGATCGATGCCCCGCGAGTTGGTCACGAAGGCCGCCCGGTAGGCGCCCAGTCCGTCCAGGGTCACCCGGCGGCGCACCGATGGCAGCCGCGGTTCGATCAGCGCCATGGTGGTCCCGGTCAGTGCGGGCGCATCCGGCCAGACCACCGAAGTGCCGTCCCAGAAAGCGATGTTGGTGACCGCGCCTTCCGAGACCACGCCGCCGGGACCGGTCAGCAGGGCACTGTCGAAGCCCGCGCGGGCCGCGGCCCTGCCGTAGTGGATCTGCGCGAAGCTGCCGACGTGCTTGATGTGCGGGACCGGCCGCTGGTACGGGACGGACATCAGGCTCTGCGGCGCACTCGACGGGTCGGCGGGCGGCCGGACGACGACCGTCACGGTGGCGGCCCCGTCCCCGTCGGGCCAGTGCACGTACACCCGCGCCGACGCGTCCCGTACGCCCGCGCCGTCCAGTGCCCGCCGGAGCAGCCGGCAGACGTGCCCGCCGTCCAGCCCGGCGCCGAACAGCTCACGGGTCGCCGAGTCCAGCCTGGCGAGATGCAGTGCGAGGCCGCGCACCCGGCAGTCGCTGACCTGCATGGCCGTGAAATGACCGTAGTTGAGGAAGGCGGGTGTGCTGAGGGAGGTATCGGTGACGGGCCGGCCGTCCATCTCGATGTGCATGGACCAACGGTACGGATACGGGCGGTACGGGCACGGGCGGTACGGGTACGGGCACCCGGAGCGGCCGGATACACGGGCGCTTGACCTCAACCATGGTTGATGTATGACGCTCTCGCCATGGACATCAACACCAGCCCCCTGAAGCTGAACGTCATCGTCGCCAGCAACCGCAACGGCCGTTTCGGCCCCACCATCGCCGACTGGTTCCTCTCCCGCGCCCGGCTCCGGGAGGATCTCGCGGTCGGGGTGACCGACCTCGCCGATGTCGACCTGCCCACCTCGCTCTCCCACGACCCGCAGCCCGTGGTGCGCGAGGCGCTGGGCCGGGTCAGCCCACAGCTGGACGCGGCCGATGCCTTCGTGGTCCTGACCCCCGAGTACAACCACTCCTTCCCCGCCTCCCTCAAGAACCTCATCGACTGGCACTACGGCCAGTGGCAGGCCAAGCCGGTCGGGTTCGTCTCGTACGGCGGGATCTCCGGCGGGCTGCGCGCGGTCGAGCAGCTGCGGCAGGTCTTCGCCGAGCTGCACGCGGTCACCGTCCGGGACACGGTGAGCTTCCACAACGCGCACGGCCACTTCGACGAGGACGGCGCCCACAAGGACCCCGAGGCCCCCGACGCGGCGGCCAAGGTCATGCTCGACCAGCTCGTCTGGTGGGGCCTGGCGCTGCGGGAGGCGAAGGCGGCCCGCCCGTACGGGAGCTGAGAGGGAGCCGGCCGGGCGGGCCTCCGGGGCGGTGTGGAAGCGCGGGCGTCAGTGGCCGTCCAGCGCCCGCGCGACCCCGTTCTCCCGGGGGCCGAGGAAGTGCGGGTCGGGCTTGAACGCGGCGTCCAGGGCTGCCTTCCCGGCCGCCAGGATCTCGCGCGCGCCGCCGTAGTACCAGGTCACGTCATGCGCGTCGGACACACCGACGCCGTACGCATCGATACCGGCCGACCGGCAGAGCGCGAGAGCCCTGCGGATGTGGAAACCCTGGCTGACCAGGACGGCCCGGTGGACGCCGAACACCTTCCTGGCCCGTACACAGGAATCCCAGGTGTCGAAGCCGGCGTAATCGCTGACCACCTTCCCGCCCGGCACCCCGTGCCGTACGAGATAGGCCCGCATCGCGTCCGGCTCGTCGTACTCCGTCCTGCTGTTGTCACCGGTGACGAGCACCACCTTCACGGTGCCCGCCCGGTACAGTCCGGCGGCTGCGTCGAGCCGGTGCGCGAGGTACGGGGACGGCCGGCCCTGCCGGAGACCCGCACCGAACACCACGGCGACATCGGCCGTAGGGACGTCGGCCGCCGTCCGTATCCGGTCGCCCGCAGCGGTGAACATCCAGGCAGCCGGGGCGAGCGCCAGCACACAGCCGAGCATGACGGCCTGCACGGCCCGGCGCCGGCCGCGCCTCGTCCTCGGCAGCGCCGGCCGGGGCAGCCGCGGCCCGCGTGGCCGCAGCTTCGCCAGGTGCTGCCGCAGCCGTCGTACGCGGGGCGGCATGAGCAGCGTGGGTCTGTGCATGAGGGCCCTTCCGACGCCGGACGTGTCGGAAGCTCGGACGCGCGGAGGGGCGAATCCGGTTCGCCGGGAAGCCACCGCACAGTAGCGCCACCGCCCGGCGCGGAAGCCGGGTCACCGCAGTGTGTACGTCAGGTGCGTGACGCCGTCCCCCTCGATCACCGTGGGGCCCTCCAGTGCGCGCGGTGTGTCCCTCAGCCGGTCCAGGAAGCGCACACCCGAGCCGAGCAGCAGGGGCACCAGATCGATCTCCAGCTCGTCGAGGAGTCCGGCGTTGATGCACTGCTGGGTGAGATCGGCGCTGCCGATAGTGACCTTCTTCCCGCCCGCCGTCGCCCTGGCCTGCGCGATGGCGCTCTCGACGCCGTCGGTGACGAAGGTCAGCGGGGTGTCGGCGCGGGGCCAGCCGTCCGGGATGCTGTGGCTGACGACGATCACCGGCCGGCCCAGGGGATGCCCGCCGATCCAGCCGCCCGCGTCCTCGAACGTACGCCGTCCGTAGACGAGCACGCCGATCTCCTCCAGCGCGCGGTTCAGCCGCTGGGCGCTGGCCTGCGACACATGGAAGGTCATGTCCGGGTCGGCGGTCCGCACCGTGACGTCCCCGCCGTCGTACCACTGGAACAGCTGGTCGATCCCGTCGGACGGGTGGGAGACGAATCCGTCCAGCGACATGGACATGTTGGCGGTCACCTTGGCCATCGGCCCTCTCCGCTCTGCTCAGCCGTCTCCCGTTCCACGTTCCACATTCCTACGGCGCGGACGGTCCGGCGACCCGGAGGCACCGCCCGCAGCCGCCCGGCCCGGCAGCGCGGCCCGGCAGTCCGGTCCGCCGCCCGGCCACCGCCCGCGGCCGGAGGTGCGGCAGCGCGGGGCCCGCCACCGGCCGAACCCGCCGCCTGGCGGGCCCGGCCGCGTCCGTGGCCCCGGACTCAGTACTGTCGGAGCATGGAAGGCACCGCGTACACCCCGACCGACTGCGAACGCTGGGACACCGAGCCGGACAAGCGGCCGGGGCGTACCGCCTTCCAGCGCGATCGCGCACGCGTGCTGCACTCCGCCGCGCTGCGCCGGCTCGCGGGCAAGACCCAGGTGGTCACACCGGGCTCGCTCCCGCAGGCGCGCGGGGCGGGCACGGCGGAGTCCCAGAGCTGGGACGCCAGCCCGCGCACCCGCCTCACGCACTCCCTGGAGTGCGCCCAGGTCGGACGGGAACTCGGCGCGGCGCTCGGCTGCGACCCCGACCTCGTCGAGGCCGCCTGCCTCGCCCACGACCTCGGCCACCCGCCGTTCGGCCACAACGGCGAACTGGCGCTGAACGACTTCGCCCGGGACTGCGGCGGCTTCGAGGGCAACGCCCAGTCGCTGCGGCTGCTCACCCGTATCGAACCCAAGCGGTTCGTCCAGGCGTCGGCCACCGGAGAGCCGGTCAGCGTCGGCCTCAACCTCACCAGGGCCGCCCTGGACGCGGCCACCAAGTACCCCTGGCCGCGCGGCGGCCACCCCACCGAGCCCGGCTCGGTGAAGTTCGGCGTGTACGAGGACGACCTGCCCGTCTTCGCCTGGGCCAGGCTCGGCGCACCGGCCGACCGCAAGTGCTTCGAGGCCCAGGTCATGGACTGGTCGGACGATGTGGCCTACTCCGTGCACGACGTCGAGGACGGGCTGCACGCCGGGCACATCGACCCCGGCTGTCTCACCTCAGGACCGGAACGCGACGCCGTCATGGCGGTGGCCGTCGGCCGTTACGTCCCCGGTGACACCGATCCCGCCGAGCTGACCGACGCGCTCGACGGGCTGCTCGCCCAGGAGTGGTGGCCGCACGGCTACGACGGGACCGCCGTCGCGCAGGCCCGGCTGAAGGACGCCACCAGCCAGCTCATCGGCCGGTTCTGCCTGGCGGCCGAGAGCGCGACCAGGGCGTCGTACGGTCCGGGGCCGCTCACCAGATACGCGGCGGAACTGGTCGTCCCACGCCGGGCACGGCTGGAGTGCGCCGTCCTCAAGGCCGTCGCCGACCGCTATGTCATGCAGCGCGAGGAACAGGAGCGGCTCAGAGTCGACCAGCGCCTCGTACTCGCGGGACTCGCCGACGCGCTCACCGCCCGCGCACCGGAAGGGCTCGACCCGCAGTTCCGGGCCCTCTTCGAAGCGGCACCAGGCGAACGCGAGCGCAAACGCGTGATCGTCGACCAGATCGCCTCGCTCACGGACACCTCGGCCCGCTCGCTGCACGCGCGGCTGACCGCCCGCCGCTGAGGACGACCGCCTTGCGGTACGACGGCCCGCCGCGGGGGCGTCGTTCCCGCGGGGCATGCCATCATGACCGGCCATTCCTGACCGTGCGTGAGCCTCAACACCTCACACCTCTTCCCCCCATCACACTCCGTGCGGGACGCTCGCAAGTGGCGCCAGCACTACAAGGAGGCATCAAGTGGTCGACGCACATCTGACGTTCGTCATCATCGGCGGCGGGCTCGCGGGGGCGAAGGCCGCCGAGACCCTCCGCACCGAAGGGTTCGCGGGCCGCGTGATTCTCATCGGCGACGAACGCGACCACCCCTACGAACGCCCGCCCCTCTCCAAGGGGTTCCTCTCGGGCAAGGACGAACGCGACAGCGTCTACGTCCACGACACCGCCTGGTACGCGCAGGCCGACATCGAACTCCACCTGGGCCAGACCGTCGTCTCCATCGACCGCGAAGTCAAGGTCGTACGCCTCGGCGACGACACCGCCATCCACTACGACAAACTGCTCCTCGCGACCGGTGCGGAGCCGCGCCGCCTGGAGATCCCCGGCACCGAACTGGCCGGTGTGCACCATCTGCGCAGGCTCGCCCACGCCGACCGTCTGCGGAACGTCCTGGCCTCACTCGGCCGGGACAACGGCCATCTGGTGATCGCGGGAGCGGGCTGGATCGGCCTGGAGGTCGCGGCGGCGGCGCGCGGTTACGGGGCGGAGGTGACCGTCGTGGAAGCACACCGGACCCCGCTGCACTCGGCCATCGGACCGGAGCTCGGCCAGATCTTCACCGACCTCCACGCCGAACACGGCGTCCGCTTCCACTTCGGCACCCGCCTCACCGAGATCACCGGGCAGGACGGCATGGTCCTGGCCGTCCAGACCGACGACGGCGAGGAGCACCCGGCCCACGACGTGCTCGCCGCGATCGGCGCCGCCCCCCGCGTCTCGCTCGCCGAGGCCGCGGGCCTGGAGCTGGTCGACCGGGCGGACGGCGGCGGTATCGCCGTCGACTCCTCGCTGCGCACCTCCGACCCGGACATCTACGCGGCGGGCGATGTCGCCGCCGCCCGGCACCCGCTGCTCGCCGCCCGGCTGCGCGTCGAGCACTGGGCGAACGCCCTCAACGGCGGCCCGGCGGCGGCCCGCGCGATGCTCGGCCAGGGCGTGGCGTACGACCGGATCCCGTACTTCTTCTCCGACCAGTACGACCTGGGCCTGGAGTACTCGGGGTGGGCGCCGCCCGGCTCGTACGACCAGGTGCTCATCCGGGGCGATGCGGGCAAGCGGCAGTTCATCGCCTTCTGGATGAAGGACGGCCGGCTGCTGGCCGGGATGAACGTCAATGTGTGGGACGTCACCGAACAGCTCCAGCGGCTGATCCGCTCCGGCGCGACGCTGGACCCCGAGGCGCTCGCTGACCCGTCGGTCGACCTGGCCACGCTGGGCGTCTGAGCGGCGGGCGGTACCGGCGGGCGGTACCGGCGGGCGGGACCGGGGCGGGGCGGGACGGTGTGTGTCCCGGCGGGGCGGTGCCGGGTCCGGGCGGGGCGGTGTCCCGTCCGGCCGGAAGGCGGCCGGTCCGGCTCGGACAGTGCCACGGCCGGGCGCACGTGCCGTGTCCCGGCGGGCCGGGGACGTCCCCCTCGCTGCCCGGGCGCCCTCCCCGGCCCGCCGGGCAGTGCCCGTACGGAGTGTCCGAGCCGGACCGTAGACTTCACCCGTGGCAGGCAGGATCAACGATGACGACGTGAAGGCGGTCCGGGACGCGGTCCCGATCGACGCCGTCGTTTCCGAGTACCTCCAGTTGCGGAACGCGGGCGGCGGCAATCTCAAGGGCCTCTGCCCCTTCCACGACGAGAAGTCCCCCTCCTTCCAGGTGAGCCCGGCCAAGGGCCTCTTCCACTGCTTCGGCTGCCAGGAGGGCGGGGACACCCTCGCCTTCGTGATGAAGATCGACCACCTCTCCTTCACCGAGGCGGTCGAGCGCCTCGCGGGCACAGCGGGCATCACCCTCCGGTACGAGGAGGGCGGCTACACCCCCAACAGCCAGCGCGGCGAGCGCATCCGGCTGGTCGAGGCGCACAAGGAGGCCGCCCGGTTCTACGTCGAGCAGCTCGACGGCGCCGAGGCCGAGATCGGCCGCAAGTTCCTCGCCGAGCGCGGATTCGACCAGGCCGCCGCCACCCATTTCGGTGTCGGCTACAGCCCGGCCGGCTGGGACCATCTCACCCGCTACCTGCGCGGCAAGGGCTTCTCGGACAAGGAGCTCATCACCTCCGGGCTCTCCCAGGAGTCCCGAGGCGGCAAGCCCATCGACCGCTTCCGCGGCAGGCTGATGTGGCCGATCCGCGACATCAGCGGTGAGGTCGTCGGCTTCGGTGCCCGCAAGCTCCGCGACGACGACAACGGACCGAAGTACCTCAACACCCCTGAGACGTCGATCTACAAGAAATCCCAGGTCCTCTACGGAATCGACCTGGCCAAGAAGGAGATCGCCAAGTCCAGCAGAGCCGTCGTCGTCGAGGGGTACACCGACGTCATGGCCTGCCATCTGGCCGGTGTGACCACCGCCGTCGCCACCTGCGGCACGGCCTTCGGCACCGACCACATCAAGATCCTCCGCCGGCTGCTCATGGACAACGGCAGCGCCCGCGTGATCTTCACCTTCGACGGCGACGCGGCCGGCCAGAAAGCCGCCCTGCGTGCCTTCGAGGACGACCAGAAGTTCGCCGCCGAGACCTATATCGCCATCGCGCCCGACGGGATGGACCCCTGCGACCTGCGGCTCGCCCAGGGCGACGAGTCGGTGCGCACCCTGGTCGAACCCCGCACCCCGCTCTTCGAGTTCGCGCTCCGCCAGATCATCTCGCGCTACGACCTGGAGACCCCGGCGGGCCGGGCGACCGCGCTCGACGAGGCGGCGCCCGTGGTGGCCCGGATCAAGAACAGCGCCTCGCAGCACGAGGTCGCCGTGCAGCTGGCCGGCATGGTCGGCATCCTCGACACGCAGTTCGTGGTCAAGCGCATCAGCCAGCTCGCCCAGTGGGCACGCGGCCGGGGCAACGCACCCGCGCCCTCACGCGGCGGCCGCCCCCCGCAGCAGCAGGCCGAGGCACCGCGCCCCCCGTCGAGCGGCCCCGCCCTCCACCTCCGCAGCCCCGCCCACCGCACCGAACGCGAGCTGCTGAAGCTGGCACTCCAGCGCCCCGAGCTGGTCTCCCCGGCCTTCGACGCCTATGGGGCCGACGAGTTCACCGCCGCGCCGTACGCCGCCGTACGCGAAACGATCATGGAGGCGGGCGGCGCCGAAGCGGGCATCACCGACTCGTTCGAGTACCTCACCCGGGTCCGCTCCGCGGCGCCCGACGACACCGTCCGGGCCGTGGTCACCGAGCTGGCCGTGGAGCCGATCATGCGGCGTACGGTCGACGAGCTGTACGCGGGCGAACAACTGGTCCACGTCCGGCTGCGCGCGGTCGACCGGCGGATCGCCGACGTCCAGGGCGCCCTGGCCCGAGCCTCCGCCCAGGGCGACGCGGAGCAGTACGCGGCGGTCCAGAACGAGTTGTGGACCCTCCAGCAGTACGGCCAGTCCCTGCGCAACCACGGCGCCGACGCGCTCTGAGCACAGGGGCGCCCGCCGAACGGCGCCCGCGTCGCCGGTTGCCCCGTCCCACCGGACGAGGCCGCCCGGTCGATGCCGCCCGACGGTCGTCCGGCCCACCGGATTCCCATAACCGCCGGGTCACGAACCGGACTCAGAAAGTCACCGCACACCCCTCGTGGCCGTGCTGTGTCATGCCCCACACTGGACTGCGGTGCCTCGGACCGACCGGCCGGTCCGAACGGACCGGTCCACCGGCAGCGGGCCGCCCCTGCCCGCGTATCGGCTCATCGCGTACGGGACTGAAGGCGGCCGGGCCACCGCTGTCCCGCTGCCGCACGCCCCCGATCCGGCAGTCATCCTGGAGGCCGCACCCGTGCAGACCCGGACCCTGACCGAAACCGATGTGGCCCCGGCAGTCCCCCGGCAGAGCCCGCCCGCCGGCCACCCCGAGACCGTCCCCCACCCGGGACCGGCCGCGGCAGCCCGGACCGTGGGGGAGACCCAGGACGGGCCCCCGCCACCCGCACCCACCCGCGCCGCCGACAGCGGCGGCCCCTCGTCGGACCTCCTGCGCCAGTACTTACGGGAGATCGGCCGCATCCCGCTGCTCACGGCGGCCGACGAGGTGGAGCTCGCGCGCCGGGTCGAGGCGGGCCTCTTCGCCGAGGAACGGCTGCGGAGTTCGTCCGATCTCGACTCCCGTCTCGCCGTGGACCTGGACCGACTGGTGGTGCTCGGCCGGATGGCCAAACGGCGGCTGATCGAGGCCAACCTGCGTCTCGTGGTCTCCGTCGCCAAGCGCTATGTGGGCCGCGGGCTGACCATGCTGGACCTGGTCCAGGAGGGGAACCTCGGCCTGATCAGGGCGGTGGAGAAGTTCGACTACGCCCGCGGCTTCAAGTTCTCCACGTACGCGACCTGGTGGATACGGCAGGCGATGTCCCGTGCCCTGGCCGACCAGGCCCGCACGATAAGGGTCCCGGTCCATGTGGTCGAGCTGATCAACAGGGTGGTCCGGGTCCAGCGCCGGATGCTCCAGGAACACGGCTGCGAACCGACCCCCGAAGAAGTCGCCGCCCAGCTCGAACTCACCCCGGAACGCGTGGGAGAGGTACTGCGGCTCGCCCAGGAACCGGTCTCCCTGCACGCCCCGGTGGGGGAGGAGGACGAGGTGGCACTGGGCGACCTGATCGAGGACGGCGACGCTGCGTCCCCGGTGGAGTCGGCCGCGTTCCTGCTGCTGCGGCAGCATCTGGAGGCGGTGCTCTCCACGCTGGGCGAACGCGAACGCAAGGTCGTCCAGCTCCGTTACGGTCTCGCGGACGGCAGACCCCGCACGCTGGAGGAGATCGGACGGATCTTCGGGGTGACACGGGAGCGGATCCGGCAGATCGAGTCCAAGACCCTGAACAAGCTGCGGGACCACGCGTGCGCGGACCAGCTGAGGGGCTACCTGGACTGAGGGTGCGCCGGCCGGGGGCCGACCCGGCTACGGGAAGCCGGGCCCGGCCGCAGGCCGGGTGCGGGGAGGGCAGGGGAGCAGGCCCGCCGCAGGCGCACCGCGCACCGCCCGCACCGCCCGCACCCCGCCACCCCCCACCCCGTACCCCCTAATCCACCTCCACCACCGCCTGCGCGAACTGCGCCGCGTAGAGCCGCGCATACGCCCCCTCCGCGGCCAGCAACTCCTCGTGCGACCCCTGCTCCACGATCGACCCGTTCTCCATCACCAGGATCACATCGGCGTCCCGGATCGTGGAGAGCCGGTGCGCGATGACGAAGCTGGTGCGGCCGTGCGCCAGACGGGCCATCGCCTGCTGGATCAGCACCTCGGTACGGGTGTCGACGGAGCTGGTCGCCTCGTCGAGCACCAGGATCACCGGGTCGGAGAGGAAGGCCCGCGCGATCGTGATCAACTGCTTCTCGCCCGCACTCACCCCCGTACCCTCGTCGTCGATGACCGTGTCGTACCCCTCGGGAAGGGTGCGGATGAACCGGTCGGCGTGGGCGGCGAGGGCCGCCTCCTCGACCTCCTCACGGCTGACGGCACGCGAGGAGCCGTACGCGATGTTCTCCGCGATCGTGCCGCCGAAGAGCCAGGTGTCCTGGAGCACCATGCCTATCCCGGAGCGCAGCTCCTCACGCGTCATCGCAGCGATATCGGTCCCGTCGAGCGTGATCCGCCCGCCGGTCACCTCGTAGAACCGCATGAGCAGATTGACCAGCGTCGTCTTGCCCGCGCCGGTCGGTCCGACGATCGCGACGGTGTGCCCCGGCTCGACCGAGAGCGACAGATCGTCGATGAGCGGCTTGTCGGCCTCGTACCGGAAGGAGACCTTCTCCAGCGAGATGCTCCCGCGCACCGCGGCCGGCCGCGCACCAGCAGCGGCGCGGACACCGGCACCGCCCCCGGCACCCGGCCCCAACTCCGCACCGGAGCCCGCCCCGTCGGGCGTCTGCTCCTCCGCGTCGAGCAGCTCGAAGATCCGCTCGGCGGACGCGACACCCGACTGCACCAGGTTCGCCATCGAGGCGACCTGGGTCAGCGGCTGCGAGAACTGCCGCGAGTACTGGATGAACGCCTGCACATCACCGATGGAGAGCGTGCCGGAAGCCACTCGCAGCCCGCCGATGACCGCCACCAGCACATAGTTGAGGTTCGAGACGAACATCATCAGCGGCTGCATGATGCCGCTGTTGAACTGGGCCCTGAACCCCGCCTCGTACAGCGCCTCGTTCTGCTCCCGGAAGCCCTCGGCCGACTCCGCCTGCCGTCCGAAGATCTTGACCAGGGCGTGCCCGGTGTACATCTCCTCGATATGGGCGTTGAGCCTGCCCGTGACCTTCCACTGCTGCACGAACTGCGGCTGCGACCGCTTGCCGACGCGCGTGGCCACCAGCACCGAGAGCGGTACGGTCACCAGCGCCACCAGCGCCAGGATCCACGAGATCCAGAACATCATCGCCAGGACGCCGATGATGGTGAGCAGCGAGTTCATGAGCTGGCCCATGGTCTGCTGCATGGTCTGGCCGATGTTGTCGACGTCGTTGGTGGTACGGCTGAGCACCTCACCGCGCTTGGCCTTGTCGAAGTACGACAGCGGCAGCCGGGAGAGCTTCGCCTGGATCTCCTCACGCACCCCGTACATGGCCTGGTTGATGATCCGGGCCGCGAGCCGGGTGGTCACGAGCATCAGCAGACCCGCGCAGGCGAAGGCCGCCAGCGCCAGCAGCAGGATCTGGCCGACCTGCGAGAAGTCGATGCCCTTGCCCGGGGTGAAGTCGACGCCGGAGAGCATGTCGGCCATCGCGCCCTGGCCCCTGGCGCGCAGGCCCTTCAGCGCCTGTGCCTTGGTGGTGCCCGCGGGCAGCCGCCGGCCGATGATCCCGCCGAAGATCAGGTCGGTCGCCCGGCCCAGGATCTTCGGTCCGACGACCGAGAGGGCGACACTGCCGATCACCGCGAGCACCATCGTGAACAGTGCGGGGCGGTCCTGCGCGAGCAGCCGCAGCAGCCGCTTGCCCGAACCCTTGAAGTCCATGGACTTCTGGGTCGGTCCCGCCATCATGCGTCCACCTGGACCCGCCATCAGGCTGCCTCCGCCTCGGTCAGCTGGGAGAGCACGATCTCCCGGTATGTCTCATTGCCGTCCATCAGTTCGTGGTGCCTGCCCGTCCCCACGACCCGGCCCTCGTCCATCACGACGATCCGGTCCGCGTCACGGATGGTCGACACGCGCTGCGCCACGATCACCACGGTCGACTCCGCGGTCTCGCGCCGCAGCGCGGTCCGCAGCGCCGCGTCGGTCGCGTAGTCCAGCGCCGAGAACGAGTCGTCGAAGAGGTAGATCTCCGGCCGCTGGACCAGCGTCCTGGCGATCGCCAGCCGCTGCCGCTGCCCACCCGACACATTGGTGCCGCCCTGCGCGACCGGCGCGTTGAGCCCGCCTTCGAGCTTCTCGACGAACTCCTTGGCCTGCGCCACCTCCAGCGCGTGCCACAGCTCCTCGTCGGTGGCGTCCGGGTTCCCGTACCGCAGATTCGTCGCGACGGTCCCGGAGAACAGATACGGCTTCTGCGGCACCAGGGACACGGTCTTCGCCAGCAGCACCGGGTCCAGTTCCTGTACGTCGACACCGTCCACCAGCACCGCGCCGCCCGTGGCGTCGAACAGCCGGGGTACCAGACCGAGCAGCGTCGACTTCCCGCTGCCCGTCGACCCGATCACCGCGGTCGTCTCACCGGGCAGCGCCTCCAGGGCGACCTCCCGCAGCACCGAAGCCTCGGCGCCCGGGTACTTGAACCCGGCCCCCAGGATCTGCAGATGGCCGCGGCTGGTCAGCTCGGTGACGGGCTTCAGTGGCGGCACCACGCTGGAGTCGGTGCCGAGCACCTCCTGGATGCGCTCGGCGCAGACCTCCGCACGCGGCACCATCATGAACATGAAGGTGGCCATCATCACGGACATCACGATCTGCATCAGATAGGAGAGGAACGCGGTGAGCGCGCCGATCTGCATCGCGCCGCTGTCGATCCGGTGTGCGCCGAACCAGACCACCGCGATCGACGACACGTTCACCACGGTCATCACGGTCGGGAACATCAGGGCCATCAGCCGCGCGGTGCCGAGGGAGACCTCGGTCAGCTCGGCGTTGGCGCCCTGGAAGCGCTCCTTCTCGTACGCGTCCTTCACGAACGCGCGGATGACACGGTTGCCGGTGATCTGCTCACGCAGCACCCGGTTCACGGTGTCGAGCCTGACCTGCATCTTCCGGAAGAGCGGCCGCATCCGCCGGACGATCAGGGAGACCAGTACGAGCATGACCGGGACGACCGCGATCAGTACGAGCGAGAGCGGCACGTCCTGGCCGAGCGCCAGCACGATGGCGCCCACGCACATGATCGGCGCCGATGCCATGAGCGTGAACGACATCAGGACCAGCATCTGGATCTGCTGGACGTCATTGGTCGTACGGGTGATGAGCGACGGGGCGCCGAAGTGCCCGACCTCGCGGGCGGAGAAGGACTGCACCCGGTCGAAGACACCGGCCCGGATGTCCCGGCCGAGTGCGGACGCGGTCCGGGCACCGAAGTAGACGGCGCCCATGTTGCAGATCACCTGGACCACGCTGATGGCGATCATGAGACCGCCGAAGCTCAGGATGTAACCCGAATCACCCTTCACGACACCGTTGTCGATGATGTCCGCGTTGAGCGTCGGCAGATAGAGGGAGGCGCAGGTCTGGAGCAGCTGAAGCAGCGCCAGCAGGGCCATGGGTTTCTTGTACGGACGCAGATAGGTCCGCAGCAGTGATATGAGCACGTGCAGTCTCTCGGTTCGGCGGTCCGGCGGGGCTTCCGGCAGGGCAGGGCGGGGCAAGGGACGGTGTCCGGCCGTCCCAGTTTCCGGTACCGCCCAAGCCGAAAGGAACCGTTTTTCTCAAACAGAGGTCAAGAACGCGGCCCCCAGGGCGGGGCGGCACGCTCCGTACGACGCAGCGGTCTCCCTCGTGCGACGGAGCGGCCCTCCACGTACGGCGGACCGTACGGTTCCACTCCGTCGGCCGGCCCGGGTGGCGTGGCGCTCCGGGATCAGGACGGCGTACCGAAGGCTCCGGGGTGGATCTGGTCACGTGTCGCCATGTACTGCTGGCGCACCGCCTGCCCCACCGCGAGACCGTCCCCCGGCTCGAATACCTGGGCGGTGGCGCCCTGCCAGTCCGGCGGGGTCTGCGGGTCGAGCGTGCCCTCGGACACCCCGAGCGCCCAGGCGGCCTGCCGGGCCGCACCGACCGCCGCGTAGTCGGCGGGCTGCGGGACCACGATCTGCGCCCCGAAGATACCCGGGGCCGCGGCCTGGACGGCGGGCAGTTCCGCCGCGGCCCCCAGCAGGAAGACCCGGCGCACCTCGACACCGCGTTCCCGCAGTACGTCCATCGCGTCGGCCAGCGAGCAGAGCATGCCCTCGAAGGCCGCGCGCGCCACATGCTCGCGCTTCATCGACTCGCGCCGCAGCCCGGACAGGGTGCCGGCGGTGTGCGGGAGCTGCGGGGTGCGCTCACCCTCCAGATACGGCAGGAGCACCACCCCGGACGCGCCGGGCGTGGAGGTCAGCGCGAGCGCGGACAGCGCCTCCAGGTCCTCGGCGCCCAGCAGTTCGGCGGTGCCGCGCAGCGCCCGTACGGCGTTGAGCGTGTGCACCACCGGCAGATGCATCCCTGTGGCGTCGGCGAACGAGGTGATCATCCCGGACGGGTCGGACAGCGCCTCGTGGTGCACGGCCATCACGGAACCCGAGGCACCCAGCGACACGACCACATCGCCGGCCGCGACCCCGAGCCCGAAGGCGGCGGCCATGGTCTCCCCGGTACCGGCCGAGATCAGCAGCCCCTCGGGCGTGGTCCCCGCCGACTCGGACGGGCCGAGCACCTCCGGAAGCGCCGCCGTGTGCCCGAGGGCCAGCTCCACCAGATCGGGACGGTAGGCGCCGGTCGCGGCCGACCAGTAACCGGTGCCCGACGCGGCGCCCCGGTCGGTGATCCGCCGTGCGGGCCGGCCGAGCAGCTGCCACACGAGCCAGTCGTGCGGCTGGAGCAGCGCGGCGACCTTCGCGGCCGCCTCCGGCTCCTGCCGTACCAGCCAGCGCAGCTTCGACACCGGCTGCGCGGCCTGCGGTACGGATCCGACGGCCTCGGCCCACGCGGAACGGCCGCCGAGCGAATCGATCAGATCCGCTGCGGCCACCTGCGCCCGCTTGTCATTGCCGATCAGCGCGGGCCGTACGAGATTGCCCTGCCGGTCCAGCGGCACAAGACCGTGCTGCTGGGCGGAGACGCCAATCGCCTGCACACCCTCCAGCAGCCCGCCGGACGCCGCCTCACCGAGCGAGAGCAGCCAGCTCTGCGGATCGACCTCGTACTTCTTACCGGCCTCACCGCCCTGGCCGCCCGCCTGGTCCGCCCCGCCTCCGCCGCCTGCCCCGCCCGTCTGCGGATGGGGCGCATACCCCTGGCGCAGCACGGCACCTGTGTCCGTGTCGCACACGACGATGCGCGTGAAGGCGGCTGAGCTGTCAAGACCGGCGACTATCCCCATACGGCCCGATTGTGCCGCACGCGCGCCGCACCCGGGACGTGAGGTGCGGATGGCGGCCCAGTCGTCCTGTCGGGGGCAGGTACGGGTAGGGCCCCGGCCGTCCTGTTCGGATCAGGTACGGACGGGGCCCGGTGGCGCTGTCGGATCAGGGATCAGGTATCGGATCAGGTATTGGTGGTGCCCCAGTCGTCCTCGACGGCTCCGTTCCGGTCCCGCAGCGACCGGACCCGGTGGGCCATCGCGTCGGGCATCCGGTCACCCATCTTCTCGCTCACGGTGTGGAGCGCCTTGCCGGCGACGTCCCGCCCGTTCTGCGCGGCGGCCTCCGCCGCGTTGCGCACGGCCGGATTCTCCGCGACCTGGCGGGCGGACTTCTTCAACTGCTCGTAACGCTCCCGACCGGCACGTGTGCCGATCACATAACCGAGAGCGAGTCCCGCGACGAACGTCAGCTTGTACCGCATGGCTGCCTTCCCTTGTGCCGGTGCTGCCCGCCTACCCGGCCAACGCGTGATCACCCGGGGCGGAACCGATTGGCGGAGCACCCCCCTGCTTGCGCTAATGTATGTGTCGCAGCGAGCACACGCCCCCCGGGGAGCGATCCGGTGGGTACGTTCGGTGCACAGCAGCAATCCCCTGTAGCTCAATTGGCAGAGCAGCCGGCTGTTAACCGGCAGGTTACTGGTTCGAGTCCAGTCGGGGGAGCGCGGTCCCCTGTAGCTCAATTGGCAGAGCATTCGGCTGTTAACCGGAGGGTTACTGGTTCGAGTCCAGTCGGGGGAGCACAGACGGAAGAGGGCCCTCAGGGGCCCTTTTTCGTGCCGTTTTCCGCTGAGGTGGAACCGTCCCGTCCGCAGCGAGGTCCTCATGATCGAGCGATGCCGACCATCCGAGGCAGGAGATCGTATGAGCGGCTATGCTGCGGCAGACGGCGCGCACACATGTACGCGCCACGCCGTAATGGGGCGGTAGCTCAGCCGGTTAGAGCAGCGGACTCATAATCCGTCGGCCGTGGGTTCGAGTCCCACCCGCCCCACCAGGACCGTTAGCCGAAAAAACGTTCTGGCCAGCACCTTGGCCGGTTCGGGGTGCGTTCAGCAGGATCGTCGCGATCACGATTTCACGATCGTAGGGATTAATCGCGGAGGCGAGCCACGTGGCGGCGCTCAGCCCCTCGTTCGGTCCAGCCTCGTCCGTATCCAACGCTTTCCCGGCTCCCGTTGACCCCGTCCCCCTCCCCGGGCCACCGACGCGAACGGGTGGCACAGCCGACGCCGTGCCACCCGGGGGTTTCGGGCCTTCCGGTCAGCGGCCGCCCGCGAAGCGGAGCGGAGCGCCGGTGGACGGCAGTTCCGGGAGCAGGCCGCGGGACGCCAGTTCGGGTCGTACGCCTTCTCCGAACCAGTACGCCTCCTCCAGATGCGGGTAGCCGGAGAACACGAAGTGCTCGACCCCGAGCGCGTGGTATTCCTCGATGCGGTCCGCCACATCGGCGTGACTTCCCACCAGTGCGGTGCCGGCCCCGCCGCGGACGAGCCCGACTCCCGCCCACAGGTTGGGGGAGATCTCCAGGTTGTCGCGTGAGCCGCCGTGCAGTGCGAGCATCCGCTGCTGACCCACCGACTCGCTTCTGCCCAGGGCCTGCTGGGCAGCGGCGACCGTCTCGGGGCCGAGGTCGTCGAGCAGCCGGTCGGCTGTGGCCCATGCCTCGCGTGCGGAGTCCCGGGAGATGGTGTGCAGCCGGATGCCGAATCGGACGGTGCGGCCGCGTTCCTCGGCCAGCGCGCGGATCCAGTCGATCTTCTGCTTCACCTGGGCCGGAGGTTCGCCCCAGGTGAGATACACGTCCGCGTGCTCGGCCGCGACCGGGCCGGCGGCGTCCGACGAGCCGCCGAAGAAGATCTCCGGCAGCGGATCCGGCGGCAACGCGGTCAGGCCGCCCTCGACCTGGTAGTGCCGGCCGTCGAAGTCGTACGGCTTCCCGCTCCAGGTGCCGCGTACGACCGAGAGGAATTCAGCGGTCCGCTCGTAGCGGCGGTCGTGGTCCAGATGGTCGCCGAAGCGCCTCTGCTCGGTGGAGTCGCCCCCTGTCACCACGTTGAGCAGCAGTCGCCCCCGGGTGATCCGCTGGTACGTCGCCGCCATCTGGGCAGCCAGTACCGGGGAGATGACGCCGGGGCGGAAAGCCACCAGGAACTTGAGCCGCTCGGTGTGCTGCGCGAGTGCCACGGTCGTCAGCCAGGCGTCCTCGCACCAGGTGCCCGTCGGGGTGAGCACGGCCTCGAAACCCAGTTGCTCGGCGGCCTTGGCGATCTGCGCCAGATACTCGATGTCGGGTGCGCGCACACCGCCGGCCGGGGTGATGCGGTCACGTGTGATGCCGCCGTCGGTGTAGGCGTGCCGGTCGACCAGGGTGCGGCCGTCGCCGCCGGTGGGGAGGAACCAGTTCAGGTGGATGCTCATCGGGAGGAAGCCTCCGGGTAGGAGAGGGGCGCTGTGGTGGAGGAGGGCAGGGTGCCGTTGAAGCGCTTGTCGGTGTAGTCCTTGAAGGAGAAGCGGCGGGGGATCAGCTTCAGGCCGGCGAAACTGTCCGCGATCTTCTGCTCGGACGCGATCGCCGCGTCGTCCACGGCGACGGGCACCCGCGTTCCGCTGCTGCGCTTCACCGCGGCGAGCGCCACGTCGTACGGCAGGCCGGTCTCCTTCGCCCAGACCTTCGCCCACGCGCCGGGGTGTTTGAAGACCCAGGACTGTGCGCGGTTGAGGCGCTTGAGGTAGTCGGAGACCGCCGCGGCCTTCTGCTTGTCCTTGAGCGCCGCCGGCGAGGCCACTTGGAAGGAGAGGCCGTTGACGACGCCCTGGCCGGTGGTGAGGATGCGCGCGTGCGCGCTCTTGAGCACCTGCGAGGTGTAGGGGTCCCAGACAGCCCAGGCGTCGACCTTGCCGCGGCTGAACGCCGCCAGCGCGTCGGCCGGCTGCAGATACTTCGCCTTCACATCACTGAACTTCAGCCCTGCCCGCTTGAGGGAGGCGAGCAGTTGGAAGTGGGCCGAGCTGCCCTGCGCCACGGCGACCGACTTGCCCTTGAGCGCGGCGACGGACTTCAGCGGAGAGTTCCCGGGCACGACGATCGCCTCACCCTCCGACGATCCGTGGGCGGCGGCCACGACGGTGATCTTCGAGTGCGAACCCGCGGCGAAGACCGGTGGGGTGTTGCCGACGGCACCGATGTCGACGGCCTTGGCGTTGACGGCTTCCAGCAGCGGGGGACCGGAAGTGAAGGTGGACCACTTGATCTTGTACGTGAGGTGGTCGAGCTCTCCGGCGGCCCGCAGCACGGCCTCACTGCCGCCCTTCTGGTCCCCGACATTGAGGGTGAGGCTGCCCGATCCGTCGGTACCGTCGCCCGGTGCGCCCCCGGCGTTCGCGGAGGACGCGCCGCCACACGCGGCCAGTGACAGGGACAGCGGGAGCAGGAGCGCGGACAGGTAATGGCGTCGCATGGACGTATGTCTCTCTTCCGGATGGGGCCGGGCCCGGCGGTACGAGGGGCCCGGGCGGTTCAGACGGCGGGGGCGGGCTCGTCGACGCCCAGCTCCGTGAGCAGGCGGGAACGCAGCCCGGCGAACCGGGGGCCTGCGGCGGAGCGAGGACGGTCCAGGGCGACGGATGTCTCGTAGGCGATGACTCCGTCACGCATGACCAGCGCCCGGTCCGCGAGGAGCAGCGCCTCGTCCACGTCGTGGGTGACCAGCAGTACGGCGCAGCCACGCCGTTGCCACAACTCCGCCACCAGCTGCTGGGCCTTGATCCGGGTCAGTGCGTCGAGAGCGCCGAACGGTTCGTCGAGGAGCAGGAGATCGGGCTCACGCACCAGGGCTCGGGCGAGCGAGGCGCGCTGGGCCTCGCCGCCGGAGAGCGTCTTCGGCCAGGCGCCCGAGCGGTGCGCGAGGCCCACCTCTTCCAACGCGCGCTCCGCGACGGCCCGTTCGGGGCGCCCGTCCAGGCCGAGCAGCACGTTGCGCCAGACGCGTTTCCATGGCATCAGCCGCGGGGCCTGGAAGGCCACCGCCCGTTTCTTCGGGACCAGGGCGGTCCCCTCGATCTCACGGTCGAGCCCGGCCAGGATGCGCAGCAGGGTCGACTTGCCGCATCCGCTGCGCCCGAGCAGTGCGGTGAACTCTCCCGGGCGCAGGGTGAGATCGAGCCGGTCGATGACCGGTCGGCCGTCGAAGGTACGGGTCAGCCCCTCGACCCGTACCGCTGCGGTGGTCACTGGCCCTTGAACGTCGGTCGCCATTGCAGCAGCAGCCTTTCCAGAGTGCGGACGATGGCGTCGGCCGCGAGGCCGAGGAAGGCGTAGACGACGAGGCAGACGACGATCACATCGGTACGGAAGAACTCGCGCGCCTGGTTCATCAGGAAGCCGATGCCTGCGTCCGCGTTGATGGACTCCCCGAAGACCAGGGCCAGCCAGGCGGTGGCCAGGGAGTAGCGCAGTCCGGTCATCGCCCCGGGCAGCGCGCCCGGCAGGATCACATGGCGGATCAGCCCCCACCGGCCGAGCCCCAGCGACTCACCGGCCTCGATGAGCTGTTCGTCGACGCCGCGGATCCCGGCGTACACATTGAGATAGAGGTGGAACGCGACACCGAGGGCGATGAGCGCCACCTTGGGCGCCTCGCCGATCCCCAGCCAGATGATGAAAAGGGGGATCAGCCCGACCCACGGAACGGTGCGCAGCATCTGCACGCTCGCGTCGACCAGGTCCTCACCGAGCCGGGAGAGCCCGGAGATCAGCGCGAGCCCGGTGCCCGCCACCCCGCCGAGCAACAGCCCCAGTGCGACGCGCTGCAGCGAGATGCCCATCGCGGAGGGCAGAGTGCCGTCGTCGACCAGATCCCGCCCCGCGCGGGCGATGGTCCCGGGCGAGGCCAGGATGTCGGGATGCAGGACACCTGTGGCGCTGAGCACCTGCCACAGGACGAGGAGCAGCAGGGGGCCGATGGTGCGGCGCGCCCATCGGGGGACGGAACGCAGTCCGCCGATGCGGCTGCTGACGGGAGTGACGGTCTCCAGCTCGAAGGACGGGACGGATGGTGATGTGGGCGCTGTGTCGGGCGGCGCGTGGTCGACGGTCATGGAGGTCTCCTCGGACGGGGAGGCGCAGCTCATCGCCCGGCCCTCGGCGCAGGGCCGGGCCGGTACGGGAATCAGGCAGACGCCATGGAGGCCACGGCGGGCGGCGTGTCCGCACCGGGCATGGAGAGGGGGCGCGGTGTCCGCTGGGCCGTAGGGGCTACAGCGTTTCGCGCAGAGGTGGGAAGGGCGTCAGCAGCCGCGACGACACGCGGCCGAGGCCACCCGCAGCAGGTCGATATGACCGCGCGTGGTGAGCAGTGCTGTACGCAACATGGCGCAGAACGTAGCGACGAACCGGCCGTACGGTCAATGGCCGTCTCGCCACGCGGACTCGGATGAGAACGGGGGCCTCTCCGGGAAGATCCGGGGGCGGCGAGGTTCCCGGGGCCTTGGGGAAGAACGGTGAAGAGCACTGGGGGGTCCGGGCGGGCGCCTCACCGTGCCTCGCCGTGCCGTGCCGTGCCGTGCCGTGCCGTGCCGTGCCGCGCCTCGCCGTGCCGCGCCTCACCGTGCCTCGCCTCGCCGTGCCGCGCCGTGCCGCGCCGAACCTTGCTTCACCGTGCCGCCCGGTGCCGCCCCGTGCCCGGTGCCGCCCCCATGCCACCCCGTGTTGCCCGGTGCCGCCCCGTGCGGCCCGGTGTTGCCCCGTCAGCGGAACCCTCCGTCGGACGGTGCGGCTCGTCGCACCGAGCGCCGACCGGAGGCGGAGAACCGGCTCAGGTCCCCGGGTGGGCCAGGTCGATGTCGAGGGCGTCGGTGCCGGAGCCCGTGACGCGCAGCGGGGTGGCGACGGGCGGGTAGCCGCTGGCGATGACGGAGTACTCGCCCGCCTCCAGGTCGGCGAAGGCGTACGCGCCGTACGCGTCGGTCGTGGCCGTCGCGGCGACCGTGCCCGTCGCGTCGACGAGCGTGACGCGGGCGTCCGGCAGTGGCCGCCGGCCGGCTCCGGAACGCACCGCCCCGCGGAGCCGGACGCCCGCGGTGAGGGTGATCTCCACCCGGCCGGGGGCGCCGTCGCCGACCACGACGGGCACGGCGGTGGGCCGGTGTCCCGCCGCGTTGGCGGCGACGGTGAACTCACCGGCGGGCAGCCCGGTGAAGGTGAACTCCCCGCCGGGGCCGGTCTGTTCGGCTCCGAGCACTTCGCCGAGCACATCGGTCACAAGCACCGTGGCGGCGATCGGCAGCCCGTCCGCGCCGCTGACCACCCCGCGCAGGTCCCGCGCGCCGGAAAGCACGATGTCGTACGCGAGAGGCTCGTCGCCGACGACGGCGGTGGCCGCCTGCGGCTGGTGCCCCTCGGCCGCCGCGATCAGTACGTAGGTACCGGCGCCGGGTGCGGCGAGCTCGTACCCGCCGTCGGAACGTACGACTGTCCGGGCCAGTTGACGGCCCGTCATGGAGATCAGGGTGACCGTGGGGCGGGAGGTGCCGGTGGAGCTGTGCACACGGCCGCAGAGGGCGGGACCGGTCTGGGCGGGGGCTCCCTGGGCCTGCTCCGACCGCGTGCCCTGCTCCTTCGCCGGTACGGGGGCCGGTCGCTCGTCCCGGGCGGGGGCCGGCAGCTCTTCCCCGGTGGGGGCCGGGGCCGGGTGGGCCGGCTGCGGGCGGCGGAAGCCGATCAGCAGGGCCGTGAAGATCAGGGCCACCAGGATTCCGGCCGCGCCCACGGTCATGCAGACATGGACGGCATCGGTGAAACTCGCCCCGATCGCACCGAGCGCGGGGCGGGTCGCCTCAGGGGAGAGCCCGAGGTGGCCCGCGGCACCCACGCCGCCCTGAGCGAGCGCCGTGCCCACCCGCTGCTGGTCGGCGACGGGCAAACCGGAGTCCGCGAGGTGCCCGGGCAGGGCCGACGTGAGCCGGCTGGTGAGCACGGCGCCGAGAACCGCGGGGCCGAGGGCGCCGCCGAGCTGGCGCAGGGTGTTGTTGCCCGCGCCCGCCATGCCCGCCAGGTGGTGCGGGACGCTGCCGACGGCGACCGCGCTGATCGGCGTCATCACAAAGCCCATGCCGAGGCCGAACAGGGCGAGCGGCCCGGCCATCGCGCCGAATCCCGAGCCGGGCTCCAGGCCGGTCAGCCACAGCATGGCGCCGCCGACGCCGAGCAGGCCGGCGCAGAGGAGGATGCCCGGGGCGATCTTGCCCATCAGGCGGCCGACGAGTGGGCCGGCGACGACGGAGACGCCGTTGAAGACCAGCATCCGCCAGGCGATATCGAGGACGGAGAGCTGCTGGACGCTGCCGAAGAAGAGACTGAGGACGAAGACGGACCCGATCATCCCGAACATCACGACCGCGTTGACGATGCCGGCGCCGGTGAAGGGGCGTACCGCGAACAGCTTCAGGGAGAGCATCGGCGAGGCGGACCGCAGCTCGGCGACGATGAAGGCGACCAGGCCGAGTGCGGCGGCGACGAACGCCACGACGACGTTGGTCCGGCCCCAGCCGTCGGCGCCGCCGCCCTCGATCACGCCGTAGATCAGGCCGATGATGAAGACGACCGCGGCGATCTGCCCGGGGATGTCGATGGCGCGGCCGTGCGCGGAGCGCGAGTCCTCAAGCAACCGCACGGCGACCAGGCCGGTGACGGCGGTGATGACGGCGGCGGGCAGGAAGATCCAGCGCCAGGTGGCGTGCTCCAGGATGACGCCGCTGATCACCGGGCCGAGAGCCATGCCGATACTCAGGGACGCGGCCCAGGCGGCGATGGCCTTGGCCCTGGCCCGGAAGTCGGGGTAGGCGTGGCTGATCAGGGCGAGCGTGGAGGAGGCGAGAGCCGCGGCACCCGCGCCGGCGACGGCCTGGCCGACCCAGACCTGCTCGACACTGTGGGCGGTCAGGGAGGTCACGGAACCGGCGGCGAACAGGAGCATGCCCGCGAGGTAGGCCTTCTTGCGGCCGTAGAGGTCACCGATCAGGCCGAAGGTGAGGATCAGCGCCGCCATCGGCAGGATGAACGCGTCGGAGACCCATTGCAGGTCGGACGTGGAGGCGCCGAGCCCCTGCTGGATGCGCGACAGGGACACCGAGACGCTGCCGATGGGTACATACGCGGCGAACATCCCGAGACATGCCAGCACCGTGGTCAGAGCCGGACGGGCGACGGCGCGGTGATGGGGGGTGGATATCGCGGACATGGTGAGACGGCCCTCCTGATCGAACGCGATGACCAAGTTATCAGGCGCCTGACAAAGTCCCAAATGGCTGAGACCGGGGTGGGTGAAGGTGGTCCGGTGCTCTCAGCCGGTGGTGCTCTCAGCCGGTTCCGGGCGGATCGGGCCACATACGGGCCACGGGGGAGTCGGGCCCGTCGAAGGCGATGGCGATACGACGCATGCCGAGTGTCAGACGGGCCAGCTCCTCGGGCCCGCCGACCACGTCGGAGAGCTGTTCCACGACTGTTTCGACGAGCTGCCGCCCCTGGGCCATGCCGCGCAGTCCTGCCTCGGTCGGCTCGACCAGCAGAACCCGTTTGTGTACGGCGTGCGGGCGCCGCTCGATCCACCCGATCCGCTCCAGATGCGCGAGCGCGGTGGTCACGCTCTGCGGTGTGATGTTCTGTCCCCGGGCCAGATCCGCCCCGGACAGCGGCCCGTTCTGGTCGAGCGTGAGCACGATCCCGAGTTGCGTCATCGTGACGTCGAGGGGGCGCAGCCGCTCGTTCAGGGCACGGGACACGGCGTTGTTCGCGCGCCACATCGAGTGGTTGAACGTCTGGTTCCACGGCGTGTTGGAGGCGGTCTCCTCCGGGCGGCGGCTCGGCATCTTCAACTCCCTGCGGGCAAACGGCCCCCATCGTAACGGCGGGGGTCACGCACCCGGTTCGGGCCTCGGACTCCTCGAAGGTGGTTGCGACCTGTGGGGCGGCCGGCTTACTCCGCTGTCCAGGGCCGGCCGGGGGCGCCCGGACGAGGGCCGGGCAGCGCGGTGACGCGACTGATCACGAACGCGCTCCGCGGAGACGTCGCCACCGCATGGTTCGACGTCGATGAGGACGCGGCAGCCCCCGGCGCCCCTGACGGTGGCCAGTTGTGGTTTCCCACGGACGGCCGGCTGCTGGGAAGGCAACCGGCCGCCAACGGTCACTCCGTATGGATAGCGCGGGTGGTCGTCTCGTGCAGGTGGGCGTCGATCAAGGCGGTGGTGGCTTCCGGCTGTTCGATGTGCGGAAGGTGGCCCGCCTCGGGGACGACCCGGAGCGTGCCGTTGGCGAAGGCCCCGGCGTATGCCGCACCGTACGCGGGGGTGACGACGCGGTCGCTCTCTCCCCAGATCAGGAGGGCCGGCGCCTGCACACGACCGAGCCGGCGCAGGAGTTTGCGGTCGTGCATGGAGGGGCCGCCCGCGAGGGTGCGCATGGTGGCCAGGTTGGCCTGGCGGCGGGCGAGTTCGTCGGATGGGGTGCCGGCGGGGTCGACGTAGTAGCGGTCCGGGTCGTGCCAGGAGTGTTCGGCCACGCCGCGCGCGTCGAGGGCGAAGAAGTCGGTGATCGGTTCGGATTCGACGTTCACGCCGACGGCGTCGATCAGGATGAGGCCGGTGATGATTCCCGCGGTGTCGCGTACGGCCATCTCGGCGGCGATCCAGCCGCCGAGCGAGGAGCCGATGACGAGGACATCGTGCAGTCCGCGGTCGTGCAGGAGGTGGAGGTAGGTGAGGGCGAGGTCGTCAATGCCGGTAAGCCATTCGGGACGGTGAGTGCCGTCCCAGCCGGGATGTACGGGCGTGATGGCGTGTGCGGTACGGGAGATGTGCCGGGCGAGGCCGGTGACCGTGGCCGGTCCCCCGCCGCCGTGCAGGAGGAGGACCGGCCTGCCGGCTCCGGCCTCGGACAGGGTGAGGTGCAGGTCGGAGCAGAGGGCTGTGGTGGAATCCGTGGGCATGGCTGCAGAGTAACTAAACATCTTTATATAAGCTAGCTTGGTCATGACGTAGGCTTCGGTCTGTGAACGGTGAGCTGCAAGACCTTGGCAGAGCGGTCAAGCAGGCCCAGTACCGGCAGCACCGGGCGCTCGACAGTGCGCTCTCGGCCGTCGGCACCACGCTGGCCCAGTGGGATGCCCTGCGCGCGATCAGCCGCACACCCGGGGCATCGGCCCGGGAGCTGGCCGTGGCGACGTTCCAGACCGAGCAGGCCTTCGGGACGCTGGTCCGCCGGCTGACCGCCCAGGGCACGGTCGAGCGCCGGCCGGGACATGGCCGGCGTATCGAGCACCACCTCACCCCTGTCGGCGAGCAGGTCCTGACGGCCGGCCACAAGATCGCCGACGAGGTCCTCGCCGCCTGCTTCGCCCCCCTGCCCGCAGCGGACCGCGCGACCCTGCTCGACCTGCTCCAGCGCCTCGGCGCGGCAGAAGCCGCATAGACCGACCGTCGCGCCCCCATGGCCAGTTGAGTACGACGATGTGGCCGGAACGTTCACGTCGGGTGCGATGGCCCTGACGGGTTTGGCGACTTCGCTCGCAATCGCCGTCGGGCGAACGGCTGTTCGGTAACGGATTCACCAAACTTCCTCAATCTCTTCGCGCGATGCGCTCATCGGAACAACTTTCGGGTGTCCGGCGTGAGATCGTGATCTGCCGCTGAGCCCGCTGTCGATCCGCGCGGCTCGGCCCCCTTCCTTCTCTTCGAAATCATTGAGGTCAGCCTTCGTGTCCAGTCACCGCCTGTCCAAAAAGAGACGTTATGCCGGGATATCTCTGGCGGGTGTGGCCGTCCTGGCCGGTGGTGCGTTCGCCGCTGAGGCCGCCACCGCGAGTACGGTCTCCCGGCCCGCGCCGAAGATCTTCACCGGGCATGCCTTCGACACCTGCACCGCTCCGTCGCTGACCGCCATGAGGGGCTGGTACGCCACGTCGGTCTACCGCGGCGCCGCCGTGTACGTCGGCGGGAAGAACCGGGGCTGCGCCCAGCCGAACCTCACCGCCTCCTGGGTCAAGTCCGTGAGCGCCACCGGCTGGAAGCTGATCCCGCTGTACGTCGGTGCGCAGCCGCCCTGCCAGACCAGTAGGAACCCCGAGAAGATGACCGCGTCGAACGCCACATCGCTGGGGGCGTCCGACGCGTCCGACGCGGTGGCGAAGGAGGCGGGGCTCGGGATGAAGGCCGGCAGCCCGGTCTACCTCGACATGGAGTACTTCGACCCGAAGAACACGTCCTGCGTGAACACCGTCCTCGCCTACATCCGGTCCTTCGACAAGACCGTCAAGGCCAAGGGCTACTGGTCCGGCTTCTACGGCTTCAGCAACTCCAGCGCCGCGGTCGTCGCCAACGCGAAGTCCCGTACGGACCTGCCGGAGATCCTCTGGTACGCCCGTTACGACGACGTCTACTCGACCACCAAGGGCTTCCCGTACGCCTCGAAGCTCTACACCGGGCACCGCCGCGGCCACCAGTTCGCCGTCAACAAGAAGGTGACGCACACCGGGGGCACGCTCACCATCGACCGCGACGCCTGGGACGCGCCGGTCGCGGTCACGGCGTCATGAACGGCCGTCGGAAGCGCCAGGTCGTGGACGCCGCGACGCCATTGCTCGGGGCGGGGGAGCAGATCGAATTCACGGGGCTGGCGAAGACCGGGACCGTGTCGGTGAAGCGTCAGGTGCTCACCAGCGCGGTGGTCGGGGTGCTCAGTGCGGGCACTGTCATCGCCACCGTCCAGCCGCGGCCCATGTATCTGGCTCTGACGGACCGGCGCCTGATATTCCTCGACGGCGCCACCACGAGCGGTAAGCCGGGGAAGCCGCTGATGTCGCTGGAGCGCGAGCTCATTGCGGCAGCGCCGTTGAGCGGGGCCCTGCTGGGGCTGGGA
This sequence comes from Streptomyces sp. NPDC054757, assembly GCF_053612185.1. Lineage (NCBI taxonomy): Bacteria > Bacillati > Actinomycetota > Actinomycetes > Kitasatosporales > Streptomycetaceae > Streptomyces > Streptomyces sp. NPDC054757. Next base: position 106,538 of record NZ_JBSHBW010000003.1, read on the forward strand.
CTGAAGACCGTCCTCACCGTCCAAGGCGAGCCCGAGGGGCTGAAGTTGGTGTTCCCGCCCGCTTTCAAGGCCGGTGGCCGCGATCTCGTCGCACGGCTCCGGCCCGCCGCCTGAACGGCTGTTGCCGCGTGCTCCCAAGGTGACGGGCTTCGCTCCGCCGGAAATCCCGGTGGGGCGGAGTCCGTCGTGGGGGGCGTGCTTCGGGCTGTCAGTCGGCAGTACATGGACTTCCTTCTCCGTCCGCCTGTCGTCCGCCCTCTCCTTGTCCGGTGGCGCTGACGCGGGCAGAGGCTTTCAGCCGCCGGTACGGCGAAGCGCCTTCCGGACCCTTCCGGGCTGCGGATATGGCGAAGCGCCTTCCGCTTCCGGTGCTTCCGGTGCGGCGTACCGGCTTGTCCGCCGTGTGACGCCGGTCCGGTTCAGTGGGCCGGCCGCCCGGTCGACGATGACTTCGCCGGCGAGGTTGTCCGCGCGAGCGCCGGGGCGGCGGTGAACAGCGCAAGGACCGTGGTGCGGACCTGCTCGGCGACCGTGTCGGGGGTGGCGGTGTCGAACTTGCCGTCGAGGTGCAGGAAGGCCAGGCCGTGGACGAGTGCCCACACCGAGGTCCACAGCGCCTCCGGGTCGACGCCGGGGAAGGTGCGGCGGACGATGGCGCGGACGTATTCCGAGAGGGTCGCGGTCGCGGCGGCCCGCTCCTCGTTGCCGGGGTCGCAGGGCTCGGCGAACATCGCACGGAACAGCGCCGGATGGTCGACTGCGAAGCGGACGTACGCGACTGCGACCGCCGCGAGTTCCTCGGGGGTCGTGGGTGCGGAGTGGGCGGCGGCCAGGTGCTCGGTGAGTTCGCGGTAGCCCTCGGCCGCGACCGCGGAGACGAGCGCTTCGCGTTCCGGGAAGTGCCGGTAGGGGGCGGTCGGTGACACGCCTGCGCGCCGCGCGACGGCCCGCATCGACAGTGCGGAGCTGCCGTCCTCCTCCAGCAGCTCGCGCGCGGCGCGCAGACAGGCGGCGCGCAGGTCGCCGTGGTGGTAAGCGGTCGCCTGTGGCACAGGTCACTCCCTCTCGTGTGTGCGGTGCTTACATTCTCTGGTTAATGTGAGCACTGACCACATTCTAGGCGATCGTTTCATTCCTGTCGGTCGAGCTTCCCATCGGCTGAGCAGAGTAGAGAGGGAATCGGATGACCAGCGAGCTGTTCTCGCCGTTGTCCCTGCGCTCCGGACAGGTGCTGGGCAACCGGATCGTGAAAGCGGCCATGGAGGAGAACCTGGCCGATGAGGGCCAATTGCCCGGCCGGCACCTTCTCGCGCTGTACCGGCGCTGGGCCGCGGGCGGTACCGGGCTGCTGATTACCGGCAACGTCATGGTGCACGCCGAGGCGCTGACCGGTCCCGCGGGTGTCGTGCTCGACGAGGCCGCGCCGTTGCGGCCGTTCGCCGAGTGGGCCGAGGCGGGCAAGTCGGGCGGTGGGGCGATGTGGATGCAGATCAACCACCCTGGCCGCCAGGTGCAGGCCGGAATGCCCGGCGTGGTGTGGGGTTCTTCCGCGGTCGGGGTCGATCTGGGCCGGCACAGCGGCCGCTTCGGTCGTCCCGTCGCCATGACTCCTGAGCAGATCGATGCCACGGTGACCCGGTTCGCGGTGACGGCCCGCCGCGCCGAGGAGGCGGGCTTCGACGGCGTGGAGATCCATGCCGCGCATGGCTATCTGCTGTCGCAGTTCCTCTCTCCGCTGGTCAACAAGCGGACCGACGCATGGGGCGGGTCGCTGGAGAACCGGGCCCGGCTGCTGCTGGACATCGTCCGGGGCGTGCGCGCCGCCGTCCGGCCGTCCTTCGGGGTCGGCGTGAAGCTCAACTCCGCCGACTTCCAGCGCGGCGGATTCGACACCGACGATGCGCGCCAAGTGATCGAGATGCTTGCGCCGCTCGGCGTCGATCTGGTCGAGCTGTCCGGCGGCAGCTATGAGAGCCCGGCGATGACCGGCCGCCCCGCCGATGCGCGTACGCGGGTCCGCGAAGCCTACTTCCTCGATCTGGCGAAGGACCTGGTCGAGGTGAGCCCGCTGCCCCTGATGCTCACCGGCGGCATCACCCGCCGGGAGAGCGCGGAGAAGGTCCTCGACAGCGGGGTGGCGCTCGTCGGCATGGGCACCGCCCTTTCCGTCGCCCCGGACCTGCCCGACCGCTGGCGGAACGGCCGCGAGGCCGACCGGCAACTTCGGCCGGTGTCCTGGTCCGACAAGGCCCTCGCCTCGGCCGCCGTCATGGCTCAGGTCCGCCACCAGATGCGGCGCATCGCTCACAACCGGCCCCCCAGGCCCGGTACCCACCCGGCGTGCGCCCTGCTCGGTGAGCAGGGCCGCCAGCGACTGGCCCTGCGCCGATACCGCGCCTGGCTGGCCGCATCGCGGCAGCGCACGGGTGCGAGCGCGGGCCGGACCGCGTGACTGCTCGGCCCGGCCGGGATGTGTGACCGCTGTGCTCGGCCGGGCACAGCGGCACCCGCCTCTCCGGAGCGCCGGGCCGGTCCCCACTTCGGCCCGGGAGCGTACCGGCGCGAGTCCGCGACAGTTTGCGCATCGCGGGCGAAAGGCGACGATGGATGGGGCGATATGTGCTGGATGGGGCGGAATGCGCCACCCTGTCCGGCAGGCGCCGCATGGTATGTGGAGCGCGACAGGGTACGTACCCGGGACAGGGAGCAGTCATGACCGAGATGCCGCCGCCCATCACCCCCTACCTCGAACCCGCCGCACGGGAACTGGCCGAGGCGACCGACCCGCATCCGCGGATCTACGAGGTCCCCCCGGAGCAGGGACGCCAGATCCTCCTCGACCTCCAGAGCGACACCAGTGTGGGCCGCCCGGATGTCGACGAGGAGTGGGTCGACGTGGATGCCGGGCAGTGGGGCACCGTCCGTACCCGCGTCATCCGGCCCAAGGGGGCGAGCGGGCCACTGCCGGTGGTCTTCTTCATCCATGGCGCCGGCTGGGTCTTCGGTGACGACAGGACCCACGACCGCCTCTTCCGTGAACTCGTCGTCGGTGCGGGCGCCGCGGGCGTCTTTCCCGTCTACGACCGGGCCCCGGAGGCCAGGTACCCCACCCAGGTGGAACAGAACTACGCCGTGGGCCAGTGGGTCCTGGCGCACGGCGCGGAGCACGGCCTGGACGCCTCACGTGTAGCCGTCACGGGCGAATCGGTGGGCGGCTGCATGTCCGCAGTGTTCGCGCTGATGAACAAGGAGCGCGGCGGGATCGACCTCAAGGCCCAGGTCCTGCTCTACCCGGTCACCAACGCCGACTTCAACACCCCCTCCTACCTGCAGTTCGCCGAGGGGTACTACCTCACCCGCGACGGCATGAAGTGGTTCTGGGACGCCTACATCACCGAACCCGCCCAGCGCGCCGAGATGTACGCCTCCCCGCTCAGGGCCCCCTTGGAACAGCTGCGGGGACTGCCTCCCACGCTGGTCATCACGGATGAGGCCGACGTGCTGCGGGACGAGGGCGAGCAGTACGCCAACCGGCTGCGGGAAGCCGGCGTGGACGTCACCTCGCTGCGCGTGGCCGGGATGGTCCACGACTTCCTCCTCCTGGATAGCCTGCGCGACACCCGCGCCGCCAATGTCGCCCGCACGCTCGCCGTCCACGCCCTCGCATCGGCGCTGCACACTCCCTGAGAGAACCCGGGGCCGAGCTGTCCCGAGGCGGCTGAGCCGGGCCGTCCCCGTACGCTGATTCCGGCGTGCACGGGGACGGCCGCCGTCTGCTCCAGGAACCGGAAGGAAGCCGTGAGCGGGAGCGGTTCAGTGGGGGTGGGGGGAGACGGCGGACGCGCTCAACTCCCGTGAACGGTAAGGACGTAGCCCTCGGGGCCGACGAAGGAGAACACCGGGCCGAACGGGCTGTCGGAGACCGGTGTGAGGATCTTGACGCCCGCCGCTGTCAGCTTCTCGTGCAGTGCCGGGGCGTCGGACGTGGAGAACCACAGGGCGACGCCGAGCCCCGGGCGGCCCGCTTCCAGGTCGGTGCCGGGCAGCGGCTCGCGGACCGCGAACGGGCAGGGCTTGGTGTCGAAGACGACCGCGCCGGGCGGGGCGGCGGGGGTGCGGCGCAGTCCGAGCTGCTCCTCGAAGAAGGCCGCGGCTGCTGCCACGTCGCGGACCTGCAGGGCCACGAAGTCGGGGCCGTCGATGCTGAGGGACATGCGATGTTCTCCTGTTCGGCCGGTGGTCCGGCCCGTGGTTCAGTCGGTGGTTCGGCCAGTGGGGGTTGGTGGTTCGGCTTGTGGCCGGGCGCTCGGGCAGGCGTGCGCTCGCACCCGGCACCCAGTCGATGTCAGTACTTTGACATAGTGGAAGCTAGCGAACCCGTCGAGAGGTTGTCAAAGCATGGACATCCAGGGCCGTGAACCGGTCGATCCGCACCCCGCCGAGAACGTCACCGAGCATGTCGGGTACCGCCTCAAGCGCGCCCACGCGGGTCTGCGCGGCGCCATGGACCGGGCGCTGCGCGCCCACGGCCTGACCGTGCCGCAGTACTCCTGCCTGGAGGTCCTCGCCGCCCGCCCGGATCTGTCCAACGCCGAACTGGCCCGCGCCACGTTCGTCACCCGCCAGTCGATGAACGTCGTTCTGCGCGGTCTGCTGGACGCGGGTCTGACCGCCCGCCCCGACACCGTGGAGACCGGCCGCGCCCGCCCGGTCAGGCTCACCGATGAGGGGCGCCGGCTACTGACAGCCGCTCAGACCTCGGTGTACGCCATCGAGGCCCGCATGATCCGGGCCGTTCCCGGGGACCGTCTGACCGTCCTCCTCCAGGACCTCGACGGGATGGCGCGGGCGCTGGAGGAGTGACCGTTGAAGGAGTGAACGTTGGAGGAGTGGCCACCGCTGGAGGAGTGGCCCGTGCCGCGGCACGGTGATCCGGGTGCGGCTGCGTCAGTCCTCGTGGGAAGGCCGAGCCGTGCGCCCCGGGGACCCGCCGGGAAACGCCTTAGGCTCGCTCATGTGCCCGAGATCAACGAAGCCCCGGCCGAGGGCACCGAGGAGTCGTCAGTGCGGTGTCCCGGCTCCGGGTACGCCGCACGGCTTGCCACGTGCACCGCCGTGGCGACCCGCCTGTCCCTGCTGAGCGACCGCCGGCTCGGGGAGCTGGTGGCTGCCGCCGGTCCGCTCGGGACAGGGATCGGTGGCCGGGCGGCGGAGGCGGACATCGACGGTACGCGGGTCTTCGTCAAGCGGGTCCCGCTCACGGACATCGAGTTGCGGCCGGAGCACACGCGGTCGACGGCGAACCTGTTCGGGCTGCCGGTGTTCTACCAGTACGGGGTCGGCTCGGCCGGGTTCGGAGCCTGGCGGGAGCTGGCCGTACACGTCATGACCACCAACTGGGTCCTCGGGAGGGAGTACGAGGGCTTTCCGCTGATGTACCACTGGCGTGTGCTGCCCGACTCTCCTCCCCGGGGTTTCACCGACGAGTTCGGTGGCATCGACGGGGCGGTCGCGCACTGGGAGGGGTCACCGGCCGTACGTGCGCGGCTGGAGGCCATCGGCCGGTCCTCGTTCAGCCTGGTGCTTTTCCTGGAACATGTCCCGCACACACTCGCCGACTGGCTGCACGGCTACCGGGCCGCCGGTCCGGGGGCGGGGGCGGGGGCGGGGACGCCGTACCCCTGGATCGATGAGGAACTGGCGCGCGGGAGCGACTTCATGCGCTCGCGTGGACTCGTCCACTTCGACGCCCACTTCGCCAATGTCCTGACCGACGGCCGGCGGCTCTACTTCGCGGATTTCGGGCTCGCCCTGAGTTCCGGCTTCGAACTCCGCCCCGCCGAGGCGGAGTTCCTCTCCAGCCATCTCCTCTACGACCGCGGCCACACGGCAGGCCATCTGCTCCGCCACCATCTGCCGGACGGCCTGCGCGGCGGCAGGGAACACGAGGTGTTCCTGCGGGAGTGGATCACCGGCCACCGGCCCGACGACGTACCGGCCGAGATCGCCGCGATCATCGACCGGCATGCCAGGACCGCCCTGGTCATGGACGAATTCCACCGCCGCCTTCTCACCGGGAGCAAGCGGACGCCCTTTCCGGCCGCCGAGATCGAGCGGGCCCTGGGCGCTGCCACCGGGCCGGGGCGGAGCGGTCCATCGGCGGGTCCGGGGCACTGAGGGGGCGGGGGCTCGTTCCCCGTACGCGTGAGGGGCTACTCCGCGTCCGCGAGGAAGACGTCGCTCATCGAGGCGAACTTGCTGCCTTCGATGTGCTGCCCCTTCTTCTTGCTCATCGGGGAGAAGGCGCTGGTCTCGCCGGTTTGCATATACGACTTGAGGTAGGCGGACTGGCCCTTCGACTTGGCGGCCGCCAGGTCGAGCAGCGGCTGGTAGTCGGCCTGTGTGACGGCGTTCATGATGGCGAAGCGGTTGGCCTGGGCGGCCGCCGCGTGGAGGCCCGCCATGGCGCCCTTCGCCTTCTCCTGGCCGTCCGCGTCGAGCGGGAACCGGGCGGGCACCGTCAGCTTCACCACGGGTCCTGAGCCGCCGGTCTGGGAGAGCTCCTTGCCCGAGCCGACGTTGAAGTTGACCGAGATGACCGTGTAGCCCGCCTCTCCGGCCGCCGAGAGGAAGCCGGGGGAGTGCTGGTTCTCGTTGGTGATACCGCCGACACCGCCGTGGGTGGGGTTGCCCCAGGCGGCCGCCGGGTTGCCCGTTCCGACACCGATGAAGAGCAGTACCTCCTTCTCCGGGTCCTTGGCCCGCGCCTCCTCCATGACCTTCTGGACCTCTTGGGCGGCCTCGGTGAGCAGCCGGACGTCGTCCTCGTCGAGCGAGCCGCCGAAGCCCGTCGACTCGCCCTTGGGCGTGTTCCGCATCTCCGCCCTCTGCACCGCCTGCGCGGGCCTGGCGGGCTGCCGCCCGTCCGTTCTGGCAGCTGTCACCGCGCGAGCCACCGCTGCGTTCCCCGCGGTGCGCTGCAGGTTCAGCAGGGGGGCCGCGGGTCCGCCGGTCCGTGCCGACGGGCGGACGACCGCCGAGCGGTCATGGGCTTGGCCGGTGGCGTGCGAGGGGTGTGCGTCACGGCGGTGCACGGTGGTTCCTTCCACAAGGGCGGTGGCTGGGGCCATTCTCCTCCGTTCCGGCCTACTGGGAAGGGGCTTGGGGTGTGCTGTGAGGGCAGGGTTTGTGCCCTTGCGGCACACACACCGTGGCTCAGCCGTGCCCGCCCCGGGGCTCAGGGCCGCCCATCATGCGGAGCATGGCCCGGCCGCCCGTCCGGAAGAACCGCACCAGGAGCGCGGCGCCCAGAGCCAGGAAGACGATGTTCAGCCAGGTCGTGTAGTTCCAGCCGACACCGCCCGACGGAATGCGCGCGTCGGCCCGGTCGGGGACGAGTCCCAGGCCGCCGAAGGCGAACTCGACGACGTAACCGGCGACGACCATGGCCACGTAGAAGGCCACGAGCAGGAAGGCCGTCATCCGTGCCCCGTAGTACTTCCGGTAGATGTTGAGGATCGGCAGGATCAGCAGGTCGGCGAAGATGAACGCCAGGACGCCGCCGAAGCTGATGCCGCCCTTCCACAGCACGACCGCGAGCGGCACGTTCCCGATGGAGCAGACGAACGAGGCCATGGCGACCAGCGGGCCGATGACCGGGCCCCACAGCCGGGCCGCCAGGGGGTGGCCGTCGAAGAAGAAGCCGCGCCAGAAGGAGTCCGGGACCCAGGCGGCGATGGCCCCGGCGACGAGCAGGCCGATCACCAGGTCGCGCAGGATCGCCGCCCACTCCATCACGAAGACGTGTGAGGTCGCCGTGAAGCCCTCCCGGGAGAACAGCCGCCGCGTGAAGGATCCCTCCCGCTGGACGGACATGTCCATCGCGGCATGGCCCTCCATCGAACCGGCCAGACCGTGTCCGGCTTGTTCGCGCGCCTGCTCCAGCAGTCCCTCCCGCAGGAGCAGCCGGAAGAGCAGCGCCAGCACGACGATCATGAGGGGGCCGCCGGTGAACTCGGCCGCGGTGAACTGCCAGCCCATCAACAGGGCGAGGATCACGCCGAGTTCGACCACCATGTTGGTCGAGGCGATCTCGAAGGCCATCGCCGCGGTGAAGTCGGCGCCCTTGCGGAACAGTGAGCGCGCGAGCGCCACCGCGGCGTACGAGCAGGACGACGAGGCCATACCGAGTCCGGCCGCCACGGCGAGGGTGCGGGGGCGGTCGTCGCCCAGGAGGGAGACGACGGTGGACTTGCGTACCACCGCCTGGACGACGGCGGAGAGCGTGAAACCGAGGATCAGGGCCCAGGTGATCTCCCAGGTCATGGAACCGGTGATGGACAGGGCGTGCAGGACGGCGTGCATCCCCGAAGCCTTCACCCTGCGGTGGATTCCGGGCGGTGGACACGCCCCGTACCGGCAGCCGGTGGTTCCGGCGGCCGGTACGGGGGTGGGGCGGCGGTACGGGACCGGCGACCGCCGCCCGGCTCAGGGCAGGTCGCGCAGCCGGCGGTCGAGGTGACGGCCGATCTCCGCGAGGGGGCCGTTGCGGGTCATGTCCTTGTGGCGGCAGGTGACGTTGTGGTTCTCGATCGTGCCCGCCACGTACGGCTTCCAGTCCCGGTGCGTCAGCGCCGTGTCGACCTGGTCGACAGTGGCCGTGAAGAACAGCAGATCACCGTCGAACACCTCGTGTTCCACGCCCTGTTGGAGGACCGCCGACGACACGAACGTGTCCATCACCCCCTGGATCGAGGGCGCGGCCAGCTCGGAGAGTATCCCGCCGCGTTCGGCGATGACCGCCATCACGCGCTCCCGGTCCAGCGGTGCGTCGTCCAGCTGCGACAGGTCGTAGTGCGACATGTACAGCAGTGAGCGCAGGGCCTGCTGCTCATGGTCGTCGGCCAGCTTCTCCCAGGGGTAGCGCGGATACGAGTCGAGCATCCCCAGCAGGGCGACCTGCTCCCCCTCCCGGCGCAGCAGGGTGGCCATCGTGTGGGCGACGACGCCGCCGAACGACCAGCCCACCAGGTGGTACGGGCCGTGCGGCTGGACCTCCCGGATGTGCTCGACGTACTCCGCCGCCATCTCCGCGAGCGATCCCGCCGCGGGCCGCTCCCCGGTGAGCGCCCTGCTCTGGATGCCGTACAGCGGGCGCCTGATGTCGATGTGCTGGCGCAGCCCGGCGAAGGGCCAGCTCAGCCCGGACGCCGGATGCAGGCAGAACAGCGGCGGCAGGTCGCCGCTGGTCCGCAGCGGCAGCAGGACGCCGAGCGCCTGCCGGCTGCCCGCGCTGGAGGCGGACGGGGGTGCCAGGCCGTCGCGGTCGTCCAGATATCCGGCGAGCGCGGAGACGGTCGGGCGGGTGAAGAGGTCCAGGACCGGTACGTCCCAGCCGAGGCGGGCGCGCAGCGCCGTCTGCACCCGGGCCAGCAGCAGGGAGTGGCCGCCCAGGTCGAAGAAGTTGTCGTGCGCGCCGACCCTCGGCAGGCCCAGGGCCTGCGCCCAGACCTCCGCCACCAGCCGTTCGGTGTCACCGGTGGGCTCGGTGTACGGAGCCGCGTCCGGGCCGGTGTCCGCCGTCTCGTCGGCGGATGCGGCGAGCGCCTTGCGGTCCACCTTGCCGGATGTCATCAGGGGGAAGGCGGGCACGACCCGGCAGTGCCGCGGCACCATGTACTCGGGCAGGGCCGTACGCAGCCACTCCAGCAACTCCTCGCCCTCGGCGTGCGGGCCCGCCGGGTCCGGAGTGCACCAGGCGGCCAGCTGGGCGCCGCCGGGCCCGCCGTCGCGGACCAGGACGACGGCCTGCCGCACCCCCGGATGCCGGCTGAGCACCGACTCGATCTCCTCCAGCTCCACCCGCACCCCGCGGATCTTGACCTGGTTGTCCACCCGGCCCAGGAACTCGATGTTCCCGTCCGCACGGAACCTGGCCAGGTCGCCGCTGCGGTACAGCCGGGCCCCCGGCTCGCCCGAGAAGAGGTCGGGCACGAAGGCGGCGGCGGTGCGGCGGGGATCGCCGAGGTAGCCGCGGCCCAGCGGGACACCGCCCAGATACAGCTCGCCCGGCACCCCCACCGGGACCGGGTTCATCGCCGGATCGAGCACGTACACCGTGGTGTTGGGGTTCGGCCTGCCGATGGTGATGCCCTGCTCCGCGTCGCCGCGGTAGACCTGGCAGGTCACCCCGATCGTGGTCTCGGCCGGACCGTACCCGTGGTACATCGTCGCGTCGCCCAGCCGGTCCCGGAAGCGCCGGAACAGCTCGGGCGTGAGCACCTCGCCACCGCACCAGACGTGCTTGAGCGAGGCGCCCGCCTCCGCGATGTCGGCGCGCTCCAGCATGATGTCGAGGACCGAGGAGACGATGTAGACGAAGGCGATCCGCTCCCGCTCGATCAGTTCGAGCAGATGCGCCACATCGCCCTCGCGCCCGGCGTCGGCGACCACCAGGGTCGCACCGGCCGCCAGCGGCAGAAAGATCTCGTTGACCGAGATGTCAAAGGTCAGCGGGGCCTTGTGGAGCACCGGATCGTCCGGGGTGAGACCGAGCAGCCCGATCTGCCAGGGCAGCCGGTTGCTGATGGCACGGTGGCGGATCATGGCGCCCTTGGGGGTGCCCGTGGAGCCCGACGTGTAGATGACGTACGCCAGGTTCTCCGGGTCGATGGGCACGTCCGGGCTGTGCTCGGGCTGGTCGGCGAACCAGTCGCCCGCCAGGTCGAGTTCGACGGCGGGCACCGACCCGGGCAGCTCGTCCGCGGCCCCGGCGGTGGTGAGGACGGCGGCCGGGCGGGCGTTCTCGATGATGGTGCCGATCCGCTGGGCGGGCCACGAGGGCTCCAGCGGCACGAAGGCGCCACCGGCCTTCTGTACGGCGAGCAGCCCCACCACCATCTCGGCGCTGCGCGGCAGATGGATGCCCACCGTGCGCTCCGGGCCCACGCCCAGCTCGCGCAGCCGGTGCGCCAGCCGGTTGGCCAGCGCGTCCGTCTCCCGGTAGGTGAGCCGGTGGCCGCCCGCGACCAGCGCCTCGCGCTCCGGGTGGCTGCGGGCCTGCTCCTCGAACATCGCGGGGAAGCTGCGGGGGTCGACCGGGGCGGCGGTGTCGTTCCACTGCCGGACCATCAGGTCCCGTTCGTCCCCGGAGAGTATCTCCAGCCTGCTGAGCGGCAGTCCGGGCTCGGCGACCGCCTGCCGCAGCAGCCGCAGCAGCCGCTCGGTGAGCCCCCGTGCGGTCTCCTCGTCGAACAGGTCGACGGCGTACTCCAGGAACCCCTCGATGCCGTCGCCGCCCGGGGTGTCGCTCAGCGAGAGGGTGAGGTCGAACTTGGCGGACCCGTTGTGTACGCGGACCGGCCGGGCGGTGAGCCCGGGGAGCCTCGGATCGGGGCGCCCCGCACCGTAGGAGAGCATCACCTGGAACAGGGGGTGCCGGGCGGGGGAGCGGGCCGGGCGTACCTCCTCGACCAGCCGCTCGAAGGGGACGTCCTGGTGGTCGAAGGCGGCGAGGTCGACGGCGCGCACCCGCGCCAGCAGCTCGGCGAAGCCCGGGTCGCCCGAGGTGTCGGTGCGCAGCACCAGGGTGTTGGCGAAGAATCCGACCAGGTCCTCCAGGGCCCGGTCCGTGCGGCCGGCCACCGGGCTGCCCAGCGGGATGTCGGTGCCCGCGCCGAGCCGGGTGAGCAGGGCGGCCAGACCGGCCTGGAGCGTCATGAAGACCGTCGCCCCGCAGCGCTGTGCCAGGGCCCGGACGGAGCGGTGCAGCTCCGCGTCGATCGTCACCGGGACCGTCCCGCCGCGGTGGCTCGCGACGGCGGGGCGGGTGCGGTCGGTCGGCAGGTCGAGCTGGTCCGGGAGGCCGGCCAGCCGCTCGGTCCAGAAGGCGAGCTGGTCGGCCGTCACATCGCCGTCCTCGGCCAGCAGTTCGTGCTGCCACAGGGCGTAGTCGGCGTACTGCACGGGCAGCGGTGCGCGCTGCGGGGCGCCGCCCTCGCGGCGGGCGGTGTAGGCCGCGGCGAGATCGTCGGCCAGCGGTGCCAGGGACCAGTCGTCACCGGCCGAGTGGTGCAGCAGCAGGAGGAGTACGTGGTCCTCAGGACCCGCCGTCAGCAGCCTTGCCCGCAGCGGGAGATGGCTGGTCAGGTCGAAGGCGAAGCGGGCCGCCGACGTGAGCGCAGCCGTCAGGCCCTCCGGGCCGGTCTCGGTCACGTCCCATTCGACGGTGGCGCTCCCGGCGGGCAGGACGACTTGGCACGGGTCGCCGTCGTCCGGCGGGAAGACCGTCCGCAGACTCTCGTGCCGGTCCACCAGATCCGTCACCGCCGCACGGAGCGCGGCCACGTCCAGCGGCCCGGTCAGCCGCATCGCCAGCGGGATGTTGTACGTGGGGCTCGGCCCCTCCATCCGGTGCAGGAACCACAGCCTGCGCTGGGCGTACGACAGCGGGACCCGCTCCGGCCTGGCCGTCGGGGCCAGCCGGGGCCGGGCCGGTGCCGAGGTGTCGAGACGGGCGGCCAGCCGGGCCGGGGTGGGCGCCTCGAACAGATCGCGTACGCCGATACCGGCGTCCAGCGCGTCCCGGACCCGGCCGACCAGCCGGGTCGCAAGGAGTGAGTGCCCGCCCAGCGCGAAGAAGTCGTCGTCGGGGCCGACCTGTTCGGCGTCCAGCAGAGCGGCGAAGAGCTCGCAGAGCACCTGCTCGCGGACGTCGGCGGGCGGGCGGCCCGCCCGGCTGCCGGAGAGCGAACCGGGGGCGGGCAGTGCGGCGCGGTCCAGTTTGCCGTTGGCGGTCAGCGGCAGGGCGTCGAGCACCACCACGGCGCCGGGCACCATGTGCTCGGGCAGCAGTCCGGCGGCGTGGGTGCGCAGCGCGACGGGGTCCGGCGCCTCGCCGGGGTGCGGCACGGCGTAGGCGACCAGCCGGCGGCCGACACCGGTGTCCTCGCGGACGACCACGGCCGCCTGGGCGGTGCCGGGGTGGGTGAGCAGGGCCGCCTCGATCTCTCCCGGCTCGATCCGGAAGCCGCGGAGCTTGACCTGGTCGTCGGCGCGGCCCCGGTGGTCGAGCAGCCCCTGTCCGTCGCGGCGGGCCAGGTCGCCGCTGCGGTACATCCGTGATCCCGGCGGCCCGTAGGGGTCGGGCAGGAAGCGTTCGGCGGTCAGTCCGGGCCGCCCGAGGTAGCCGTCGGCAAGACCGGGGCCCGCGACGTACAGCTCGCCGACCGCGCCTGGCGGCACCGGGCAGAGCGCGGAGTCGAGCAGCCGGACACGCAGATCCGGCAGGGGGACGCCGATGAGCCCGGAGGCGTCCGGCTCCGCGTCGGCCGGGCCGAGTGCCCGGTGGGTGACGTGCACGGTGGTCTCGGTGATGCCGTACATATTGATGATCCGCGGCGCCCCCTCGGGGTGCCGCAGATACCAGTCGCCGAGCACGGCGGGCCGCAGCGGTTCTCCGCCCAGAATGATATGACGCAGCCTCAGTTCAGCTCCGGCCGAAGGTTCCTGACGGTCGGCGGCGGACAGCTGCTCGAAGGCGGTGGGCGTCTGGTTGAGCACGGTGACCCGCTCGTCCACCAGGAGCCGCAGGAACTCGGCCGGTGCCCGGCTGACGGTGTGCGGTACGACGACCAGGCGGCCTCCGGTGGTGAGCGCGCCGAAGAGCTCCCAGACGGAGAAGTCGAAGGCGTAGCTGTGGAACAGCGTCCAGACGTCGTCGGGCCCGAAGCCGAACCAGCGGTCGGTGGTGGTGAGCAGCCGTACGACGTTGCGGTGCGGGATCACCACACCCTTCGGCTCGCCGGTGGAGCCCGAGGTGTGGATGACGTACGCACAGTCGTGCCCGCTTGCCCCGGCGATGTCCGGCGCCGTGACCGGGTGGGCCGCGAGGGCTTCGCGCACGGCGGGGGCGTCCAGGTCCAGCCGGTCCGCGTAGAGCCGGTCCGTGTGCAGCCGGTCCGCGAGCCCGTCCGTGCGCAGCTGGTCCGGCCCCGGCCCCTCCGTGTCCGGCCGGTCCGTGTCCGCCGTGCCGGGGGCGGTGGCACCGTCGTCCCCGCCGCCCCCGGTGACCAGCAGGGCCGGGCGGGCCGAGCGCAGTACGGCGGCGGTGCGTGCGGCGGGCTGGTGCGGGTCGAGGGGCAGATAGCCGGCACCCGCCTTGAGTACGGCCAGGACCGCGGTCACCAGCCGCGCCGACCGGGGCAGCGCGAGGGCGACCAGGTCGCCCCGGCCGATGCCCCGCCCGACGAGCTCCCGGGCCAGCCGGTTGGCGTCCTCGTCCAGCTCACGGTAGGTGAGCCGGGTGGCGCCGTGCACCACGGCGACCGCGTCGGGGCGGGTGCGGGCCTGTCGGCCGATCAGCCCGTGCAGGGTGTCCCCCGAGCCGTCAGGACCGTACTCCGCCTCTGCCGGGGCCAGTTCGGGTATGTCCTGCCGCTCATCCGCGGCCACGGTGTCGAGCAGCCCGATGGGGGCGTGCGGGTCGGCCGCGAAGGACTCCAGGAAGGTGAGCAGACGGCGGTGGTGTGCCGCGATCTCCTCGCCGTCGTAGAGCGCCGGGTTGCCGTCGAGGGTGAGATCGGCGCCCCCGCCCCGCGGGTCGTCGCGGAAGGTGAGGGTCAGGCCGTCCACCGGGCCCGCGGAGAGGAAGTGGACCGGCGCCGGACGGCCGTCGAAACGCAGGTCGGGGGTGGCCATCCCGACGTTCACCAGGGGGCCGGTGAGCCGGCGCCCGGTGGCCGGGAGCCGCAGGTCGCGGCGGATGTCCTCACCGCGGTATCCGGCGTGCCTGCGGAGCGCCCGGAGCCTGGTGCGCACCTGAGCGGCCAGCTCGGCCGGGGTCGTCGCGGGGCTCAGGTCGAGTACCAGCGGCAGCACGTTGACCGTCGTCGTGGGGATACGCGCCGCGGCCGATCCGAGGCGCCCGGCGAACGGCAGCCCCAGCACGATGTCGGAGCGTCCTGTGACCCGGTGCAGATAGGCGGCGACGGCCGCGAGCTGGAACTCCGGCCTGCTGCTGCCCAGTTCACCGACGGCCCGCTCCACGGTGCTCCGCACCGCCTCCGGCTGCGCGGAGCGTGCCCGCAGGAATCCGGCGGACGGCGGAGCCGTCCCGGCGGCGAGAGCGGCGGGCTCGGCCGCGCCCGCCAGCAGGTCCTGCCAGTGGGCACGGTCGCGTCCGAAGCGGTCCGACGCGCGGTACTCCGCCTCTTCGCGGAGCAGCGCCCCGACCCCGGCAAACGGTTCGTCAGGTCCCCCGTCGCCCCGTACCGAGGCGTTGTACAGCTCGGCGACCCGGCTCTCGGCCAAGGCGAATCCATAGCCGTCCAGGGCGATGTGATGGCACATGAAGTACCAGAGGTGGTGCTCGGGTCCGATACGGATCAGCGCGTTGCGCACCAGCGGTCCTGCCGCGAGGTCCACCGGCCGGCGCAGATCCGCCCGCATCCACTCCAGGGCTCCCTCGAAGGGATCTTGATGCCCCGTCATATCGACCTGGTGCAGCGCCGTGCCGGTGCCCGCCCCGTCCGGTTCCCGCTGTACGGCGACCGGCTCCGCATCCGCGCCCCGCTCGGCGTAGCGGATCCACAGCGCCGGGATCCCGGTGACCGTCCGGTGCAGCGCCTCGGCGAAGCGCTCCACGTCCAGCGGGCCGGTCAGCTCGACGTATTCGGCGCAGTTGTACGCCGGGCTCAGCGGGTCGCGCTGCTGGGCGTACCAGATGCCCGACTGGGCGCCCGTCAGCGGCTGCCCATCGGCGAGGTCGGTCATGGCGGGCGGTATCCGTTCTGTGGTCGGGGGAGGGGGCGGACTGGTTCTGCCGCTGGTTCAGGCGGGCCGGGGCGGCTCGCCGCGCAGGCTGCGGGGGCGCATATCGGTCCACTCGCGCTCGATGTACGCCAGGCACTCCTCGCGGTCGCCCCGTACGCCTGTGCCGTGCCAGCCGCCGGGCAGCGGGCGCCAGGCCGGCCACAGGGCGTACTGGCCCTCGTCGTTGACCACGGCGGTGTACGCGTCAGCCGCGCCGCCCGTGCCGCCCGTGCCGTCTGTGCCGTCACGGGGAGTCGTGCCGCTGCCGGGTCCTGTGGTGTTCATCGGCTCTGCTCCGGGATCTCGTCGTCGGTCGCCAGCTCTGTCCGGTGCTCCCGGCCGGCCCGGAATGGGCAGACGGGCACGGTGCCCTCGGGGGTGTCCGGGAGGAAGTACTGCCGCCACTCCAGGTTGCCCTCCTCGCCGTAGTTGCCGAGTTCGGGGGCGGGCTCCATCCCGTCGAAGCGCCGGATCCGGTTGCGGATCACCTTCCGCGCCTTGGCACCGCGCGGGGAGTCGGCCTCCAGGCCCTCGAACACCCAGCGCGGCTGGAAGGTGATCATGAAGCCCTGGCTGTTGCGGCTGTGCCGGGTGACATGGCCGGGGGTGTTGCAGACGACGAAGATCTCGGTGCCGCCGAAGCTGAACTCCCACATGAGTTCCTCCGGATCGGTGGGCACGCCGCCCGGCCACGGCTCCGGGTCCTTCTCGTGCAGGAACTGCAGCACCGACCAGAACCGCTGGAAGTACTCGTCCAGGCTCAGGGCGTGTTCGTCGGGGCGGAAGAAGACCACCAGGGAGGTGTCCTTGCCGAGTTCCTGGTAGCACTCCAGATAGCTGCTGAGGATGTCGACGAGCGGCCCCCAGGTCCCGTCGTCGTGTGGGCTCTCCACGAAGCCGTACCGCAGGGCGCGTTTCTTCGCGGCGGCCACGGCGAACGTGCAGGGGAACGGATTCTCGGCGCTGAGCAGGGTCGTTATCAGATCCCGCGCCACCGGAAGGCCCCACTGGGGCGTACTCCCGATGGTGCAGGCGGCGATCTCCGCTTCGGCCGTCGGGCCTGCGGACATGCCGTTGCTGTCAGAAGGGGTGGGCACTGCTGGGACTCCATCCCGGGAAGGGCCGTGACACGCTCGGTCCGGCGACCGCGCTGACTCGAACGGGCGGCGTACGAAGGGGTGTTGCCGCGCGCCGCACCGGCCGGGCGCCGTGAATCGGCGGGCGCCCGGCCGGCGGGTGAGGGTCAGAACTGCTGGTACATCTCTTCCGGGATGATCGGCTGGTGGTAGGTGCACTCGCCGGAGAGCACGGTCGAGCCGTGCAGCCGGGACACCGGGATGAGGACCTTGTCGCCCTCGTTGAACTCCAGCTTGTGCGTCGTGTTGTTCCAGAAGTGCATCTGGCCGCGCTCGACCATCACCAGCCGGTGCTCGTTGTGCACATGGGTGGTGGAGGTCTCCTCGTTGCTCTCCACGAAGGTGTCGAGGTCCACGGTGATGTTGTTGTCCTCGATGTGCTTGTTCAGCCGCTCCGCCTTCTCCTGGTGCAGCTCGATGCTGTCGGCCCAGGCCAGCTGCTCCGCGAGGTCCTCGTCCCACAGCTGCGAGAACCAGCGGGCGTCGGCGAATCCCCGGTGGAAGCGGTCCACGGCTTCGTCCCCGTAGACGCTGAGGAGCGGCAGCAGCAGCCGGTCGACCAGCGGGTCGAGGTCGGTCTCGCGTACGGCGCCGAGAGCGTCGAACAGGACGCTGCGCAGCCCGAGTCCGTCCTCGAAGACCTCCGCGAAGCGCGGCCCGTCGGCGGCCTCTTCGATCTTGTGGTGCAGCAGGGCGCCGAGGAACTCGGGGTACAGCTCGCGGTTGTGCGAGAGCCGGTGCAGATGGTTGCCGCGCGCGAGCGAGGTGCCGAGGTAGAGCTGCCAGTAGGCGGCCGCCGTGGGCTTGAGGCCGGCCCCGCCGAGCAGGGTGCGGTACGTCTCGTGCAGCCCGGCCCAGGAGCGGTAGTCGTCGAGGAGGAAGGTGCGGGCTCCCGGGTGCGTCGCGTCGTACTCACCGAGCGCGGCCCGGCCCACGGAGGAGCGCGCGGCCGGCAGGAAGGCGCTGAGCTGCAGCATCACAAAGGTGGCCGAAGCCTTGCGGTCCTTGGTGGCCAGCGCCGTGGTGAACGCTCTGCCGGGCTCCGCCGTCCGCTGCTGGTAGTACTCGCGCACCTCGCGCTTCAGATGGGCGGGGTCGCTGCCGCCGAGCGGCTTGCGCTCGCCGTCGAGCAGGGTGAACAGATGCTGTTCGAGTACGGGGGCCGCGAGGGCGCCGAGCATCCGGTTGCGGTCGCTGTAGAAGGCGGCGCCGTCGGTCTGGGGCGCCTTCCCCGCGGTGGGCGGCAGATAGAGCAGTCCGCTGTCGTAGACATTGCGCAGCATCCGGTGGCCGAGGAGGGCGCTGAGCTTGAGCGCCTTGGCGGCCGGCATCGGCTTGCTGTAGTCGAGCCAGGCCAGGTCGTCGGGCCTGACGGGCCGCCGGTAGGGATTGTCCTCGGTCGTCAGCTCCTCCCACTCGGCGGCGCGGAAGGCGGTGTTGGCGGCGAACGCCTTGACGATGCTGTTGGAGTCCTCGGGATCCAGGCTGGCGAGTATCTCCGAGTGGTCAAGTGTCATGACGGTCCTCCAAGCGGACGGGAACAGGCGGACGGGAGCGGGCGGGAAGGGACGGTCGGGCACAGCCGGCGTCCGGACCCCACGCGGGACGGGGAGGTGGCCCGCGGGCATGACTGTGCTGCGGCATGCCAGGGTCCAGCAGTCGGCGACTTGCTTAGGTAAGCCTTGCCTTAGTCGGGTTTCACGTCAAGTGGCCCGTCGTGTCGGCAGCTCGGACCGCCTCCGGCCGCGGGCATGCCGAAGGACCGCATGCCCGGCCCCCGTTCCGGCGGGCATGCGGCTCCGGTGTGCCGTGGTGGCGCGGGCGGGTCAGCCCAGGGACTTGGCCAGCGGCGGCAGCAGCTTCTGCATCGACCACGGGATGCTCAGCACGCTGGGCGCGCTGGTGGCCTGGGACATCGTCCGGTCGAGCGGCACATAGGCGCCCTTCCGGACCGCGGGCAGCTTCTTGAACGCGGCGCTCGACTCCAGCTGCGTACGGTCCTTGGCGGTGTTGTACCAGATGACCAGGGCGTCGGACTTCAGCTCGTCGATGTGCTCGGTGCTCAGCGAGTTGGCGAAGCTGTTCATCTTCGTCCCCTTGTCGACCACCGGGTCCAGGGTGAGGCCGACCTGCTGGAGCACCTTCGTCCGCTCGTCCTTGTACAGCACCATCCGCCCGTTGGCGGGCTGCGGGAAGGCGTACAGGAAGCTCTTGCCCTTGAGCTGCGGGTAGGTCTTCGCGTCCTTCTGCAGCCCGGACTTCACATTCGCGACGGCCGCCTTCGCCTCCTTCTCGCGCCCGACCGCCTTGCCGATCAGGTCGGTCTGCTCCTCCCAGGGGGTGCCGTACGCCTGCCGGTTCTTCGGGTAGGCGACCGTGGGCGCGATCTGGGAGAGCTTGGAGTAGTCCGCGCTGGTCAGTCCGGACTGGACCCCGACGATCAGGTCGGGGTGGAGGGCGGCGATCTTCTCGACGGAGTAACCGTCCGTGGTGTTCAGCACCTCGGGGCGGGAACTGCCCAGTGCCTTCTCGGCCCAGGGGCCGACGCCGTTCTTGAAGCTGTCCTCGGTCTTGACGATCGCGACCGGCTTCACGCCGAGCGCGAGCAGCGCGTCCTGGTCGCTCCAGCCCAGCGCGACGACCCGCTTGGGGGCCTTGGTGATCTTCGCCGTGCCGAACTTGCTCGTGATGCTGACGGGGAAGGAGCCCGCGTCGCTCTTGGCTGCCTTGCTGTCCGCGTGGTCCGAGTCGCTGCCGGACGACGAGCCCCCGCACGCGGTCAGGGTCGCGGCGGCGGTCAGCAGGCAGCAGGCGCCCAGCAGGGCGCGGTGCGACCGCGACGGGCGTGTAGGGCTGTTCATGGTCGGGATCCCTTCTCGGAGCCGCCGGTCGCGCAGGGGCTCGGCGGCATGACGGCGCAAGGCGGCACCGTGCATTGCTGGTGGTGAGAAGGTTAGGCTAACCTCACCTCTTGTGTCCTCGTCCGTTGCACCCCAGATATCTCCGGCACCGCCCCGGACCACCGCCCGGCGCGACCGCCGGCGGCACTCCACCGCCGGCCGCACGGCGGGACTGCTGACCGGTCTCGTCCTGCTGGCTCTCGTCGTGGGGCTCAGCCTGGTGGTCGGCGCCAAGTCCATCGCCTGGCACACCGTGTTCGACGCCCTGTTCCACTTCGACGGCAGCGACGACCAGCTGGTGGTCCGCCAGCAGCGGCTGCCGAGAACCGAACTGGGGCTGGTGGTCGGCGTGGCACTGGGTCTGGCCGGCGCGCTGATGCAGGCCCTGACCCGCAACCCGCTGGCCGACCCCGGGCTCCTTGGCGTCAACTCCGGTGCGTCGGCCGCGGTCGCCGTCGGGATCGGCTTCCTCGGGCTGCAGAGTACGTGGGCCTACATCTGGTTCGCGTTCGGCGGGGCCGCCGTGGTCTCCGTCGCCGTCTACCTGCTCGGCTCGGCCGGACGGTCCGGCGCCACCCCCGTACGGCTCGCGCTGGCCGGCACGGCGGTGACCGCGGCGCTGACCGCCTTCACCAGCGCCGTCCTGCTGCTCAAACCCGACGCGTTCGACCAGTTCCGGTACTGGAACGTGGGCTCCGTCGTCGGACGCAGCAGCACGGTGATGTGGCAGGTGCTGCCCTTCATCGCGGTGGGGGCGCTCCTGGCGCTCGGGCTCGGCCGCTCGCTCAACGCCGTCGCACTCGGCGAGGACACCGGCCGCGCGCTCGGGGCCCATGTGGGCCGCACCCGGCTCCTCGGCGCCGTCGCCGTCACACTGCTCTGCGGGGCGGCCACCGCCGCTGTCGGCCCGATCGGCTTCATCGGACTCGCCGTACCGCATCTGGCCCGCTTCCTCACCGGCCCCGACCAGCGCTTCGTACTGCCCTGTTCGATGCTCGTCGCCCCCATCCTGCTGATCGGCTCCGACATCGTCGGCCGGATCGTCACCCGGCCCGGCGAGCTCGAAGTGGGCATCGTCACCGCCTTCCTGGGCGCCCCCGTCTTCATCGCCCTGGCCCGCAGCGGAAGGATCGCGCAGCTGTGACCTCCGTGCTCACCCGCCGGGAGACCGGCGCCCCGGCCCCCGCCCCCGCGGTGCACCTGCGCGTCGTACGCATCGGCGGCCTGCTGGCCGTACGCGTACGGATCCGCAGTGTGGCCGTGTGCGCGGTGCTGCTGGCGCTGATGGTCGCCGTCGCCCTCTACACCCTGGCCACCGGGGACTACAGCATCCCGGTCGCCGACGTGGTGCGGGCCCTCGTCGGCGGCGGGGACCACGCCACCCGGTTCGTGGTCGACGGGCTGCGCCTGCCGCGGCTGCTGACCGGGGTCCTGGTGGGCTGCGCGCTCGGCGCCGCCGGTGCGGTCTTCCAGAGCATCACCCGTAACCCGCTGGGCAGTCCGGACGTCATCGGCTTCGGTACGGGCTCCGCCACCGGCGCCGTCGTCTGCCTGGTGATCGTGCACGGTTCGCCCACCGAGGTGTCGGCGAGCGCGGTGGCCGGCGGTCTGCTGACCGCGGCGGCCGTCTATCTACTGGCTTTCCGGCGCCGTTCGGTCCAGGGCTTCCGGCTGATCCTGGTGGGCATCGGGGTCACCGGCATGCTGACCGCGTTCAACCAGTGGATGCTGACCCGGGCGTCGCTCAACGACGCGCTGACCGCCCAGGTGTGGCTGACCGGCAGCCTCAACAGCCGGAGCTGGAGCCAGGTGGTGCCGCTCGCGGTGGCCATGGCCGTACTGCTGCCGCTTCTCCTGCTGCTCAACCGCGGGGGCAGCCTGCTCGAAATGGGCGACGACAGCGCCCGCGCCCTCGGCCTCCCGGTGGAACGCACCCGGCTGACGCTGATGGTCACCGCCGTGGCCCTGGTGGCGGTGGCGACCGCGTCGGCCGGGCCTGTCGCCTTCGTCGCGCTGGCCGCGCCCCAGCTGGCCCGGCGGCTGACCCGGGCGCCCGGTGTGGGCATCGGGCCCGCCGCCGCCATGGGGGCCCTGATCATGCCGGTCAGCGATCTGGCGGCGCAGCGTGCGCTCCCCGCGGAGCTTCCGGTGGGCGTGGCCACCGGCGCGGTGGGCGGCCTCTATCTGATCTTTCTGCTGGCCCGCCAGTACCGCAGGGGCCGCTGAGCGACCGCCGGGTGCGGGCCCGCACCCAGCGGTACGGCGACGCGGGTACGACGCGGACCCACGGCGACGCAGGCACGACAGCGCAGGTACAACCACACAGCTACGCCCACACAGCGACGACGACAAGGAAGTTTGGGGAGACCTATGGTGGCCCGCACGGCCGAGGCTGAACCGGAGAGCGTGACCACCGCGGGGACGCGGGCGCATCCGGGCGCCGGGGACGACTCCGTACCCGTACCAGGACCCGAACCCACCGAACAGGGCGTCCTGCGCTGGGCGTTCCTCCGCAGGCGCCGCTGGATCGTCGGTGCCGCGGTCTTCACCGCCGTCCACCAGATGTGCGAAGCGGCCGTGCCGGTCCTCATCGGCGCCGTCGTCGACCACGCTGTGCGCCACGGCGGACCGGACGACCTGGCCCTCTGGATCGGGCTGCTCGCCGTCCTGTTCGCCGTACTCACCACCGCCATGCGGCTGGGCGGCCGGTGGAACCGGCAGGGCAGCCAGGGCGCCGCTCACGATCTGCGGGTGGTCGCGGTCGCCCGCATCCTCGACCCCCGGGGCTTCGCCAACGGCGCACGCAACTCGGGCTCGCTGCTGAGCACCGCCACATCGGACAGCCTCCGTATCGGCCTGGGCAACCGTGCCTGGGTCATCGGCTCGGGCGCCGTCGCGGCCCTCGCCTTCGGCGCCGTCGCCCTGCTGCTCACCTCCGTCACGCTCGGCCTCCTGGTGCTGATCGGGCTCGTCCCCCTCCTCGCCGCCACGCGGCTGCTCGCCAAACCGCTCAGCGCCCGGGGCAGCGCCGAGCAGGCGCAGGTGGCCAGGGCCACCGGAACCGCAGCCGACCTGATACGCGGGCTGCGCATCATCAAGGGGCTCGGTGTGGAGCCCGCCGCGCAGCGGCGCTACCGCACGGCCAGCCGGAGCGCGCTCGCCGCGACCGTGCGGGCCGCGCGCTGGAGCGCCGGGTACGACGCGGTGACGCTGCTGCTCAACGGGTTGTTCCTCGCCCTGGTGGCCCTGGTCGGTGCCCGGCTCGCGGTCGAAGGCACCATCTCGGTGGGGGAGTTCGTCGCATCGGTGGGCCTCGCCCAGTTCCTGATCGGCCCCAGCAGCCGCTTCGGCGGGGCGATGAGCCTGCGGGCGCGCGCCCGGGGCTCGGCAGGCCGGATGGCGAAGCTGCTGGCCGAACCGTACGCGGTGACCGGCGGCAACCTGCCCGGCCATCCGCTCCCGGCCGGGGCACTGGAGCTCACCGGTGTACGCAACGGGCCGCTGCGCAAGCTGGACCTGCGGATCGAGTCCGGCACCACGCTCGGCATCGTGGCGCCCGATCCGGCGGTCGCCGCCGCGCTGCTCGACGTACTCGCCCTGCGCACGCTCCCCGAGGACGGCGGCGTCGCGCTGGGCGGGGTGCCGCTGGACGGACTGGAACTCGACGCCGCCCGGCGGATGCTGCTGGTCGCCGACCACGACTCGGATCTCTTCGACGCCACGGTGGCCGAGAACGTCGCGGTCGCCGCCGACGCCGGAGGGATGGCCGCCACCGGCACCGAAAGGGGGGCCGGCGCCGAAAGGACCGCCGATGCGGAAAGGGCCGCCGCCGGTGCCGAAAGGGTGGCCGCCGCGATGGCCGCCGCCGACGCCGACGAAGTCGTCCGCTCCCTCCCGCAGGGCGCCGAGAGCAGAATCGGCGAACGCGGCCGGTCACTCTCCGGCGGCCAGCGCCAACGCGTCGCCCTCGCAAGGGCGTTGGCGTCCGGAGCACCCGTGCTCGTCCTGCACGAGCCGACCACGGCGGTGGACGCGGCGACCGAGGCGAAGATCGCGGCCGGGCTGCGCGGAGTGCGCACCGACGGCATCACGCTTCTCGTGACCACCAGCCCGATCCTGCTCCAGAGCTGCGACCGGGTCGTCCTGCTGACCGACGGCGCGGTGGGAGCGACCGGCACGCACCACGAACTGACGTCCGCACAGCCCTCCTACCACGCGGCGGTGATGGCATGACCGCGCCCAAGACCGAACGCGTCGACGGCGAAGGAACGCACCGGCGGGAACTCCTGCCGACCGCGACCGCCGCCGCCGTCCGCGCCGACCTGCTGGCGCGGATCCGCGCCAGGCCCGCCCGCCCGGTCGCAGCGCTGGCCCTCATCGTCGCCGGGGTCGTCGGCGGGCTGGTGATCCCCCGGGCGCTCGGCCGCGTCGTCGACCTGGTGGCCGAGGGCGGGCACACCGTGTCCGCCGTCACCGCGCCCGTGGTCATCGTGGCCGTCGCCTGCCTGGCACAGGCCGTCTTCAGCGGCTGGGGGGACGCCCTGGTCGCGCGGAGCGGTGAGGAGATGCTCGCCGACATCCGGGAGAGCGCACTCGGCAGGGCGCTCGCCGTACCCCTGGAGCGTCTGGAGCGCTCCAGCATGGGCGACCTGGTCTCCCGGGTCAGCAACGACACGGCCCTGCTGGCGGAGGCCGTACGCAGTCTGGTGCCCCAACTGATCGGCGCCGTACTGGAGATCGGGCTCACCCTGGTCGCCCTGCTGCTGCTCGACTGGCGGTTCGCGCTGGCCGCGCTGCTCGCGGTGCCCCTCCAGGCGTACGCCGTGCGCTGGCTGATGCGCACCTCGCGCCCGGTGCGGCGCGCCGAACGGATCGCCCAGGGGGAGCTGGCGCAGACCGTCCTGGAATCGGTCGACGGCGCCCACACCGTGCGCGCCTTCCGGCTGGTGCCGGGCCGGCTGGCCGCCGCCGCCGACAGCTCACGGGTCACCCGGGACCTCGCGCTGCGCTCCACCCGGATCGGCACCCGCTTCTTCGGCCGGCTCAACGTCGCGGAGTGGACCGGGCTGAGCGCCTTGCTCGTCGTCGGCTATGTCCTGGTCCGTACGGACCATGTCGGCATCGGTACGGCGAGCGCCGCCGCCCTCTACTTCCACCGGCTCTTCGACCCGGTCAACGGGCTGCTGTCCTCCTTCGACGAGGTGCAGTCCGCCGGAGCCGCCGCCACCCGCGTCATGGGCCTGGCCCAGCTGACCGAACCCTTCACCGAGGAGCCGGGCGCCGCCGGGACCGCGGGCGCCACCGTCGAGCTGCGCGGGGTGGGCCACTCCTATGTCCCCGGCCACCAGGTGCTCATGGGGGCCGATGTGCGGCTCGCCGCCGGGGAGCGGGTCGCGGTGGTCGGCACGACGGGTGCGGGCAAGAGCACCCTGGCCCGGCTCGCGGCCGGGGTCCACCGGCCCACCGAGGGCCGGGTGCTGCTCGGCGGCGTGCCGCTGGACGAGATGTCCGCCCCGCTGCTGCGCCGCACGGTGGCCCTGGTGAACCAGGAGACGCATGTCTTCGCGGGCTCGCTCGCCGACGACCTCCGGCTGGCCCGGCCCGATGCCGGGGAGTCCGAACTGCTCGCAGCGCTGGAGACGGTGGACGCGCTGGACTGGGCGCAGGCGCTGCCGGAGGGCCTCGCCACCCGGATCGGCCAGGGCGGCCTGCGCCTCACCCCCGTACAGGCGCAGCAGCTGGCGCTCGCCCGGCTCGTGCTCGCGGATCCGCCGATCGCGGTCCTGGACGAAGCCACCGCCGAGGCGGGCAGCGCCGGTTCACGGGTGCTGGAGGCGGCGGCGGAGCGCGCCCTTGAGGGCCGCACCGCGCTGGTGGTGGCCCACCGGCTCACCCAGGCGGTACGCGCCGACCGCGTCCTGGTCCTGGCACAGGGCCGCATCGTGGAACACGGCACCCATGACGAACTCGTCGCGGCCGGCGGGGGATACGCGGCGCTGTGGGCCGCGTGGTCGGGGGCGCGCGGCTAGGCCGTGTCCCGCGAAGCCGTGTCCGGCTCGCGACTTCACGGACACGGCTCTGGGGCCTGCCGTCGAGTGCCGCCTGCCGCACGGCACTCCGACGACAGGCCCCAGAGCCGTTCGTCCGGTGGGGGATGACGCCGGGGACCCGGGCCGGAGGCCGGTCGGGTCCCCGCCGTGAGCGGGACCGCCGGACCGGCTCAGTCGTCCGTGCCGTCCTGCGGTGCGGCGGCGGTGCTCTCCTCCTGGTCCTCGGTCAACCCCCGTCGCCAGTACCCCTTGAAGCACACCGAACCGCGCTCGACCCCGCGCTCCCCGACCAGATGGCGCCTCAGCTCCCTGCTGACCGAAGCCTCTCCGGCGATCCAGAAGTACGGCGAGGCGACCGGCAGTTCGGCGTCCCGGAAGGCGTCGAGCAGGGGTGACGGGCTCTGGCCGTGGTGCACCCAGGTGACCTGTGCGGTGCCGGGAAGCTCCAACTCCTCGGCAGGCCCCGAGACTTCGGCGAAGACCTGGACGGGCAGCGCGGCGGGGAGCCCTTCGAGGATCGAGGCGATGGCGGGTAGCGCCGTCTCGTCACCCGCCAGCACGACCGAACGCGTACCGGGCGGCGGCAGGAAGTCCACACCGCCGGCGTCCTCGCGGGCCGGGCCGACGACGAGGACGCGGTCACCGGGGCGGGCGCCGGCCGCCCACCGTGAGGCGGGGCCGCTGCCCTCACCGTGCAGGGCGAAGTCGATGTCGACCTCGTCCGGATCGGTGCGGTGGGCGCGGAAGGTGTACGTACGCAGCACGGGCCGGGTCTCCGGCGGCATCGTCCGCCAGACCGCGTACCAGCCGCTGTCGGTCGTGCCTTCGGGGAGCAGCGGCTCGGCTTGGCCGGGGGCCGGGAGCAGGATCTTGCCGCGCTGGTCGCGGTGGCCGGTGCGGAAGGCGGAGAGCGAGGGGCCCCCGAAGGTGACGCGCACCATCTGCGGGGTGAGCCGGACGGTCCGTTCCACATGGACGGGGAAGACGCGGAACGGCGCCTGGACGGGGCGGGTGGTGACGGTCCCAGCGGTCATACATCACTCCAGGTCGATGAGTCGACAGATCGACAGGCCGATACACGGGCAGGTGCGGGCACGCCCGGACCGGCGTACGACACCTCGAAGCCCTTCTGCTTAAGTTAGGCTAACCTAACCTGCAACGGGGTGGGCCAGGAGCCCCCGTTGGATGCCGATCCCCCAGGAAGAGGAGCGTCCGTATGCGAGCGTCCAGGCCAGAGGCGTCCATGGAGCTGTACCGCGAGTCCGTGGCGCTGTTCGCGACCGGAATCGTCGTGGTGACCGCGGATGACCCCGAGGGGGAGACGCGCGGCGCCACCGTCAACAGCTTCACGTCGATCAGCCTCGATCCCCCGACCGTCATGGTCTCGCTCCGGAAGGGGAAGACGCACTCCCTCATATCGGGGAGCGGCTGGTACGGGGTGAGCGTGCTCGGCCACGGGCAGAGCGCGTACGCCTCCCACTTCAGCGGACCACGCGACGGACACATAGAACCGCGCTTCGTCGAGGGGAGCCATGTGGCCACGCTCGAAGGGAGCCTCGCCCGCTTCGAGTGCGAGGTGACGCGGGAGATCCAGATCCACGACCACACGCTGTTCGTGGCGCGGGTCGCATCGGCGGCCACCTCGTCCGGCGCACATGACGGCGGAGTCCCGCTCGTCTTCTTCGGCAGCCGGCACAGTCATGTGCTGCAGCTCGGCTGACGGGCTGAACGGCGGTGCGCGGCCACCCTGTTGACCGCTCGCATCCGTCGCGCCAACCGTGCCCACCCTGCCGGCCCTGTCGACCGCGTTGACCGCGTTGACCTTGTCGGCACGGCCGACCGCGCCGAGTGCCGCGTCCAGCCGCTTCCGCGCGCCCGGACCCGTGCCTCCCCTCGGGCGTCCCCCTGACCAGGAACAATGGCATAGGCTGACCGCACGTGTTACTTTTCGACCATGCGGTCGAAAAAGAGTGTGGATGGTCAGGGCGACGGCACCTTCGTGAACCGCGCCCGTCGTCGCCAGTTCGTCGATTGCGCGATCGACGGCCTCGTCGAGCTGGGGTACGCGGCGACCACCATCGCGGAGGTAGCCCGGCGGGCCGGGGTGTCGAAGAGTGTGGTGCTCTACCACTTCACCTCCCGGTCCGAGCTGATGGAAGCCGTGATGGAGCAGGTGTACGCGGACGCGGTGCCACCGCTGCGGGCGGAGCGGGCGGCCGCCTCCACCGAGCGCGAGCGGGTGCTGACCTATGTGCGCTCCTGCGTGAACTTCACCTGGACCCACCAGAAGGAAGCGCGGGCCGTGCTGGAGATCAGCCGGAACCTGCGCGGCGACGACGGTGCGCTCCGCTACACGAGCCAGGGCAACGACAGTCTCGTCGCCGTCGCTCAGCAGCTGCTTGAGGCAGGCCAACGGGCCGGTGAGTTCGGGGAGTTCGACACCTGGACGGCGGCGGTACTGCTGCGGGCGACCATCGACGCGCTCTCCGAGCAGTTCATGAACCACTCCGAGCTGGACGGCCCGGAGGTGGCCGGACAGCTGGTGTGGCTGATCGACCGGATGATCCCGGCCGCGGGCACCAGCTGACCGGAACGGGAGCCCTCAAGGAGGACGAGTATGAACACCGTCAATTCCCGGAGCCTGGAACAGCCCCGCACCAGGGAGGCGTTCCGCAGAATCAAACTGCTGGTCGGCGGCTATCTCGGCCTGAGCGTCCTGACCCTTCTGGCCGTCGTGCTGCTGCGCGACGACCACGCCGCGGTGAACTCCGCCGTGTGGATACGCGGCTCCATCGTGGCGGCCAGCTCCGTGCTGCTGTACCGGTTCGCCGTGCGTGCCGCGCGGGGCGCACGTGGTGCCTGGCGCCGTCTGACGGTGATCTCGTCCGTGATGGTCGCGGTCATCGTCGTGATCATCGCGCTGCCCGGGGGTTTCCCCGAGTGGATGAAGATCGAACAGGGTGTCTGCGGACTTCTGCTCGCCGGAGTCGTGGGCTACGCCGCCTCCCTGCGCGGGGTCTTCGCCCGCGGATCCGCCTGACGCGTACGGCGCAGGCCGCACGGGGCCGCACGGGGCCCGCACGCCGCCGCCGTACGGGTGGCTTTAGGGTGCAGGAATGCCCTCGTACAGCATTGGCCAGGCAGCGGGTCTGCTCGGTGTGAGTCCTGAGACCGTCCGCCGCTGGGCCGACGGGGGGCAGATCGCCATGGACCGGGACGGCGCGGGGAACCGTGTCATCGACGGGGTGAGCCTCGCGTCCTTCGCCAAGGGGCGGGCCCAGGGCCTGCATCCGGTGCCGGGGGAGGTCCACACCTCCGTACGGAACTCCTTCGCCGGGATCGTCACCCGGGTCACCGTCGACGACGTGGTCGCCCAGGTCGAGATCCAGTCCGGGCCGCACCGGCTGGTCTCCCTGGTGAGCCGGGAGGCCGTCGACGAACTGGGGATCGTGGTCGGGGTGACGGCGACAGCGCGCGTCAAGTCGACCAATGTGCATATCGACCGGCAGTAGCGGCCCGGCAGCCCGCGGTCCTGCCTCTCAGCGGCACTTCAGCGCGGCGTGCAGGTCGAGTTTGTCGTCCAGGTTGGAGAGCCCCCGGCCGGTCAGCGCCTCCACGCGCTGGATGCGGTAGTGCACCGTGTTGACATGCAGATGCAGCGCCTCGGCCGTACGGGTCCAGGAGCAGTTGTGGGCGAGGAAGGACTCCAGCGTCTCCAGGAGCACACGGTGCGAACCGCTGGAGCTGTCGGACAGGGGCCCCAGGGTGTTGACGCTGAAGGCCGCCCGTACGTCGGTGGGGACACCGGCCAGCAGCGCGTCCAGTGAGGTCAGGTCGTCCACCGCGGTGACCCGGTCGGCCTCCGAGGCCGTGGTGGCCGCCGCTGCCAGGGCGTAACGCGCCTGCCCCAGAGCCGAGTTGAGGCCGCCGGGGCCCGGGGTGCGGTCGCTGATGCCGGCGTGCAGCGGTGTCCCGGGGGAGCAGCCGTGCAGCAGTGACCACGCCTGGTCGAGCGCGGGCCGCCCGGAGTCCTCGTCGTGTCCCGTGTGCAGGACGGCCACCGCGGTCCCGCCGGGCCGCACCCCCACCGCGAACGGTCCGGTCACCACCTGGCTCAGCGCCTCCGTGAGAGCGGCCCGCGCATCCGCCCCCTCCGCCCGCTGCGCACCGTCACCGCCCAGCGCGGCCGCGATCACCCGGTAGTGGCCGTGCGCCGGCAGACCGCAGGCGGCCAGCGCGGAGTCCAGGACCGCCGGGTCCGCCACCGGTGAGTCGGCCAGAGCCAGCAGTTCGTCACCGGCCCGCCGCTCCGTGGCCCGGCGCCGGTCGAGCGTGTGGCGGTGCTGCGCCATCACATCGGCGATCTCGTGGAGCACCCGCGGCGGGGCCTCCGCCGGGTCGGGCAGGTAGAGGTACCAGGTGTCATAGGGGCCCGATTCCGCCTCGACCCGCAGGGCGACCCGGGTGGTGTCCCTCGCGGTGTCCCTGAGCAGCGCGGCGGCCCGCGGCGCGGGCAGTTCGGGGGCGGACGGCGTGCGGCCGAGGGTGCGGCCACCGGCCGACAGGAGGTAGCAGGGCAGCCGCCCGAGATGGGCGAAGGCACGGTCGAGCAGTTCGTCGGGGCCCGCGCCGTCCGCGAGCAGCCGGGACAGCTCGGTCCGTACGTTGGCGGGCAGCGCGTAGTGGTGCGCCGGGCGGCGGCTGAGGTCGCCCCACTGGCGCAGATAGACCGCCTCGGTGATGGCGCGGAAGCTGGTCTGCGCGGGCACCGAGAGCAGCGGAACGCCGTGTTCGCGGCAGGAGTCGATCAGCACGCCGGGGACGGTGCCATGGGTCTCCTCGCCCGCCAGGAGCGCCGTCGCCCCGGCCGAGCGGAGCGCCGATACGAAGTGGTCGGTCTTGGCCGGGCCGGCGTCGGGGCTCCACCAGACCAGCCCGCTCAGCACGATCTCGCCCTGCTGGAGGAAGCGTGCCGGGTCCTCCAGATCGGTGGCGGTGACACCACTGATCTCCCGGGTGAGGAGCGGGGGCTCCCCCCAGAGCAGGGCCAGATCGAGTGATTCGAGCTGGAGAAGTTGTCCGACGTGCATGCTCTGGCTCCTAGGGGCTGTCCGGCGGATCCGGGCGCAGACGCGGGGCCTGGCACGCCCATCTGCGGCGTTGTCGTCGGTTGACGACTCCCCCAGCCTCCGGCCGGGGGGACCCCCACCGCCTCGCCGCCCTCCTCCTCCTTGCAGCTGGACGCACCAGGCCCCGCTCACCGGGGCCGATCGGGAACCGGCGATACCTGCGCCCTGATCCGCCGGACAGCCCCTTGTACAGCGCCCGACCTGAAGATCCGGCATCTCACATTCACGAGGCGAGTGTGAGTGGAACCATCGTAAATGCCAGGCGTCAATGGAGGAACGCCCCTTGGTTGATCGTCCAACCATCGTGCTGTGCACCCGGCGGTTTTCCGTGGCCGGAACCAGTCGTCCCGGACCCCGGCGCGTTGCTTCACTGGCGGAGCACATGCCGCGTCGGCAGCGGCCCCGGCATACGGACACCCCGACGAACCCCGCACGGTACGGGCCGGGAGCAGTACGGAGAGGGAACGAGGGGGAGCGCTATGGATCTCAACACGGTGGCCGAGGTGCGGGACGCGCGCACCCGGCCGGCCTGGCGGCCCGGCGACTACTGGCTGGGCGGCGGCACCTACCTCTTCTCCGAACCCCAGCCCCGGCTGCGGCGTTTGATCGACCTCAGCCGGATGGGCTGGGAGCCGCTGAAGGAACTGCCGGACGGCGGTCTGGAGATCGCCGCGACCTGCACGATCGCCCAGCTCTCGCGGTTCGGAAAGGTCTGGTCGGCCCCTGCGGCGCCGCTCGTCGAGCAGTGCTGCCGCGCCTTCCTCGCCTCGTTCAAGATCTGGAACATGGCGACTCTCGGCGGCAACCTCTGCAACGGTCTGCCGGCCGGCCCGATGATCTCCCTCACCGCCGCTCTCGACGGCGTCTGCCTGCTCCGGGCCCAGGACGGATCGCTGCGCCGTCTGCCGGTCACGGAGTTCATCACCGGTGCCGGGGCGAAGAACCTGGGCCAGGGGGAGCTGCTGCGCTCGGTCACCCTGCCCGCCCGCGCCGTCGCCTCCCGTACGGCCTTCCGGCAGGCGTCCCTCTACGGGCTCGGACGCTCCGGCGCCCTGGTCATCGGCGCGCTCGACCCGCTGGACGGCTCGCTGGCGATCACGGTCTCGGCCGCGACCGTACGGCCCTTCCGGTTCTGGTTCCCGCTGCCGCCTTCGCCGGACGAACTGCGCGCGGCGATCCTGCGGGAGGTCCGGGACGACGACTGGTTCGACGACATCCACGGACTCCCCGAGTGGCGCCGCCACATGGCGCTGCGGCTGGCCGAGGAGATCCGTTCCGAACTCACCGGGGGCGGTGTGCGATGACCTACGAGATCGAAGTGAACAACCAGCGTTTCGACGCGGAGCCCCGCCCCGGCCAGTGTCTGCGGACCTATCTGCGGGACCGCGGCTGGTTCGGTGTGAAGAAGGGGTGCGACGCGGGCGACTGCGGGGCGTGCACGGTGCATGTGGACGGCGAGCCCGTGCACAGCTGCCTCTACCCCGCCGTCCGGGCGGAGGGCCGCTCGGTCACCACGGTGGAGGGGCTCGCGAAGGACGGCGAACTCCACCCCGTACAGCAGAAGTTCCTCGACGCGCAGGGATTCCAGTGCGGGTTCTGCACCGCCGGGTTCCTGATGACCACCGCGGCGCTCGACGAGGACCAGCTGACCGACCTGCCCAGGGCGCTCAAGGGAAATCTGTGCCGCTGCACGGGCTACCGGGCGATCGAGGACTCCATCCGGGGCGTCAAGCACGCCGAGGCGCCGTGCGCGGGCAAGGCCGTCGGCCGCAGTCTGCCCGCCCCCGCCGGGCCGCAGGTGGTCACCGGCACCGCGCGCTACACCTTCGACATCAATGTGCCGGGGCTGCTGCACATGAAGCTGCTGCGCTCCCCGCACGCGCACGCCCGGATCGTCTCCATCGACACGGCGGCCGCGCTGCGGGTGCCCGGAGTGCACCTCGTACTGACCCACCACGACGCACCGGAGCGGCTCTACTCGACCGCGCGCCATGAACACCCCGAGGAGGACCCGGACGACACCCGGCTGCTGGACGACACGGTGCGCTACGTCGGCCAGCGCGTCGCCGCCGTCGTCGCCGAGAGCGAGGGCGCGGCCGAGGAGGGATGCCGCCGGATCGAGGTCGAGTACGAGGTCCTGCCCGCCGTGCTCGACCCGGAGGAGGCGATGCTGCCCGGCGCTCCCGTCGTCCACGCCAAGGACGCGGAGCGATCCCGGATCAGCCGCCCGCAGGACAACGTGGTCGGGGAGACCCACGGCGAGACCGGCGATGTCGAGGCGGGCTTCGCCGAGGCCGACGTGGTGTACGAACAGGACTTCCGGACCCAGCGGGTGCAGCACGCCAGCCTGGAGACGCACGGCGCGGTGGCCTGGTTCGAGGACATGGACGAGAACGTGGCCGGCGAGGTGGGCTCCGCGGTGGGGGTCGACCGGGTGAGCAGGGACCCCGAGACGGGCGTGAACGTCCACGCCGGGGTGGGAGAGCCGGGAGAGGCGGGAGAGCTGGAAGAGGCAGAGGAGGCCGCGGAGGCCGGAGAGGCTGCGGAGGCCGGAGAGGCCGGAGACGCAGAAGAGCCAGTAGCGGCAGTAGCGGCAGAAGAGGCGGCGGGCACCGGCCGTACCGCCGGGATCCCCGCCCCGCCCGAAGGGCAGCGGCTGATCGTACGGACGAGCAGCCAGACCCCGTTCCTGACCCGGCGCGCGCTCTGTGTCCTCTTCGAACTGCCGCTGGAGAAGGTGCGCGTGTTCGCGGGCCGGGTCGGCGGCGGCTTCGGCGGCAAGCAGGAGATGATCGTCGAGGACATCGTCGCGCTCGCCGCGATGCGGACCCGCCGCCCGGTCAAGCTGGAGTACACCCGGGCCGAGCAGTTCTACGGCGCCACCACCCGCCACGCGTTCCGTATCCGTATCAAGGCCGGGGCCCGGCGGGACGGCACGCTCACCGCGCTCCAGCTGCGCGTCGTCTCCAACACCGGGGCGTACGGGAACCACGGCCCCGCCGTGATGTTCCACGCCTGCGGCGAGTCCCTCTCGGTGTACCGCTGCCCCAACAAGAGGGCCGACGGCTACTCGGTCTACACCCACACCGTTCCGGCGGGCGCGTTCCGCGGGTACGGGCTCGGGCAGGTCGTCTTCGGCATGGAGTCCGTGCTCGACGAGATCGCCAGGCGGCTGGACATGGACCCGCTGGACCTCAAGGCGCGGAACATCATCAAGGCGGGCGAGCCCATGGTCACCGCCGACGGTGAGGAGGAGGACCTGCACATCGCGAGCTACGGGCTCGACCAGTGCCTCGGTATCGTCCGCACGGCGCAGGCACAGGAGAAGGAGCGGGCACAGGCGCAGGAGAAGGAGAGCGCGGGCGCCCCGGACACCGCACCGGAGACCGCACCGGGCGCCGTCGTGCCCGATGGCTGGCTCACCGGGGAGGGCGCGGCCCTCTCGATGATCGCCACCGGGCCGCCCGGCGGTCACATCGCCGACGCCCGTGTCACGCTGCTCGCCGACGGCACCTTCGACCTCGCCGTCGGTACGGCCGAGTTCGGCAACGGCACCACCACCGTCCACCGGCAGATCGCGGCGGGCGAACTCGGCACCACCGTCGGCCGGATCGCCATCCGGCAGTCGGACACGGACGTGGTCCGCCACGACACCGGTGCCTTCGGGTCGACCGGCACCGTGGTGGCGGGCAAGGCCACCCTGCGGGCATCGGAGGCGCTCGCGGCGTCGCTGCTGCGCTTCGCCGCCGCCCATCTCGGGGTGTCCCCGGCCGACTGCCGTCTGGTCGAGGAGGCCGTCGAGTGCGGTGACCGCCGTCTGCTGCTCAAGGAGGTGTACGCCGCCGCGCAGACGGCGGGCCAGGTGCTCGCCGAGGACGGGTACTTCGGCGGCACTCCCCGCTCGGTGGCCTTCAACGCCCAGTGGTTCCGGATCGCCGTCGACCCCGGCAGCGGTGAGATCCGTATCCTGCGCAGCGTGCACGCGGCGGACGCGGGCAAGGTGATGAACCCGATGCAGTGCCGCGGCCAGGTCGAGGGGGGAGTGGCGCAGGCCCTGGGGGCGACGCTCTTCGAGAACGTACGGATCGGGGACCGTGGCCAGGTCACCACGCCCGCCTTCCGGATGTACCGGCTGCCCGCCTTCGCCGATGTGCCGCGTACCGAGGTGCACTTCATGGAGACCGACGACGCCATCGGTCCGCTGGGCGCGAAGTCCATGAGCGAGAGCCCGTTCAACCCGGTGGCCCCGGCGCTGGCCAACGCCCTGCGGGACGCCACCGGTATCCGCTTCACCGAACTCCCGGTCACCCGCGACCGCGTATGGCGTGCCATGGACCGGCGGGCGAGGGGCCTGGATGTCTAGAGATTCACCCGGATCCCCGGACATCTCGCGGATACCGCTTCCCGCGGCCCCTTTCCCTCCCAGCGGCGAGCCGGGCGAGCCACATCGGGCCGCACCTGTGGTTCAGGCGCCGAGGCGGTGGGCATCATGGGCTCCAGGCAAGGGCGGACGCCGAGTGGCCCGCCTGGAGGGGGAACCCCATGAGTGGAACCACCGCACCGTCCCGGCCCGTCCGCGCCGCCTCCCTGGCGCCCAGAAGCCTGGTGCTCAAGGGCGAGTTGGTGCGGCCCGTCGCGCTGACGGTGGCGGATCTGCGGGCCCGGTGGGGCCAGCACCGGGCGGATGTGGTCTTCGACTGCGCCAAGAACGGCCCGCAGCACCACACCTTCGAGGGTCCGCTGCTGCGCGAGGTCGTCGGCGACGCACGGCCGGCCTTCGACCCGGCGCGGCGCAAGGACCGTTCCCGCTTCCTGTTGGCCGTCCAGGGCGGGGACGGGCACCGTACGGTGCTGTCCTGGGCCGAGATCGACGCGGACTTCGCGGACTCGCCGATCCTGCTGGCCACCGCCGTGGACGGACGCGGCCTGGACATGGCGGGCAGTCAGCTGGTGGTCCCGTCCGACCGCTGCGGGGCGCGCTACATCAGCGCGATCACCAGTGTCTGGGTCGGTGCCTGCGTCTTCGCCGAGCGGTAGGCGCGGCCGTGCCGCCCGCCCTCACACCGTGGCGAGGGAGACCTCGGTGGACTTGATCAGCGCGACGACGGACGAGCCCGCCGCGAGGCCGAGTTCGGCCGCCGACTCCTTCGTGATGGCCGCCGTCAGCTCCGCCCCCTCGACGTCGACCTTGACCCCGGCCATGGCCCCGCCCGTCGTGACGGCGGTGACCGTGCCGGGAAGCCGGTTGCGGATGCTCAGCCCGGTGACCGGGCCGGTCGCCAGGGAGATCTCGGTGGACTTGATCAGCGCCCGTACGGCCACGCCCTCCGCGACACCCAGCTCCCGCGCAGCCTCCAGGGTGATGGCGGCGGTGACCTCCTGGCCGCCGCCGAGGTGCACCTTGACGGTCGCCATGACCGCCCCCTCGGTGACGCCCGTGACGGTGCCGGGGAGCTGGTTGCGGATGCTCAGACTGCGGATGTCCAGAGACATGGGGGAACCTCGCACACAGAGGGGGATGTCGGATTTGCGATATTACGTTCCCCGCCTTCGCCGTGCGTCCCCTGTCGCCCAACGGCGCTTCGGGTCTTCCTCCAAGGGGATTGGCATCTGCCATGGAGCTTCGGCCGATGAATTGCAGATGCCAGCCAACTGGGCATATCTTTCCGCATATGCAGTCCTACACGATCGGTCAGGCGGCTCGTCTGCTCGGCGTCAGCCCCGACACCGCTCGTCGCTGGGCGGATGCCGGCAGAGTCGCGACCCACCGCGACGAATCCGGCCGCCGGCTCATCGGCGGACGCGATCTGGCCGCCTTCTCGATCGAGATCGGGCAGAGCTCCGCAGGCGAGGACGGCGCGTCCTACACCTCGGCGCGCAACGCGTTCCCGGGCATCGTCACCGCCGTGAAGCTCGGCGATGTGGCGGCTCAGGTGGAAATCCAGGCAGGCCCGCACCGGTTGGTCTCCCTCCTCACCAGGGAGGCCGTCGAGGAACTCGGCCTGGAGGTCGGCATGCAGGCCACCGCCCGCGTCAAGTCGACCAGTGTGCACATCGACCGGACCTGAGCCCCGTGCCGGCTCGGATCCGCTCCCGTAAGCAGCTCCCCCACACAGCGGCGTCGCCCTTCCCCGAACCCTCGGACCAACCCGAGCCGGGAGGCCCCCATTCGGCGTGGCTCATCCCCATCCGCTCGGGCAGCAACCGTGCCGCCCGTCCCTCAAGGAGTCCCACCCTCATGTCCCGCATCCTCACCCGCCGCCGTACCGCCACCGCGATCGTCACCGCAGCCCTGCTGCTGCCGCTGGCCGCCTGTGGCGGCAACGACGACAGCAAGAAGGACACCGGCGCCAAGGCGTCCGACTCCGCGTCCGGCACCCCGAAGGCGGATCTGACCGTCCTCGCCGCCTCCTCGCTCACCGACGTGTTCGCCACCGCGAAGAAGGCGTACGAGAAGGAGCACCCCGGCACGAAGATCACCTACTCCTTCGCCGGCTCCCAGGAACTGGCCACCCAGGTGAAGCAGGGCTCCCCGGCCGACGCGCTGGTCACCGCGGACACCAAGACGATGGACGGCCTCAAGTCCGACGTCGGTACGCCGGAGATCATCGCCAAGAACCGTCTGGTCATCGCCACCGGCAAGGGCAACCCGGACAAGATCAAGGACCTGAAGGACCTCTCCGACTCCAAGCTGAAGGTCGTACTCGCCGCCCCCGAGGTGCCCGTCGGCCGTTACAGCAAGCAGGTGCTCGACGCCCAGAAGATCAAGGTGAAGCCGGTCTCCCAGGAGGTCAACGTCCGCGCCGTCCTCTCCAAGGTCGAGCTGGGCGAGGCGGACGCGGGCATCGTCTACAAGACGGACGCGGCCACGGCGCCCGGCAAGGTCCAGGCCGTCGACATCCCCGACGCGCAGAACGCCGTCGCCTCCTACCCGGCGGCGACCATCAAGGACTCGAAGCACTCGGCGGCCGCCGCCGCGTTCGTCAAGTGGCTGGCCGGCCCCGAGGCGCAGAAGATCCTCCAGGGCGCGGGCTTCCAGAAGCCGTAGCAGGCCCAAAGCCGCAGTGCGGCCAAAGCCGTAGCAGGCCCAAGCCGCAGTACGGCCAAAGTCGTAGCACGCCTAAAGCCGTAGTGCGGCCCAAGCTGTAGAACGCCCAAGCTGTAGAACGCTCAACTCTCCCGTACGGGGCTGTTGTTGCCGCTGCCGTATCCGCGCAGACGGTGGACAGCCCCGTACGGTCCCGCCTTGTATGGATACGCGGCCACGGCTCCGGCACCCGGGTGGCCGCTGTCCGGCATCCCGATCACAGGAACCCCGATGAGAAGCATCCGCGTCCGTGCCCGCACTCCGCGCACCGGCACCCCGATCGCCCTCGCGGTGCCCGCTCTGATCGCGGTCGCGTTCCTGCTGATGCCGCTGATCGGCATCCTGGCCCGCACCTCATGGGGCGAGCTGGGCACCCATCTGACCAGCCCGGACACCACCCAGGCGCTACGGCTCTCGCTGCTGGTCTCCTTCTGGGCGCTGGGCCTCTCACTGCTGCTCGGGGTGCCGCTGGCCTGGCTGCTCGCCCGGGTCGACTTCCCGGGCAAGACGCTCGTACGCTCGCTCGTCCTGCTGCCGATGGTGCTGCCGCCCACCGTCGGCGGTGTGGCGCTGCTGCTCGGGTTCGGCCGCCGGGGGCTGCTCGGGCCCTGGCTGGAGAACACCTTCGGGATCGTGCTGCCCTTCCACACCTCGGGGGCGGTGGTCGCGGCGACCTTCGTGGCGATGCCGTTCCTGGTCATCAGCCTGGAGGGCACGCTCGCCGGGCTGCGTCCGCGGTACGAGGAGACCGCGGCCTCGCTCGGAGCGTCGCCGGTCCGGGTGTTCTGCACCGTCACGCTGCCCATGGTCGCGCCGGGTCTCGCCGCGGGCGCCGCGCTGACCTGGGCCAGGGCGCTCGGTGAGTTCGGGGCGACGATCACCTTCGCCGGGAATCTGCCCGGTACCACCCAGACGCTGCCGCTCCAGGTGTATCTGCTGCTCCAGGACTCGCCGGAGGCCGCGACCTCCGTCTCGCTGCTGCTTCTCGTCATCGCGATGGCCGTCCTGGTCGCCCTGCGCGGACGGTGGACCGGCGGAACGGCCGAGCGCACCGCGAAGCCCGTACGCCCCGCCGACGACACGGACGGTACGGACGGCACCGGCCGGCCCGAACCCGGCTTCGGCCCCGCCGCCACTGCGGAAGGCGCACCGGACGCGGACCGCGCCGTCGGCGCAGCGGACACCACCACGGGAGGCGGCCCGGCCCCCGAGTCCTTTGCCCCGCAGGAGCGCTGGCCGCTGCACGCGGTGGTCACCGGCTTCAACGAGCTGACCCTGGACGCGGAGCCGGGCACCACCATCGCGGTCGTCGGCCCCAACGGCGCGGGCAAGACCACCCTGCTGCGCGCCCTCCTCGGCCTCACCCCGCGCGCCCACGCGGAACTGCGGCTGGGCGACACCGACGTCGGCCCGCTGCCGCCGCACCGCCGGGGGGTGGCCTGGGTCCCGCAGGACGGGGCGCTCTTCCCGCATCTCAGCGCGCTCACCAACACCGCCTACGGCCTGCGGTCGCGCCGGGTGCCACGCGCGGAGGCGCGCCGGGATGCGGCCCTGTGGCTGGAGCGGCTCGGCGTCGGCCATCTCGCCGCCCGCAAGCCCTCCCAGCTCTCCGGCGGCCAGGCGCAGCGCGTCGCCCTCGCCAGGGCGCTCGCCGCCCGCCCCCGGCTGCTGCTGCTCGACGAACCACTCGCCGCACTCGACCAGACCACCCGGGCCCATGTGCGCCACACCCTGCGGACGCACCTCAGCGGCTTCGCCGGTGTCTGTCTGATCGTCACCCACGACCCGGTGGAGGCGGTCTCGCTGGCCGACCGGGTCCTCGTACTGGACGACGGCCGTACGCTCCAGGACGCCCCGCCCGCCGAAGTCACCCTGCATCCGCGGTCGCCGTGGGTGGCCCGGATGCTCGGCCGCAACGCCTGGACCGGCACCGCGTCGGGGGACGGCCTCGCGCTCACCGGCGGCGGACAGCTCGTCGTCGCCGACGGGCTCGCCGAGGGCACCGGGGCGCTGGCGATCATCGCGCCCGAGGCCGTCTCCGTACACCCGGACCGGCCGACCGGCAGCCCGCGCAACGTCTGGCCCGGCACCGTACGGGAGATCACATCGGCGGGCAGCAGGCTCCGCGTCCTCATCACCTCGGCCGAGGCGCCCGACCTGGTGGCCGAGATCACCCCGCAGGCCGCACTCGAACTCGGCCTCGCGGACGGCGTACGGGTGTGGACCAGCGTCAAGGCCACCGAGATCACCCTGGTCGAGGTCTAGGACCTCCCAGCTTCCCTCCCGCTCCCACCGCGACCCCGACCCCACCCCCACTGCGACCCCACCCCCACCGCGACCCCGACCCCACCGCGACCACGACCCCACCCCGACCCCGGCCGAGCGGCCGGGGTCTTTCTGCTGCCCGCCCTGCTCTCCAGCGATTGACATAATGCTCACTATCCGAATAGCGTTATCCATATGAAAGCCGCTGGGCGACGCCCAGCCGGACGGGGGGGCCGATGCGCGCCCCCGCCCGATACCCCGGCGCCGCCGTGCACTGGCCGCCACCGGTCTCCCCACACCTCTCGGAGCGAAGAAATGACGTCCTCATCGAAAGCCCTCCGTTATCTGCTCGGCGGTCTGCTGATCGGCGGTTTCTGGTACCTCAACCGCGGCAGGCCGGTGTGGGAGGAGGCGCTGCGCACGATCCTCGTGTTCGCCGTGGTGATGTTCCTGCTCAGGTCCCGGCTCCGGCGCAGGTCCGTCGAGGTGCACCTGGTGCCGCTGGTCGCTTCGAAGGCCGTCCTGGTAGTGATCGCGGCCGTGGTCGAGGAGCAGCTCAAGGGCTCGGTCGGCGATGCCTCGCTCGTCGTCGCGATCGGGCTCGGACTCGCCGTCATGCTGCTCGGGCCGCTGGGTGACAGCCGGTTCTTCACCCCTCTCGCGCCGCCCATGACCGCGAAGCCCCTGCCGCACATCCGATAGCGAGCCCCTGCCGTGCGGGCGTGACGGGTGTCACCGCAGAGTTGACGCGCCGTCACGATCGCGCGCATACAACCCCGTTGCCCTCCGCGGACCGTTCACCCCACCATGGAGCAGCCCCGTGACCGAGCACACCTTCCACACCCGGGGGAACTACGCCCCGGTCGCCGCCGAGTCGACCGCGTTCGACCTGCCGGTCACCGGTGCGGTGCCGCCCGAGCTGAACGGCTGGTACGTACGCAACGGACCGAACCCGCGTACGGAGTCGCGGCACTGGTTTCTCGGCGAGGGCATGCTCCACGGTGTGCGCCTGGAGAACGGGCGGGCCGCCTGCTACCGCAACCGCTGGGTGCGCACCGAGGGCTTCGACACCCCGCTGCCGCCCCGTCCGGACGGCTCACCGGAGCTGACCGGCGCCTGGGCCAACACCCATGTCGTCAGCCACGCCGGCCGGACGCTCGCGCTGGAGGAGGCGTCGCTGCCGTACGAGGTGACCCGTGAGCTGGAGACGGTCGGTCCGTACGACTTCGGGGGCGGGCTCACCACCCCGATGACCGCGCATCCCAAGATCTGCCCGGAGACCGGGGAGCT
This sequence comes from Streptomyces sp. NPDC054757, assembly GCF_053612185.1. Classification (NCBI taxonomy): domain Bacteria; kingdom Bacillati; phylum Actinomycetota; class Actinomycetes; order Kitasatosporales; family Streptomycetaceae; genus Streptomyces; species Streptomyces sp. NPDC054757. The sequence goes on from NZ_JBSHBW010000003.1 coordinate 148,205, forward strand.
CCACTTCTTCGGTTATGCGAAGCGGCAGCCGTATCTGACGTACCACCGCGCCGACGCGCACGGCACCCTGCGGCTGAGCCGCCCGATAGAGGTGGCCGGGCCGACGATGATGCATGAGTTCACGCTCACCAGCAGGCATGTCGTCTTCCTCGATCTGCCGGTCGTGCTGGTGCCCGGCGGAAAGGGGATGCCCTACCGCTGGGACCCGGGATACGGCGCCCGGATCGGGCTGCTGCCGAGGACCGATCCGCACGGTGCGGTGCGGTGGTTCCCCATCGATCCGTGCTACGTGTTCCATACGCTCAACGCGTACGAGGCGGGCGACGAGGTCGTCCTGTACGCGGCGCGGTACGCGCACCTGTGGTGGGAGGGCCACGACTCCGTGCCCGCGCATCTGTGGCGGTGGCGTCTCGATCTCCGTACCGGCGCGGTACGGGAAGAGCAACTGGACGACAGGGCCTGCGAGTTCCCCCGTATCGACGACCGTCTCGCGGGGCTCGACGCCCGGTACGGCCATGTGACGGCCGGGAACTCGCTCGTGCGCTACGACCTGCACACGGGATCGGCCGCGGAGCACGCCTTCGGCGCGGACCGGACGCCGGGCGAGGCGGCGTTCGCGCCTCCGCGCTGGCTGATCACCTATGTCCACGACCGCACCCGTGACGCCAGTGACCTGGTGATCCTGGACGCCACGGACCTCTCGGAACCCGTCGCCACAATCGAGCTGCCCGCCCGGGTGCCCGCCGGGTTCCACGGCAACTGGCTGCCGGACGGGGCCTGAAGGCGCCCCGCCATGCGGCCGCCCTCCCGGCAATTGACGTAATTAACACTATTTCGGTAATGTTCGCTATATGAAAGACGACGACTCACGTCCGCGCCGTATGACCCGGGCGGAGACCAAGGCGCGCACCCGCACCCTTCTCCTGGAGGCCGCGGCGCGGGTGTTCGCACGCAAGGGTTTCGCGGGGGCGTCGGTCGACGACATCGCGGAGAGCGCCGGGTTCTCCACCGGGGCGCTGTACTCGAACTTCGCGGGCAAGGACGAGCTGTTCGTCGAGCTTCTCTCGAACCGGAGCGGCAGCCGCCTCGCCGAGGCCGCCGCGATCCTGTCCGACCGGGACGGAACTGTCGAGGACACCCAGACCATGCTGTCCCGGCTGCTGGTCGAGGTCGCGAGCGAGGACATGGATCTCGCCCCGCTGCAGGCGGAGTTCTGGCTGTACGCGATCCGTCACCCCGAGTTCCAGGAGCGTATGGCCGCACAGTTCCGCGGCAACCGGGACGCGCTGTCCACCGTCCTCTCGGACCGGGCCAAGGCGCGGGGGCAGTCCGACGACGTTCCGTTCGACGGGGTCGCCACAGTCGTGATGGCGCTGTTCCAGGGACTTGTGCAGCTCCGCAGGACGGATCCGGAGCTGGTTCCCGAGAATCTCTACGGCGACGCCGTCCACTGGCTGTTCAGCGGTCTCATCGCGTCGCAGCGGTCGAAGGACTGACCCGACCGGGGCGGGGGGCGGTCCCGGGCGCCGGTTAGCATCCCGTGTGACCCCGATACGCCCGCCCAAGGAGACGCCGATACGTCGGCGCATACTCGCCGACCTCACACCGCTGCGCACATCCCCCGACTTCCGGCGGCTGTGGTTCGGCAACACCGTCTCCTGGGTCGGGCAGGGCATGACCACCCTGGCCATCTCGCTCCAGGTCTACGCCCTCACGCACTCCAGCTTCTCCGTCGGGCTGGTGGGGCTCTTCTCGCTGGTGCCGCTCGTCGCGTTCGGCCTGTACGGAGGGGCCGTAGCGGACACGCTCGACCGCCGCAAACTCGGGCTGTACAGCGCCCTCGGGTCCGCCTTCCTCTCGGTCGCCCTCGCGTCGGCCGCGTTCGCCGGCTTCCACCATGTCTGGTTTCTGTACGGCATCGTGGCCCTGCAGTCCGTCTGCGCCGCCCTCAACGCCCCGGCCAGATCCGCGATGATCCCCCGGCTGCTGCCCGGTGAACAACTGCCCGCGGCCAACGCGCTGTCCTCGATGACCACCACCTTCGGGACGCTGATCGGCCCGATGCTCGGCGGCCTCATCGTCGGCTTCTGGGGCTATCAGGCCGCGTACCTCATCGACGCCGTCTCCTTCGTCGCCGCCCTCTACGCGATGTGGCGGCTGCCCACGATGCTCCCCGACCGGGCCGCGGGCCAGAAGAGCCGCGCCTCGGTCCTGGACGGGCTGCGCTTCCTGGCCACCCGCCCCAACCTCCGGATGACGTTCTTCTCGGACTTCTGCGCCATGATCCTGGCCCAGCCGCGGGCGCTGTTCCCCGCGGTGGCCGTCCTCTGGTACGGGGGAGACGCCCGCACCACGGGGCTGCTGGTGGCGGCCCCCGCGGTCGGCGCGCTGCTCGGCGGGGTCTTCTCCGGCTGGCTGGGCGGCATCCACCGGCACGGCCTCGCGATCGTGGTCGCGGTCGCCGGATGGGGGCTCGCCATCGCGGTGTTCGGCCTGACCAGGAACCTCTGGCTCGGGCTGCTCTTCCTCGCGCTCGCCGGTGCCGCTGACACCGTGTCCATGGTCTTCCGCAACACGATGATGCAGGTAGCCGCCCCGGACGAGATGCGCGGCAGGCTCCAGGGGGTCTTCATCGTGGTCGTCGCGGGCGGACCGCGCCTCGGCGACTTCCTCGCGGGCTCGGCGGGCGATCTGGCCTCCCCGACCGCGGCCGTGGTCGGCGGCGGCCTCGCCTGCGTCCTCGCGGTCACCCTGCTCGGCCTGACCCGGCGCGGCTTCCTGCGCTACGACGCCAGGTCGCCGGTGCCGTAACCCGGCCGCAGGGGCGGACCGGCCCTACGACGCCTCCCACACCAGCGTGTTCCCGTCCTCGCCGTCCGGTGTCCCGTCGTGCGTGACGGTCAGACGTACCGGCCCCTCCCGGGCGTCGACCACCACCGCCACCCGGGCGGCGTCCGGCGACCGGTGCGCGCGGGCGAGCCCCCGGCGCAGTGCGGACAGCAGCTCCTCGCCGGTCCGCTCCGGGATCCGCGCGTCCACCGGGCCGACGAAGTGCACCGAAGGTGCGAACCCCAGCAGCGCCCGCGCGCTGTCCGCCTCCCGCAGCACCTGACCGCGCAGCGTCGACGGTGCGTCGGCCGGCGGCTGCTGGAGGGCGAAGATCGCCGTCCTGACGTCCTGAATGGTCGAGTCCAGCTCGTCGACCGCCCGCCCGATCAGCTCCCCGAGCTCGGTTCCGGCCGCCCGCCGATGGGTCGACTCCAGCATCATTTCGGTCGCGAAGAGCCGCTGGACGACGAGATCGTGCAGATCCCGGGCGATCCGGTCGCGGTCCTCGAAGACCGCCAGCCGCTCGCTGTTCTGCCGGGCGTCGGCCAGTACGAGCGCGAGCGCGGCCTGCGAGGCGAACTGAAGGGCGAGCGTCCGGTCCGCCGCGTTGTAGGGGCGGCCGCTGCGCCGCCTGGGCAGTGCGAGGGTGCCGATCAGCTTGCCGCCGCTCTGCAGCGGCAGCATCATGCTCGGCCCGAAACGGGCCCGCACATGGGTGGTCATCCGGGGATCGGTCGACGAGTCCTCGATGTACACCGGGTCCCCGCTGAGCAACTGGACGAGGACGGGGGAGCCCGGTGCGATGGTGGCGCCGATGAGGTCGCCCGGGTCGTCGAAGGTGGAGGCGGCGACGATCTCCATACCGCCGGCGTCGGTCGGCAGGAGCACCACACCGGCGACCGCGTCGGCGAGGCTCCTGGCCTGTTCGGCGACGGTGGTCAGCGCGTCGGTCGCGCTCTCGCCGGTGAGCAGCGCGTTGGTGACGGCCGCCGCCCCCTTGATCCAGCGCTCGCGGAGCCTGGCGGTCTCGTACAGCCGGGCGTTGCCGATGGCGATGCCCGCCTGCGCGGCGAGCACCCGCAGCAGCGCCTCGTCGTCCCGGTCGAACCCCCCGCCGTCCTTGTCGGCCAGATGGAGGGTCCCGAAGACCTGCTGGTGGACCCGGACCGGGAGCCGCAGCAGGCCGGGGGTGTCGTCGGCCAGGCCGATCAGCGCGTCGCCGTCGGTGCCGGTCGAGAACAGGTCGCTGAGGCGGTCGCGCTCGGGGTCGACCACCCCGAGCGCCCCACGCCGCGCGCCCGTCATCCGGGTCGCCGAGTCCACGATGTGCTGGAGCGTGCCGCGCAGTTCGAGATCCGTACCGACGCTCAGCACCGCTTCGAGCAGCAGCGGAAGCCGGGTGTCAGCGGTCATCGTGGTCCCCCGCTCCGATCGTCGCAGGTCCCTGGGGTGCGGTTCAGCCGCTCAGCGGAGCCAGCGTCAGGGGCTGGATCTTCCCCTCCAGCATCGCGCCGAGTCCGAGGACCGAGCAGACGTCGGGCCGCTCGGCGATGTGCACCGGCATCCCCGTCGCGTTGCGCACCATCTGCTCCAGGCCGGGCAGCAGGGCGCTCCCGCCGACCATCATGATGCCCCGGTCGGACAGATCGGCGACCAGATCCGGCGGGCAGCCGCGCAGCACCCGGCCGATGCCGTCGAGCACGGCGGTCAGCGGGGTGTTGATGGCCTCCCGTACGGCCGCGGTCTCGACCTGGACCGAACGGGCCAGTCCGGTGGCCACGTCCCGGCCGTGGATCTCGGTGTACTCGGGCCCGTCCTGGGACAGCCCGTTGCCGCTGAGCGCCAGCTGCAGCGGCCGTACGGCCTGGCCCGGCAGCAGCAGCTGGTGGTGCTGGCGCAGATGCTGTACGACGGCCCGGTCGATGGCCTCACCGCCGACCGGGATCCGCTCGGCGGTGACGATCGAGCCGAGCGAGAGTACGGCGATCTGCGTGGTGGCCGCACCGCAGACCATGATCATGGTGGCGGTCGGCTGCTCGACGGGGAGCCCGCAGCCGACGGCGGCGGCGACGAGGGTGTCGACCAGCTCGACCTTCCGGGCTCCGAGTCCGAGCAGGGTCTCGACCGTGGCGCGCTGCGCCAGCGGGTCGGACTTGTGCGGGGTGCAGGCGGCGGCGCGCAGCATCGGGGTGCGCCGCAGCCTGCGCCGCAGCTTGTCACCGAGCAGTTGCCCCAGCATGCGCCGGGCCAGGTCGATGTCGACGACGGTGCCGCCCGTGACGGGGCGCGCCACCCGGATGTATCCGGGGGTGCGGCCGGTCATCTGCTCGGCGAAGTCGCCGACGGCGATGAGCGCGCCCGTCCGGACGTTCACCGCGACGACGCTCGGTTCGTCCACGACGAGGCCCATGCCCTTGACGAACACGCGGGTCCGCGAGGCCCCGAGGTCGACGGCTACCTGGCAACGACGCAACTGATCAAGACTGACGGTCACGGCACGATCTCCCGGGAAACACTGGGGTGGGGCACCGGCGGCAGCCGGTCCTCATCGCATCGTGCGACGGCCGCAACCCGGGCGCGCGCTGGGCTGAGCCGCCCGGGTGGTTTTCTGACGGGCCGCCAGAAAGCAAGCTTCTACGCGGGTGTGTCGGTGGCTCGTACGTCCTGGAGCAGCCCCCAGGTGAAGTCGGCGACGGCGGGCCGCCCGCCGGGCAGCGTCAGCGCGAGCCGCCACCGGGTCGGCGCGGTGCCCTCCATCGGCCGTACGGGGGCGAAGGCGCGGGCCACCTCGTCCACCGTGCACGACCAGGGCCGTAGATCGTCCGCCGTGTCCAGGACGGGTGCCGCGGCGCCGGGGGCGCGGACCAGCCACTCGTTCCACACCGCGCCGCCCGGCGCGGTCAGCACCTCGAACCGCAGGTCCGGCCAGAGGGGCACCGGCCACTGAAGGGCCTCGCACTCCAGATCGCCGATCCTCCTGCGGGCGGTGGCGGACGGCTCGCCGAGCACCGACCGGTAGCGCCGGGCCGCCCCGCCCGACCGGGCCGAGCGGACCATCGCCTGCCACCGCCGGTTCGCCTCGCGCATCTCCGCGAGCGTGACGCCCAGCTCGTGCCGGGCGTCCTCGACGAGGACCGGCTGATGGTCGGCCATCCGGCGCAGCAGCACCAGCTGGAAGTCGAGCGGCCCGAACGGGCTCCCTGATCGCGGCATACCCCCATCCTGCCGGTCCGGCAGCGGCGCCGGCCCGGCCCCCTCCCGTACCCCGGCCGTCCCCTACTCCTCCGTACGCCCCAGCATGCGCCGCAGCAGATCCCGCAGCACCGTCCGCTCCCCGGCCGACAGCTCGCCCAGCGGCTCACGGGCGAAGTCCATCGTGGCGCGCAGCTCCCCGGAGGTCCGCCGGCCCGCGTCGGTGGCGGCGGCGATCTTGACCCGGCGGTCGGCGGGGTCGGGGCGGCGCTCCACGAGACCGCGCGCCTCCAGCCGGTCGACGATCCCGGTGACGTTCGACGGCTCGCACTTCAGGTGCCCGGCGAGCCGGCGCATGGGCATCGCCTCGATGGACAGCAGACCCAGCACCCGCGCCTGCGCCCCGGTGAGGGAGTGCGCCGCCGCCGCCTCGTCGTACTCCTCGTGGTACCGGATGACGATGTCGCCGATCAGCTCGACGACTTCCAGGGTCAGCGGGTCTGTACGAGTGGCCATGTCCGCCATGGTACCCACATGCTTGACAATCTAAAATATCCAGGCATGGTTGTTTAAGGCAGTCGATGTTTCACGTCATGAATCTTTGCTCAGGAGGCTGTACCCGATGTCCGCACTCCCCACTACCGGCCGCGCCTGGCACCTCACCGCCCGTCCGAACGGCTGGCCCACCCACGCGGACTTCGCCCTGCGCGAGGCCCCGGTGGACGAGCCCGCCGATGGCCGGATCCTGCTGCGCAACCTCTACTTCTCGGTCGACCCGTACATGCGCGGCCGGATGAACGACGTGAAGTCGTACACCCCGCCCTTCCAGCTCGACAAGCCGATGGACGGCGGCGCGGTCGGCGAGGTCATCGCCTCGAACGCCGAGGGCTTCGCGGTGGGCGACCACGTCCTGCACGGCCTCGGCTGGCGCGAGTACGCCGAGGTGCCGGCCAAGCACGCCACCAAGGTCGACCCCTCGGCCGCCCCGCTCTCGGCCTACCTCGGTGTGCTCGGCATGACCGGACTCACCGCCTACGCCGGCCTCTTCGATGTCGCCTCCTTCAAGGAGGGCGAGACGGTCTTCGTCTCCGGCGCCGCGGGCGCCGTCGGCAGCCAGGTCGGCCAGATGGCCAGGATCAGGGGCGCCGCACGCGTCATCGGCTCGGCGGGCTCCGATGAGAAGGTCAGGCACCTCACCGAGGACCTCGGCTTCGACGCGGCCTTCAACTACAAGGACGGCCCCGTCACGAAGCAGTTGCGCGAGGCGGCACCCGACGGCATCGACGTGTACTTCGACAACGTGGGCGGCGAGCACCTGGAAGCGGCCCTCACCTCGTTCAACGTGCACGGCCGCGCCACGATCTGCGGAATGATCTCGCAGTACAACAGCACCGAGGCCACCCCGGCTCCGCGCAATCTCGCGCTGGTCATCGGCAAGCGGCTGCGGCTCCAGGGCATGCTCGTCGGCGATCACGCGGCGCTCCAGCCGCAGTTCGTCAAGGATGTCGCCGGCTGGATCGCCTCGGGCGAGCTCACCTACCAGGAAACGGTCGTCGAAGGCGTAGAGCAGGGCGTCGACGCGTTTCTCGGGCTGCTGCGCGGTGAGAACACCGGGAAGATGATCGTCGCCGTGAACCAGTAGTCTCGTCCCCAGGCCGCCGCGGTCGTGGGCGCGAGACGCGGCGTACACAACAGAAGGAACTCGCATGGCAATCCAGAAGATCGATGTCGCGTACACCGCTGTCGCCACCGCGGAGAACGGCCGTGACGGCCGGGTCTCCTCCAACGACGGCAACCTCGACGTCGTCGTCAACCCGCCGAAGGAGATGGGCGGAAGCGGCGCGGGCACCAACCCGGAGCAGCTCTTCGCCGCCGGTTACAGCGCCTGCTTCCAGGGTGCGCTGGGTGTCGTCGCCCGCCAGGAGAAGGCCGACATCTCCGGCTCGACCGTGACCGCGGCCGTCTCCATCGGCAAGACCGAGCAGGGCGGCTTCGGCCTTGAGGTCACCATCACCGCCGCCATCCCGAACGTCGACACGGCCACCGCGCAGGCGCTGATCGAGAAGGCGCACCAGGTGTGCCCGTACTCGAACGCCACCCGCGGCAACATCAAGGTCGACCTGGCCGTCGCCTGATCATGACCCGCTGATCCCGGCTCGGCCCGGGACAGGGAGGGCCGTCCCCGCTCCGGAGCGCTCCGGCGGGGGCGGCCCTTCGCCGTCTCCGTACGGGCTGTTGGCGCCCCCGTCCCTGCCCCCGCCCCCGAGCCCACCCCCGAGCCGGGGCCGGGGCCGGGGTCGGAGCCTGAGCCGGGGCCGGGACGTGCGGCCCCGGCCGCTGCCGGACTCCGCTGCCCCGCCCCCCGCTAGGCTGCTGCGCATGGGTGATCTCGGGGCGGGCTTCGGCTATCTGGTGAAGGGGCAGCGCTGGGTCGGCGGGCGCGGCAGGCAGTACGGATTCGGGCTGCTGCCGGGGCTGATCACGCTGGTCCTCTATGCGGCGGTGCTGGTCGCGCTGGCGTTCTGGGCGGACGACGCCGTGGCCTGGGCGACCCCGTTCGCCGACACCTGGGGCTCGCCCTGGCCGGGGCTCCTTCGGGGTGTGCTGACCGTACTGCTCTGGGCGCTGGCTCTGCTGCTCGCCGTCGTCTCGTTCACCGCGGTGACCCTGCTGGTCGGCCAGCCCTTCTACGACGCGCTCTCGGAGCGGGTCGACGCGTCGGAGGGCTCCGATGTCCCCGCTTCCGGCCTCTCCTTCTGGCGTGAGCTGTGGATATCCGCGCGCGACAGCGTCCGTGTCCTGGTGCGGGTGGCCTGCTACGGACTGCTGCTCTTCGTGGCCGGTTTCCTGCCGGTCGTCGGCCAGACCGTGGTCCCGGCGATCGGCTTCTGCGTCTCGGGTTTCTTCCTCGCCGAGGAGCTGACGGCGATCGCGCTGCAGCGCCGCGGTATGGAGTTCCGTGAGCGGCTGGCCCTGCTGAAGAGCCGCCGCCTGCTGACCCTCGGCTTCGGCGTCCCGCTGACGCTCTGCTTCCTGGTGCCACTGGTCGCGGTCTTCCTGATGCCAGGCGCGGTGGCCGGGGCGACGCTGATGGCGCGTGATCTGACGGGGGAGACCGCGACGGAACCGGAAGCGGAACCGGACGCCCTGCGAGGTCCGCGCCCCGACCAGGCACGGGACCCGCACCCCGACGGCGCCCCGGACCCGCACGCCCCACGGGACCCGCACGCCGACGGCGCACCCGCGACGCTCGCGCCCCCGGCCGCCACGCCCTACCGGGCCCAGTAACCCCGGACGCGTAGCCCCGGCCCGAGCAACCCCGGCACCTGTGGGCCCAGTAGACCCGGCCCCCGTCACCCCGCCGCCGCGCCGCCCCCGAGCAGCGTAGTGAAGGCCCGGAAGGCGGTGGGCATATCCACCGATTCCGGGTCCAGCAGCCACTGGTACTGCAACCCGTCCATCACCGCCACCAGCAGCGGGGCGACCTCCTCCGGGGTCAGCCCGCCCGGCAGCCGGTCCCCGAACTCGCCGCGCAGCGTGGCCGCCATCGAACCCCGCACCTGTGTATAGCGGCGCGTGAAGAAGTCCCGCGCCGGATGCCCGTCCGTGACGCTCTCGCCGAGCAGCGCGGCGAAGGTCTGCACGACCCCCGGCCGCATCGCGTTGTACTCGACCAGTGAGCCGAGCAGTCCGAGCGGCCAGGGCTCACCCGAGCGCGCGGACCCGCCCGGATCCCACCGGTCCCGCGCCTCCAGTACGGCGACGAGCAGCGCGTCCTTGCTCGGGAAATAGTGCAGCAGCCCCTGCTGAGTGAGGCCCACCCGCTCGGCGACCGCTCCGAGCGTCGTCCCCCGGTAGCCGCGCTCCGCGATGACCTCAAGCGCCGCACGGAGGATCTCCGCCCGCCGCCCCTCGCCTCTGGTGCTCCCCATCCACCGGCTCCCTTCCCCGTCCGAGACGTGCTCTCCGAGGACCGTACGACATCGCACATCACGAAGAAGTAACGAAACCTACCGATCTACCGGTACGCGCGTCAGGATGGAGACATCACGCACGGGACTGCGGAACTTCACTACGTCAAGGCGGAGGTACGACGGTGGCAGCCACCCCCATCAACGACGCGGACCCGGTCCGCGAAGCCGCGGTCGAGGCCGCACTCGCCAGGCTGGATCTCGGTACCAAGGCCCGGCTGCTCTCCGGACAGGACTTCTGGTCGCTCCCGGCGGTCCCGGAGATCGGGCTGAGGTCCCTCGTCATGTCCGACGGTCCGATCGGCGTCCGCGGAGTGCGCTGGACCGCCGACGACCCGTCCATCGCCCTGCCGTCACCGACCGCACTCGCCGCCACCTGGGACCCGGAGCTGGCCCGCCGGGCGGGTGTCCTGCTCGCCCAGGAGGCACGGCGCAAGGGGGTGCACGTCCTGCTCGCGCCGACGGTCAACCTGCACCGTTCGCCGCTCGGCGGACGGCACTTCGAGTGCTACTCCGAGGACCCGCATCTGACCGGCGAGATCGGCGCCGGCTATGTCCGGGGAGTGCAGAGCGGTGGCGTCGGCACCACCGTCAAGCACTTCGTCGGCAACGACGCGGAGACCGACCGCTTCACCGTCAACAACCTCATCGCCCCGCGCCCACTGCGCGAGCTGTATCTGGCGCCCTTCGAGACCATCGTCAAGAACGCCCACCCCTGGGGCATCATGACCGCGTACAACACGGTCAACGGCACGACGATGACCGAGCACCGCTACCTGGTCAACGAAGTCCTGCGCGGCGAGTGGCACTTCGACGGGTTCAACGTCTCGGACTGGACGGCCGCGCGCTCCACCGCCGGGGACATCACCGGCGGCCTCGACGTCGCCATGCCGGGACCGGTCACCCCGTACGGTGAGCCGCTGGCCGCCGCCGTCAGGGCGGGCGAGGTCCCCGAGAGCGCGGTCGACGACGCCGTACGGAACGTGCTGCGGCTGGCCGCCCGGGTCGGCATCCTCGACGGCGCACCGCCGGTCGTCACCGAGCCGCCGCCGGAGACCGACGGGCGCGAGCTGTCCCGCGAGATCGCCCGCCGCGCCTTCGTGCTCGTACGGAACGAGGGCGGCGCGCTGCCGCTGGACGCGCCGAGGACCCGCAAGGTCGCGCTCATCGGCGCCGCCGCCCGCGACGCCCGTATCCTCGGCGGCGGCTCGGCCACCGTCTTCCCGACCCAGCTGGTCTCCCCGCTCGACGGACTGGCCGCCGCACTCCCGGACGGCGCCGTCAGCTACGCCATCGGCGCCGACCCGAGCGGCCAACTGGCCCCTGCGGGCAAGGGGTTCGCCCTGCACGCGGTCTGCCGCGACAAGGCGGGCCGAATCCTCGGCACCGCATCGGTGCCCGGCGGACGCATCCAGTGGGTGGGCAGCGACCTGCCCGACGGGGTGACCCACGAGGCGCTGCACACCATCGAGGTCAAGGGCACGTTCACCCCCAGGGAGAGCGGCGAGCACACCTTCGGCACCCGGGGACTCGGCGGCTTCCGGCTCACCGTGGGCGACCGGGTCCTCTTCGAAGCGGACGAACTCCCGGGCGACGAGGCCGACCCGTTCGCCGCGGTCTTCGGCGCCCCCGTCGAGCGCGGCACCGCCCCCCTCACGGCCGGTGAGTCCGTCGCGATCGCCTTCGAGTACACCGTCTACAAGAGCGCCGGATCCCGGCTCCAGGCCATCGGCTTCTCGCTGATGCACCGCGACCCGCAGCACGACCCCGACGAGCTGATCGCCGAGGCCGTGGCCGCCGCACGCGAGGCGGATACCGCCGTCGTGGTCGTCGCCACCACCGAGGAGGTCGAGTCCGAGGGCTTCGACCGCAAGGACCTCGGGCTCCCCGGCCGCCAGGACGACCTGGTACGCGCGGTGGCGGCCGTCAATCCGAACACGGTCGTGGTCGTCAACGCGGGCTCCCCGGTGGAGCTGCCCTGGCGCGAGAGCGTGGCGGCGGTGCTGCTCAGCTGGTTCCCGGGCCAGGAGGGCGGTGCCGCGCTCGCCGACGTACTCCTGGGAGCGGCGGAGCCCGGTGGCCGGCTGCCCACCACCTGGCCGGTGGCCCTGGCGGACGCCCCGGTCAGCAGGGTCGAGCCGGAGAACGGCGAACTCCCTTACGAGGAGGGCGTGTTCATCGGCTACCGGGCCTGGGACCGGTCCGGCGCCACCCCCGCCTACCCCTTCGGCCACGGCCTGGGCTACACCGAGTGGAGCTACGAGTCCCTGGAAGCGGCCACCGGGACCGCGACCGTCCGTATCCGCAACACCGGCAGCCGCACCGGCCGCGAAACGGTCCAGGTCTACGCGGCCCCGGACAGCCCGGGACCGGACCGGGCCGCCCGCCAGCTGGCCGGATTCGCCACCGTGGAAGCGGCGCCGGGGGAGACGGTGGAGGTGGCCGTCGCGCTCTCCCCGCGGGTCTTCGAGACCTGGGACGAGGAGTCCGGCGGCTGGACGCGCCGCCCGGGCGGCTACGAGATCCGGGCCGGCCGCTCCCTCACGGACACCAGGCTGACGGCCGCGATCACGGTCTGACACACCGGCGCGCCCCCGCCCCTGCCCACCGGGCAGGACAGGGCGGGGGCGCGCCGGACCGGGCAGAGCCCGCGCCCGCTACCGCGTGGAGAACCCGTACACCGTCTCGGAGACGTAGGCGCCGTCCGGCCTGAGCACCGCACTGGGGAACTCCGGCCGGTTCGGCGCATCGGGGAAGCGCTGGGTCTCCAGCGCGATCCCGGCGCAGGCACCGTACGGCCCGTCGTCGATGTGGTCACCGGTGTAGAGCTGCAGGCCCGGCTCGCTGGTCGTGATCGTCAGCACCCGCCCCGATGCCGGGTCGAACAGTTCGGCGGCCTCCGTACTGCCGCCACCGGGCACCTCGTTGTCGAGCACATAGTTGTGGTCATAGCCGGGACCCGACTTACGGGCCTCCCGGAAGTCGAAGCGCGTCCCCGCCACCGGCTCCGAACCCCCGGTCGGGATCAGCTCCGCGTCCACCGGCGTCACCAGCGAGGCCGCGATCCGCAGCTCGTGCCCGGCCGCGCTGCCGGATTCGGCGCCGCCCAGGTTCCAGTACGAGTGGTTGGTCAGGCTCACCACGGTCGGCGCGTCCGTCGTCGCCTCGTACCCGATCCGCAGCGCACCGCTCTCCGTCAGGCCGTACGTCACGGAGACGGCCAGCCGCCCCGGGTAGCCCTCCTCGCCGTCCGGGCTGACCCGCGAGAGCCGCACCCCGTGCCCGGTGGCCTCCGCCTCCCACACCCGCTTGTCGAAGCCCCGGTCGCCGCCGTGCAGACTGTGCGGCCCGTTGTTGCGGGGCAGCCGGTACGTCCGCCCGTCGAGCGCGAACGCACCGCCCGCGATGCGGTTCGCGTACCGCCCGATCAGCGCCCCGAAGTACGGCCCGGGGTGGGCCAGATACCCGGCGAGGTCCGGGAACCCGAGGGCCACACCGGTCGCCGCCCCCGTCCGGTCGGGTACCTCGACGGACTGCAGGATCCCGCCGTACGTGAGCACGCGCACCCGCGTGCCGCCGCGCTCCAGGGTCCAGCGGTGGACAGGGGTGCCGTCACCGAGACGGCCGAAGATCTCCGGCTGCGCGCTGCTCATGACCGGACCCTACGCCGGAGGCCGGGCGGCCGTGACGTTGCGGTAGGCGATCTCGGCCAGCCGCTCCTGGCCGTCCCGGCCGGGGTGGAACCAGTCCCAGGGGCTCAACTGGGCCCCGGTGAACCGGAAACCGAAGACCGCCCCGCCGTCGTAACGGCAGTGCGTGTCCGACGCGCACACGTCCCTGAGCACCGCGTTGTACGCGACCACCCGCTCCCGCACGGCGTCGCGCCGCGCCACGGCCGCCGGGTCCATCGCATCGGCGTCCCGCAGCATCGAGGCGCAGATCCCCAGCTTCCAGATCTGCTTGCCCAGCGGATTGCCGCGCCCCTGCGACCAGAGCCGCTTCAGGTCCGGCACGCTCGACACATAGACCTCACTCTTGGGCAGCGCCGTGCGAAAACGTTTCAGCGCTGTCATGAACGAGGTGCGGAATTCATCCACCGGTGTCATGTGCGAAACCGAGTCCCGGCATGCGTCATTGGCACCTGCCATGATCGTCACCAACTCGGGGCGGTGCGCCGCCGCAGCGTCGATCTGGGCGGGCACATCGGCCATCCGGGCCCCGGTCCTGGCGTCGTTCCACTGCTTCTTCACCCCGAGCCGGGAGGCCAGACTGCGCACCTTCGGGTCCGAACCGGTCGCCCAGGACACCTTCGTACAGTCCGCGAGCACCGAACAGGCATCGAAGCCACGGGTGATGGAATCGCCCACGGCGGCCACTGATCCGGGGGAGGTGTCCCAGGTCGGGGCGGGTGAGGACGGCGCGCCGTGAGGGCCCTGCGCATGTTTCCCGCCACTGTCGGAAGAGTCACAGCCGGCCGTCGCGCCGAGCGGGAGCACGACAGCCGCCAGCAGCGCCGCGACAGCGGTGCGGCCGCGGCGGCTCCGGGCGGACCCCGGCGCGTATTCCGGCTTCCTCTGCACCCTCTGCACCCTCCAAGTGGCCGACCCGGGCGTCCTGCCGAGTGAAAGCTCTGTGTTCAACGGGGCCAGGACCGACAGTACGTCACACGAGTGAGGCCCCCGCGCGGTAGTTTTTCCCCGTCGGACCAGTGGCAACATCGCCCATCAGCGGCTCCGGTAAATTACATCACGTCACATACTGTCCCATTTCAGGAGATTAACTCCCGATGCTGTTTACTGTTGCACCCCGGGGCAGAACGGGCGAGAGGCCGCTGGGGAAGGCGAACCTCGACCCGCACTGGAGGTCCCGGTGACGACACGTGGAGTTCTGTACGTGCACTCCGCACCACGCGCGCTGTGCCCACACGTCGAATGGGCGGTGGCGGGCGTTCTCGGTGCGCGGGTGAATCTCGACTGGATCAGGCAGCCCGCCTCTCCGGGCACCTGGAGATCCGAGTTCTCCTGGAAGGGCGGGACCGGCACCGCGTCCCAGCTCGCCTCGGCGCTGCGTGGCTGGAATCTGCTGCGTTTCGAAGTGACGTCGGAGCCGTGCCCCTCGGCCGAGGGCGAGCGCTACAGCGCCACACCGGAGCTGGGCATCTTCCACGCCGTCACCGGAATCCACGGCGACATCCTGATCCCCGAGGACCGGCTGCGGGCCGCACTGGCCCGCTCACTGGGCGGCGAGAGCGACCTGGAGGCCGAGATCGCCCGGCTGCTCGGCAAGCCGTGGGACGACGAGCTGGAGCCTTTCAGGTACGCGGGCGAGGGAGCCCCGGTGCGCTGGCTGCACCAGGTCGTCTGATCCGCTTTACGATCGGCCCATGGCTGACAACACCTCAGTAGCTGTTCTCGGTACGGGCATCATGGGCGCCGCGATGGCC
This sequence comes from Streptomyces sp. NPDC054757, assembly GCF_053612185.1. Lineage (NCBI taxonomy): Bacteria > Bacillati > Actinomycetota > Actinomycetes > Kitasatosporales > Streptomycetaceae > Streptomyces > Streptomyces sp. NPDC054757. The sequence continues at coordinate 163,640 of NZ_JBSHBW010000003.1, forward strand.
CGTAACCTCTGCCGCGCCGGGCTCGATGTCCGGGTCTGGAACCGGACCCGCTCCAAGGCCGAGCCGCTCGCCGCTGACGGTGCGCGTGTCACCGGCACGCCCGGCGAGGCCGTCGAGGGCGCGGACGTGATCCTCACGATGCTGTACGACGGAGCCGCCGCCCTCGAAGCGATGACCGCGGCCGGGCCCGTGCTGAAGTCCGGAGCTGTCTGGCTCCAGTCCACGACCGCGGGCACCGAAGGGCTGCTCCCGCTCGCCGCGTTCGCCAGGCAGCACGGGCTGGTCTTCGTGGACGCCCCCGTACTCGGCACCAAGGTCCCGGCGGAGAACGGTCAGCTCACCGTCCTCGCGGCCGGCCCCGGCTCCGTACGTGACGCTCTCGCACCCGTCCTGGACGCGGTCGGCTCCCGTACGGTCTGGGTCGGCGACGACGGCTCCACGGGCGCGGCAACCCGGCTGAAACTCGTCTGCAACAGCTGGGTCCTGTCCCTCACCCACGGCACGGCCGAAGCGCTCGCGCTGGCGGCCGGACTCGGCGTGGACCCGGCGGACTTCCTGGACGCGGTCGGCGGCGGCACGCTGGACTGCGGCTATCTGCACATCAAGGGGCAGGCGATCCTCACCGGGGACTACACCCCGAGCTTCTCGGTCACCACCGCGGCGAAGGACGCCCGGCTGATCGTCGAGGCGGGGCGCGCCGCGGGGGTGCGGATGGATGTGGCGGCCGCCGGCGGCGAGCGGTTCCGCCGGGCGCAGGCGCAGGGCCACGGCGACGACGACATGGCCGCCTCGTACTTCGCGAGCTTCGACGCCTGAGGCCGGTCACGCCCGCGGGCCCGCCCCTCCCGGACAGGGAGGGACGGGCCCGCGGGCGGTGCGGCCGTCGCCGGTCGTGGTCAGACCGAGCGGAACGCCAGCATCACGTTGTGACCGCCGAAACCGAACGAGTTGTTGACCGCGGAGATCGGCCCCTGCGGCAGCGTCCGCGGCTTGTCCCGCACGATGTCCGCGTCGACCTCCTCGTCGAGGTCCACGATGTTGATGGTCGGCGGAGCCGTGCGGTGGTGCAGCGCCAGCACCGTGGCGACGGTCTCGATACCACCGGCGCCGCCCAGCAGATGCCCGGTCATCGACTTCGTCGCGGAGATGGCGACATGGTCGAGGTCGTCGCCCAGCACCTGGCGGAGCGCCTTCATCTCGGCGACGTCGCCCTGCGGAGTCGAGGTGGCGTGCGCGTTGACGTGCACGACCTCGGCGGGGTTGAGATCGGTGGTCTCCAGCATGTGCCGCAGCGCCGCCGCGATACCGCGGCCGGTCGGCTCCGGCTGCGCGATGTGGTGGGCATCCGACGACAGGCCCTGGCCCACGAGTTCGCAGTAGACCCGGGCTCCGCGCGCGGCGGCGTGCTCGGCCGACTCCAGGACGACGATGCCGGCGCCCTCGCCGAGTACGAAGCCGTCACGGCCCTTGTCGTACGGGCGGGAGGCGCCCTCGGGGTCCTCGTTGTTCTTGGACATCGCCATCATGTTGGCGAAGGCCGCGATGGGCAGCGGGTGGATCGTCGCCTCGGTGCCACCGGCGACGACGACGTCGGCACGGCCCATGCGGATCATCTCGGCCGCGTAGCCGACCGCCTCGGCGCCGGACGCACAGGCGCTGACCAGCGCGTGGACGCCCGCCTGCGCGCCGAGTTCGAGACCGACGTTGGCGGACGGGCCGTTCGGCATGAGCATGGGGACGGTGTGCGGGGAGACACGGCGTACGCCCTTCTCCTTGAGTACGTCGTACTGGTCGAGCAGGGTGGTGATACCGCCGATGCCGGAGGCGACGACCGCGCCGAGCCGCTCGGGGTGTACGGCGTCGTCCTCACCGGCCTTCGCGGTGAAGCCCGCGTCGGACCAGGCCTCACGGGCCGCGATCACCGCGAACTGGGCCGAGCGGTCAAGCTTGCGGGCGAGAGGACGGGCCAGGACCTCGCTCGGGTCGACAGCCGCCGGGGCGGCGATGCGGACCGGAAGCTCGGCGAAGCGCTCCTCGGTGAGCGGCTTGACACCGGAACGGCCTGCGAGCAGACCGTCCCAGGTCGATGCGCTGTCGCCACCCAGCGGTGTGGTTGCGCCGATACCGGTGACGACCACGGTGCGATTGGTCGGGCTCACTGGAATTTCTTCTCCACGTGTAGAGGGATCTGAATCACGGCGCCACCGCCGGGTGGCGTCAGCCGCGGGCCTGGGTCAGGCCTGGTGCTTCGAGATGTAATCGGCAGCGTCGCCGACGGTCTTGAGGTTCTTGACGTCGTCGTCGGGGATCTTGACGTCGAAGCGCTCTTCGGCGGCGACGACGACCTCGACCATGGACAGCGAGTCGACGTCCAGGTCGTCGGTGAAGGACTTGTCCAGCTGGACGTCCTCGACCGGGATGCCTGCGATCTCGTTGACGATCTCGGCGAGACCCTCGACGATCTCTTCCTGCGTGGCGGCCATGTTGGCGCTCCTTCGATGTGTAGCGGTGTGTGTCGGGGACTGCTCGGGGTGTTCGAACGAACCGGATTACTCCGGAATGCCCTAGGGGAGGGTAACGACAGTCGCGGCGTAGACGAGACCCGCCCCGAAGCCGATGACCAGCGCGGTGTCGCCGCTCTTCGCCTGACCGGTCGCCAGGAGCCGCTCCATCGCGAGCGGAATCGAGGCGGCGGAGGTGTTGCCGGTGTTCTCGACGTCACGGGCGACCGTGACATGGTCCGGCAGCTTGAGGGTCTTCACCATCGAGTCGATGATCCGCATATTGGCCTGGTGCGGGATGAAGACGTCCAGGTCGGCCGCGGCGATACCGGCGGCGTCCAGCGCCTGCTGGGCGACCTTCGCCATCTCGAACACGGCCCAGCGGAAGACCGCCTGGCCCTCCTGCGTGATCGCCGGGAACTTCTCGCGGCCCTTGCCGTCGCGGTAGTCCGACCACGGCACGGTCTGCTTGATGGTCCCGGCCTTGTCGCCCTCCGAGCCCCACACCGTAGGGCCTATGTGCGGCTCCTGGGAGGGGCCGACCACGACCGCGCCCGCGCCGTCGCCGAAGAGGAAGGCCGTCGCACGGTCCTCCAGGTCGGTGAGGTCGCTGAGCCGCTCGACGCCGATGACGAGCACGTACTCGGCGGAACCCTCGACGACCATGCCCTTGGCGAGCGTCAGCCCGTAGCCGAAGCCGGCGCAGCCCGCCGAGATGTCGAAGGCCGGCGCCTTCTCGGTGCCGAGCTTGTGGGCGATCTCGGTGGCGATGGCCGGGGTCTGCGCGAAGTGCGAGACCGTCGACACGATCACGCCGCCGATCCGGTCGGCGGAGATCCCGGCGTCCGCGATGGCCTTGCCGGATGCCTCGATGGACATCGCGGCCACGGTCTCCTCGTCGGACGCCCAGTGGCGGGTCGCGATGCCGGAGCGGGAGCGGATCCACTCGTCGGACGAGTCGATCGTCTCCAGGATCACCTCGTTGGGCACGACCCGGGTCGGGCGGTAGCCGCCGACCCCCATGATCCGCGCGTACGGGGCGCCCTGGCTGGGCTTGATCTTCGCCATGCTCTCTCGGGCTCCTTAGGCCCCCGCCGCGTCAGCGGCAGGTGATTGGGTCTCGGCGATGAGGGCGCGAGCCGCGTCGAGGTCGTCGGGCGTCTTCAGTGCCAGCGTCCGCACGCCGGGCATGGCGCGCTTGGCGATGCCCACCAGCGTGCCACCGGGGCAGACCTCGATGAGCGCGGTGGCGCCCAGCTTCTGAGCGGTCTCCATGCACAGATCCCAGCGGACCGGGTTCGAGACCTGGCTGACCAGCCGGGCGACGACGTCGGGGCCGGTCGCGACCGCCTCGCCGTCGGCGTTCGAGAGGTACGGGACCGTCGGGTCGGCGACGACCAGGTCCTGCGCGGCCCTGCCGAGTCCGGCGACCGCCGGCGCCATGTGGTGGGTGTGGAAGGCACCCGCCACCTTGAGCGGCATGACCCTGCGCACCCCCTCCGGCTTGTCGTCGACGAGCGCGGCGATCTGCTCGGCGGTGCCCGCGGCGACGATCTGGCCGGCGCCGTTCACGTTCGCCGGGGTCAGCCCGAGCTTCTCCAGGTGCGGCAGCACGGTCTCCGGGTCGCCGCCGAGCAGCGCGGCCATCCCGGTCTCGGTGACAGCTGCGGCCTCGGCCATGGCCAGTCCACGGGTCCGTACGAAACCGAGGGCCGCCGCTTCGTCGAGGACGCCCGCGAACACCGCGGCCGGGATCTCGCCGACGCTGTGTCCCGCGACGGCACCGGGCACGAAGTCACCCAGCGCGGAAGCGGACAGCAGACTGGCCGCGACCAGCAGCGGCTGGGCCACCGCGGTGTCGCGGATCGCGTCCGCGTCGGCCTCCGTGCCGTAGTGGGCGAGGTCGAGCCCGATGGCGTCCGACCACGCGGCGATACGGTCGGCGGCACCGGGGAGTTCGAGCCAGGGGGTCAGGAAGCCGGGCGTCTGAGCGCCTTGGCCGGGAGCGACGAGTACGAGCACCCTCACACTCTCTCTTGTGGACGGCCCCTGACGCCCGTGGGGACAGGGACGAAGAACCGCCGGGGGAATTGTTGGTGTCCGACAAAAGTCTAGAGGTGCGTATCCCCGTCGGCCAGGCGCCCCAGGATCAGGGCGATGCGCAGAGTGAACGCGGAGCGCACGTCGGAGGGTGACCAGCCGGTGACGTCGGTCACACGTCGCAGCCGGTAGCGGACGGTGTTGGGGTGCACGAAGAGCATCCGGGCCGCGCCCTCCAGGCTGCTCGCCTGCTCCAGATAGACACTCAGCGTTTCCAGGAGGGCCGAACCCGCCTCCTCCAGAGGTCTGTAGATCTCCTCCACCAGCTGCTCGCGCGCCGAGGGGTCGGACGCGATGGCGCGCTCCGGCAGCAGATCATCGGCGAGCACCGGGCGCGGCGCGTCCTGCCAGGCGTAACCGGCCTTGAGCCCGGCCGCCGCCGCCTGCGCGGAACGGGTGGCCGCCAGCAGGTCGGGCACGATCGGCCCGGCGACCACCGGACCCGCCGCGTACGGGCCGATGAGGGCCTTGGCGACCTGGAGCGGGTTGTCGTTGCCGCCCGCGATGACGACGAGCCGGTTGCCGAGCACCCCGGTCAGCACCTGGACCTTCGCGTGGCGCGCGGCGCGCCGGATCGCCTCGACGGTCAGTTCGCTGTCGCCCTCGGGCGCGGTGCCGAGGATCACACAGACATGGTCGGGCGAGTTCCAGCCGAGCGCGGCGGCCCGGGACACCGCGCCCTCGTCGGCCTCGCCCGACAGCACCGCGTTGACCACCAGCGATTCGAGCCGGGCGTCCCACGCCCCGCGCGCCTCGGCGGCCTGCGCGTACACCTGGGCGGTCGCGAAGGCGATCTCCCGGGCGTAGACGAGCAGCGCCTCGCGGAGGATCGACTCGTCGCCGGGGGCCGCGACTTCCTCGATCGCGGTCTCCATGACCTCGATGGTGGTACGCACCATCTCGACCGTCTGCCGCAGCGTGATGGCCCGGGTCAGCTCGCGCGGAGCGGTGCCGAAGACATCGGTGGAGATCGCCTGCGGGGCCTCGGGGTGCCGGAACCACTCGGTGAACGCCGCGATCCCGGCCTGCGCGACCAGACCGATCCAGGATCGGTTCTCCGGTGGCATGGCCCGGTACCACGGCAGCGTCTCGTCCATCCGGGCGATGGCGTTCGCCGAGAGCCGGCCGGAGGACTGCTCAAGACGCTTCAGAGTCGCGGCGTGCGGATGTTCGGGAGGGGGTCCGGGCTGCGCGGAATCGGGTCGGGGCACGTGGACAAGACTGCCTTATCCGGACCCGGGCATGGCGTGGCGGGGCTACGGTGGTCGGCGTGATGGATGTACGGCGCTCCGGCGAGCGCTACCGCGGAGGCGACGCCGCGGCCGGTATCGACTCCCGCCACGCCTTCTCGTTCGGCACCTTCTACGACCCGGACAACCTGCGCTTCGGACCGGTCCTGGCCTGCAACGAGGAGCGGCTCGCGCCCGGCGCGGGCTTCGACGAACACCCCCACAGCCATACCGAGATCATCACCTGGGTGGTCGAGGGCGAACTCACCCACCGCGACTCGACGGGCGCCGCCACGGTCGTACGCGCCGGAGACGTCCAGCACCTCTCGTCGGCCGGCGGGGTACGCCACGCGGAACGCAACGAGGGCCCGGACCCGCTGGTCTTCGTCCAGATGTGGCTGTCACCCCTGGAGCCGGGCGGCGACCCGTCGTACGCCATCGTCCGCGGCATCGCGGACGCCACCCCGTACGCGGTCCCGGCTTCGGGTGCGCTGCTCTCGGTCCGCAGGCCGTCCCCCGGCGAGCGCGTTGCGGTGCCGGACGCGCCCGGGGTGTACCTGCACGTCGTACGGGGCGAAGTGCGGCTGGGGGAGACGGGGTTGGGGCCGGGGGACTCGGTGCGGATCACGGGGCCCGAGGGCCTGGAACTGGTGGCGGCGACGGCCGCCGAGGTGCTGGTCTGGGAGTTCTAGCGGACCCCGTCAACGAAGGTCTGCCAGGCTGCGGCGTGCACGAACAGGGTCGGACCTGCGGGGTTCTTGCTGTCTCGGACCGGCACGGTGCCGCGGAGGCCGGCGGCCACCTCGACGCACTCGCCGCCGGTGTTGCCGCTGTACGTCGACTTACGCCAGGTCGCACCGCCGGTCACTGTGCACTCGACGCAGTCGCCGCCGTTGGTGCCGCTGTGCGAAGACTTCCGCCAGCACGCTCCGGTCAGGTCATCCCTGGTCTCCATATCGTTCCTCCATCACCCGAGCGATCAGTACCGCCGAGTCCTCGGGGGAGAGGGCGGTCGCTTGCAAGCGAGCGTAACCGACCGAACGCTCTTTGATCACTTGCGGATTGGCCGTCATATGGCCCTGATCGTAGCTTTCCACGTAGAACAGGTCAGGGTCGTTGTCGAACCGGAGGAGGTTGAACGACCCCATCAAACCGGTGTGTTGGCCGACTGAGAACGGGAGGACCTGGATCTGCACCCACGGATCGTGACGGAAGTCCAACAACCGGGCCAGTTGCCTGCGCATGACGTCCCGCCCGCCGACTTCCTGAAGCAACACGGCCTCGCTCAGGATGACCCAGAGAGCGGGCGCATGCTCGCCCTCCAGGATTCTCTGACGCTCCAGCCGGGCGGCCACCATCTCGTCGGCCTTGCTCGGATGGTCGACACGGAGCAGCGCCCGCGCGTACTCCTCCGTCTGGAGAAGCCCGTACACCAACTGCGTCTGGTACGTGGAGATGTAGGCCGCACGCGCCTCCATGTCGGCATACGGCTGGAACCAGGTCGGCAGCTGGCTGCGCAGGACCAGGCCGACCAGGCGGGAGAACACGCCGTCCGTGCCGAGTGCCGCGTCCACGCGTTCGGCGAAGTCGCGGGTCGGGATCTTCTTCGTGGTCTCGATCTGGCCGATCAGGGAGCCCGTGCAGAAGATGATGTCGCCGAGCTGCCCCTGTTTCAGGCCGGCGGCCTCTCTCTGCCGGCGCAGTTCCCAGCCGAAGTAGTCCAGCGGCGAGGCACTGGGGTCGAGCGAGTGGATGTTGGCCACGTGGGCACCTCCGGCCTGCAACGCCGCCCGGCGTTCGGTTCAGTACGTAGCCGAGCGTAACCGTCGCATTGCACCCTGGTGACATGAATGACGTAACTGCTTCCCCGGCGGACCACGCGGAGCCGACCTACCGCGCCGCCTTCGCGGTGAGTGAGCACTCGGCGCTCCATCTGCGGCGCATCCTGCGCATGTACCTCACCGGCTGGGGTCTTCTCGACGTGGCCGACGTGGCCGAGCTGGCGCTCACCGAGCTGATCGCGAATGTCGTACGGCATGTCCCGGGGCGCCTCTGCCAGACGTGCATCCTCTGGCTCCCGGGCCGTGGCGTGCGGATCGAGGTCGCGGACGGGTGCCCGCACCTGCCCAGCGCGGCTGTGGGGGATGAACTCGACGAGGGCGGGCGGGGGCTGGTCCTGGTCGATGCCCTCACCGACAGCTGGGGCGTGGAGCCGCGCCATGACGGGTGCGGCAAGACGGTGTGGTTCGAGTGCCTGACCGCGAAGGCGGCGGATGTACCGGAGCCGGGGGAGGCCGGGGTGACAGCGGTCCGTTGAGTTCTCCGGGTGGGAGGAGCCTCAGGCGGCGCAGGGCGGGTGGTAGGGCAGTGAGCCGCCGACGTAGCGCCGCCATTGCCTGGCGGTGAGGATGTTCCTGGTGTCGGCGCAGATCCGGTGGGTGATGGTGTCCGTATCCAGTCCCCACAGCCGGACCGACTCGTCCAGGCTGCCGGTGGCCAGGGTCCGGCCGTCCGGGCTGAACGCCGCTGACCAGACACCGCTGTTGTGCCCGGTCAGCGGCTCGCCCAGGGATGTGGAACGGTCCGGATCGGACACGTTCCACAGGCGCACCGTCCCGTCGAAGCCTCCGGATGCCAGCATCTTGCCGTCAGGGCTGTACGCGACCGTCCGCACGGCGCTCGTGTGCCCTTCCAGGGGGCGGCCCCGGGGCTTGGGGCGGGCCGGATCCGATACGTTCCACAGGCGGACGGTGAAGTCGTAGGTGCCGATGGCCAGGGTGTGTCCGTCCGGGCTGAACGCCAGCGAGGCCGCCTGGGATCCGAGGGTCAGAGGGCGGCCCAGAGGTGCGGGAAGGGCGGGGTGGGAGACATCCCACAGCCGGACTGTCCTGTCGTTGCTTCCCGATGCGAGTGCTCTGCCGTCCGGACTGAACGCGACGGACCAGATCTGACCGGTGTGGCCTTTCAGAGGCTCGCCGAGGGGCGCGGGCCGGGAGGGGCTGGTCACGTCCCACAGACGCACCGTGCTGTCGTCACTTCCCGAGGCGAGGGTCCGGTTGTCCGGGCTGAAGGCGAGAGTTCCGACATTGCCGGTGTGGCCTTTCAGCGGTTCGCCGAGGAGTTGGGGCTCGGCAGCTGTCGAGACATCCCACAACTGCACCCCTCCCTTGATGTCTCCGGCGGCCAGTGTGCGCCCGTCGGGGCTGAGCGCCAGCGACATGACGGAACGGATGTGGCCCTTCAGCGGCTTCCCCAGGGACTTGGGCCTGGATCCGGCCGATACCCTCCACAGCCGCACCGATCCGTCTCCGCCCCCGCCCGTGGCAAGGAGGCGTCCCTGCGAGCTGAACGCCACCGAGCTGACAGTAGCGGTGGCGCCGGTGAGGCGGGTGGAGGGGAGATTCCACAGCCGGACCGTCCTGTCGTAGCTGCCGGTTGCCAGGGTGTGCCCGTCCGGACTGAACGCCACCGAGGCCACGATGCCGGTGTGGCCGGCCAGGGCCCGGCCGATGAGGATGTGCCTGTCGGGATTGGACACGTTCCACAGCCGCACGGTCGAAGCCCCGTTTCCCACCGCCAGGGTGCGGCCGTCCGGGCTGAACGCCACCTGGGTGATGACGTTCTTGTCGCTGTACAGGGGGCTCCCGCGGAGCCGGGGCTTTGCGGGAGCCGACACGTCCCACAGGCGCACCGTGCTCTGACCGCCGCCCCCGGTGGCGAGGGTGTGCCCGTCGGGGCTGAAGGCGACGGAGGTCACGGTGCTGGTGTAGCCCTTCAACGGGCTGCCCAGGGGCACGGGACGGGCGGGACGGGAGACGTCCCACAGCCGGACCGTCCTGTCGGCGCTCCCCGAGGCGAGTGTCCTGCTGTCGGGGCTGAAAGCCAGAGAGGAGACATTGCCGGAGAGGCCCCCCAACGGGGAACCCAGGGGTTCGGGCCGTGAGGGGGCGGAGATGTCCCACAGTTGCACCGTGCCGTCACCTCCGCCGATGCTCAGCAGATGGCCGTCCGGGCTGAACGCCACCGACGAAACGCCCCTGGTGTTTCCCCGGAGAGGCTCACCGAGCAGGGTGGGACGCGCGGGGTCCGACACATTCCACAGCCGTACGAAGGAGTCGGTGGATCCGGCTGCCAGGGTGTGCCCGTCCGGGCTGAACACCACGTCGTTGACGGCGCCGGTGGTGGCGCCCTTCAGAGGGCGCCCCAGGAGTCGGGGCCGGGTCGGGTCCGCCACGTTCCACAGCCGGACGGTCGAATCCCAGCTCGCGCTGGCGAGCGTCTTCCCGTCCGGACTGTACGCCACCGTGCTGACACTGCCCTTGTGACCGAGGAGGGGAGTGGACAGCGGATCGTCCCCCGTGTCGACGAGCCGTGTGTAGGTCTCGTCGCCGGGCCTCATACGGTGGGCGACGAGCAGCAGTTGGGCCGACAGGGACGCGTCCTTCGTGTGCAACTGGTCCGCCTCGGAGACCACTCTGTTGTAGACGGCGAGGTCGCGCTGGTGCAACGCCTCGCCCTGTTGCTGGAAGGCGAATACCGCGGCGCCGGAGGTAGCCAGCACGAGCACCGCCAGCACGGCGACAAGTGCGGTACGGAGGCGGGTCGTCCGGCGCCTTGCCCTGGTGCAGGCCGCGAGGAAGGCCTGTGCCGTGCCACTCAGAACTCCGGGGGAGGACGCTGCCCAGACGCGTGCGACCTCCAGTCGGCTGCCGCGGTAGAGCAGGGACGCGTCCCGGTGATCGTGGTCCCAGGTGAGCGCGCTCTCCTCCAGGCTCTGGCGGGTCAGCCGGTCCGCACGGTCGGTCTCGATCCAGTCCCGCAGCCGTGGCCAGCTGTGCAGCAGGGCCTCGTGGGTGATCTCCACGATGTCCTGCTGCTGGGTCAGCAGCCGTGTCCGGGTGAACGCGTCCACGACCGGCCCCGCTTGAGCGCCGTAACTCGCCAACTCGCCCTGTGACAGCCGCCTCCGGACGTCCTCGGTCCCGTCTCCGACCTTGACCATTCGGAGGAAGAGCGACTGCGCCACCAGCTGCCCGGCCGCGTCCAGACGGGAGTACACGTCTTCGGCGGTCGTCGCGACAGCGTGCTGGATACCACCGGTGGCCTGGTAGCCGCGCACGGTGAGGGTGGAGCCGTGGCGCTGCTGCCAGCTGCCCCGTAACGCGTGAGCCAGCAGGGGCAGCCGCCCGGCCTCGTAGCCGACGGCTCTCTCCCCGTCCGCCCCGGCCGAAGCACCCAGGTCCCGCAGCAGCAACTCGACAAGCCCGGTCTCGATATCGAGGCCCACACTGCGGGCCGGATACAGGATCGCTTCGCGCAACTCCACGTCCGACATGGCCCCGACCACCAACGGGGCATCCTGTAGCGCGGTACGCAAGACCGGGAAGTCGACACAGGCCGCGTAGAAGTCCGCCCTGATGCCCAGCAGGACCAGCCCAGCCTGGCTCGGCACCGAGCCTGCCGCCGGGTCCGCCGCGGTGCCCGCCTCCGGACCTGCCTGCCCGTCACCGCCCGCGATGCGCCCGAGCAGGTCGACGAAGAGGTGCCGCTGCCGGTCGTCACCGCACAACGTGAAGAGTTCCTCGAACTGGTCCACCACCAGGAGCACCCGCGCCTCCCGGTCCCCGTCGCCGACACGGCGGCGCAGACCTTCGGACAGTACGGAGACGCACTGGCGCGGGTCGGCGGTCAGCGTCCTGGCCAGCGCGTCAGGGCGAGTGCCCGCCAGCGAGGCGAGTTGAGCGGCGAGGGCCCCCACCGGGTCGGCGGTCGGGGTGAACACCAGCTTCGGCCATCGGTCGGAGCCCGGTAGGGCGCCCTGATCGAGCCTCGGCAGCAGACCGGCGCGCAGCAGTGAGGACTTGCCCGCCCCGGACGGCGCCACGACCGTCTGCGCCCCACCGGTACGCCGGCGCTGATCCAGACGGGCCGTCAGCTCTGCGATCAGCCCGGCCCGTCCGAAGAACCACCGGGCCTGTTCCGACCCGAACTCGGCAAGCCCCGGATAGGGACACTCGGGCGCCGGCCCGCCCGCCGCGACATCGCGCTGCCCGTGTACACCGTCGGCGTAATGGAAGTGCTGGTCCCGGGCGGCCTGGTTGATGGTGGCGTGCCCGGAGGCATCGGCCCGGAGGTGGACCTCTTCACCTGGGGCACGCGAGGCGCCCGGGGCACGCGAGGTACCTGAGGTGCGCGAGGCACCCGAGACCCCTGAGGCACCCGAAGGGCCGGGATCAGGCGCCTCCGGGTCCCGGCCGGGACTCACAGCTCACGCCTCCGTGATGTGCTGGTCCCGCCCCGCCTGGTACACCCGGGCATGGCCCGACGCCCGTGCCGACATCGTGGTCGAGGTGGTCTGCGTGGTCGCGGCCAGCGCGGGCTCCAGCTCGTCGGCCAGCAACCGGCGCAGTTCGACGGCTACTTCGGGATGGGAGAGCAGCAGGCTGCGCAGCCGCCCCTGCCATGCGCCGACCACATCCCGCTCGGCCTCGCCGTCCCCCGTGCGCCGGGCGGCGAGCACCTGCGAGCGGGACTCCTCCAGTTCGGCGCTCACGGTGTCCGCCCGCTCCGGATGCAACCGCCGCCACAGCCCGGTCACGGCGGCCTGTGCCCGCTCCCACCCCTCTGTCGCCAGTAACTGCACCACGGTCGTGGCCGCCGTGGAAGTAAGTGCCGTCAGCTCCGGATCCACCCCGTACCCCCCAGTACTCGCACGTCGCCTCTCCTGCCTACCGGTAGGGACGGCCCGTGCGCCAGCCCCAGGAGTGGTCGGATGCTGTGCGGATCGCTGTCAGGACCGGAGTTCCGCCAGCACCGCATCCGTGAACGGCGGCCAGGCGTCGACCGCCCACGGCCCGAAGTCCCGGTCGGTCAGCACCGCACAGGCGGCCCCCGCCTCCGGGTCGACCCAGAGGAACGTACCCGACTGGCCGAAGTGGCCGAAGGTGCACGGGGACGACGAACTGCCCGTCCAGTGCGGGGACTTGGTGTTACGGATCTCGAAGCCGAGGCCCCAGTCGTTCGGGTTCTGGAGACCGTAGCCGGGCAGCACACCCTTGAGGCCCGGGTGGACCACCGACGTGGCGTCGGCGACCGTACGCGGGTCGAGCAGCCGGGGCGCCTGGAGCTCGGCGGCGAACCTGGCCAGATCGTCGGCGGTGGACACACCGTCCTTTGCGGGCGAGCCCTCAAGGGATGTGGCCGTCATCCCGAGCGGTTCGAGCACCCCTTCGCGGAGGTACTCGGCGAAGGGGATGCCGGTGGCCGCGGCGATGTGGTCGCCGAGCGCCTCGAACCCCGCGTTGGAGTAGATCCGGCGCTCACCGGGGGCCGCCATCACCCGGTCCTCGTCGAAGGCGAGCCCGCTGGTGTGGGCGAGCAGATGGCGGACCGTGGCCCCGGGCGGACCCGCGGGCTCGTCCAGCTCGACCGCCCCCTCCTCGTACGCCATGAGCGCGGCGTACGCGGCGAGCGGCTTGGTGACCGAGGCGAGCGGGAAACGCCGCCCGGTCGGGCCGACCGTACCGGCGACGGTGCCGTCCGCTCGTACGACGGCCGCGGCCACCGCGGGTACCGGCCAGTTCTCGGTCATCGCCAGGCTCTTCATGAGGGACGAGCCTAACTACAGCGTCAGACGCATCGCGGGATCGGGGGTCCTGACGAACCCGAGCGAGGTGTAGAGCGGCTCGCCGTCCGCCGACGCGCGCAGGTCGACCCTGGGCACACCGCGCTCCCGGAACCAGCCGAGCAGCGCCTCCATACAGGCGCGCGAGTACCCCCGGCGGCGCATGTCAGGATCGGTCGCGACGCTGAAGACGTAACCGCTCGCGCCGTGCGGGTTCCCGGGCCCGCCGAGCCGGTACTCGACCGTGCCGACCACGCAGGCGGCGAGGCCGCCGTCCGGCCGGTCGACGACGAACGCGGTGAGATCCGCCGCGGGGTCACCGAGCTTCCCGCGGAGCGTTTCGACGGCGGCGGGCTGCCAGCTGATGTCCGGGTGCGGTGCGCCGGACAGGGAGTCCTGCATCAGCTTGCGCAGGCGTACGAGTTCGACGGCGTCATCGGGGTGCGCGCGGCGTGCGGTGCTCATGGTGCGCGAGGCTACGGGAGCCGCCGCCGAAGTTCTGCCCCTATTCGCTTGCCTGGAGTGCACTCGAAGGATCTAGCGTTGGGGTTGTCGCGAGGACGAAGGAGCGAGGACGAAGGAGCTGGGGGAGCGCATGACTGTGACCGAGACCGAGACCGACACGGGGCCGGCGCCGGAGACCGTGCACCCCTGTGCGACCGCGCCCGCGTCCACGGCGGACAGGCTCCCGGACGGGCGGGACCAGTACACGATCAGCCAGGTCGTCGCGTTCACCGGTCTCACCGCGCACACCCTGCGCTGGTACGAGAGGATCGGGCTGATGCCGCATGTCGACCGGTCGCACACCGGCCAGCGCCGCTTCTCCAACCGCGACCTGGACTGGCTGGCCTTCGTCGGCAAACTGCGGCTGACCGGGATGCCGGTCGCCAAGATGGTCCGTTACGCCGAACTCGTACGCCAGGGCGTGGACACCTTCGAAGAGCGTCAGGAGCTGCTGCAGGAGACCCGCAGGGATGTGCGGCTGCGCATCGCGGAGCTCCAGGACACGCTCTCCGTACTCGACTTCAAGATCGACTATTACGCGGACGCCCGGCGGGCGTCGGAGAGGTACTGAACCTGATGAGCATCGAGAAGATCGACAGGGTGCGGCTGGGCCAGGACGGGCCCGAGGTCGGTGTACAGGGCTTCGGCGCCATGGGCATCAGCGAGTTCTACGGGGACACCGACGAGGCGGCGGCCAGGGACACCCTGGAGGCCACCGTCGAGGCCGGTGTCACGCTGATCGACACCGCGGACATCTACGGGCAGGGCGCCAACGAGACGTTCCTCGCGCCGTTCGTCGCCGCACACCGCGACGAGATCACGCTGGCCACCAAGTTCTCCATCGAGCGGCGCGCCGACGACCCGCACTACCGGGGCGTGCGCAACGACGCCCCGTACATCAGGCAGGCCGTCGAGGCGAGCCTGCGCCGGCTGGATGTCGACGTCATCGACCTCTACTACATGCACCGCCGCAACCCGGACGTGCCGCTGGCCGAGTCCATCGGCGCGATGGGCGAGCTGGTCGCCGCGGGCAAGGTCAAGTACCTGGGGCTGAGCGAGGTGACCGGCGCCGAGCTGCGCGAGGCGCACGCGGTGCACCCGATCACCGCCGTGCAGTCCGAGTGGTCGCTGTTCAGCCGGGACGTGGAGCGGAGCCTGATCGGCGCGGCAGCCGAACTCGGCGTGGGCATCGTGCCGTACTCGCCGCTCGGCCGGGGCTTCCTCACCGGCTCCTTCGCGGACGCCTCCAAGGAGCTCGCGAGCGGCGACTTCCGGCAGTTCCAGCCCCGCTTCACCGGGGACAACGCCAAGGCGAACGCGGCGCTCCTGGAGCCGGTGCACAAGATCGCGGCAGCGCACGGTGCGACGGCGGCGCAGGTGGCCCTCGCCTGGGTGCAGCAGCGGGCCGAGGTGCACGGGCTGTCGGCGGTCGTGCCGATCCCCGGCACCCGCAAGCGCACCCGGCTCCTGGAGAACACCGGCGCCACCCGGCTGCGGCTGACGGCCGATGAGCTGGCGCAGCTCGAACCGATCGCGGCCGAGGTCAAGGGCGACCGCTACCCGGACATGTCGTCGACGTCGGCGGCGCGCGAGTAGCCGTACCGGCCACCGGCCACGGAGCCGGACACCTGACGACGGAGTCCGGATACCCGGCTACGGAGGGGGCCCGCACCGCGCGGGCCCCCTCCGCCGTCCACGGGACCGGGCTACAGCTCCGCCAGCAGCTCGGCCTTCTTCGCGCTGAACTCGTCGTCCGTCACCAGCCCGGAGGAGTGCAGCTCGCCCAGGTGCCGTATCCGCTCGGCGATGTCCGCGGGGTCGCGCCGGCCGGTGGCGATGGCCGGCACCGGGACCGGCACCGTCCTGGAGTGGCGGGCCGCCCCGAGGACTGCGGCGGCGAAGGGCAGCGACTCGTGGACCGGCCCGTAACCGAGCCCGAAGACGACCGCTGCCGGATCCTGGTCGGCCTGCGCCGTGTCCGGGCCGCCCTGCCGCAGCACCCGCAGATACCCGTCGTACACCTCGGGGGAGCGCCAGTCGACCCCGGTCAGCTCGTCCACCGGGAAGCTCTGGTCGCCGCTCTTCCACTTGGCCGACGACGCGCCCGTCCAGGACCATCTGAACGAGACCCGTGAGCCGTCGAAGGACGCCTTGCCGTCGTACGCCTTGAAGTGGAGCGGTGCCTCCGGCGCCGCTACCAGGAACCGCTCGGCGGGCTCCGCCGCCTCCGGCACGAGCCGGGCCGCCAGTTCCTCCGCGTAGTACTCCGCGAGCGTCCGCTGCGCGGCCGGAAGGACCAGCCGGTACGGATCGCACCCCTCCTTCAGCTGCCCCGAAGCGGCCTCCATCAGCGGGTCGGCGCCCGCGCGGGGCGCCGCACGGAGCACCACCGTCCCCCGTCTGCCCTCGGTCACCGTCACCGACCCCAGCGCCTCGTGGGGGATACGCCTCTCGCGCAGCGCCTGGAAGAGCTTCGGCGTGCGAATCCCCCGTTCGAAGCGGATGAGCACGGAGTCGGTCGCGAACTCCCAGGTGGCTTGAATTCCCGCCAGTACATCACCCATGTGCCACATCGTAGGCGGCGTGCGCCTGCGCGTCGCCCCTCTGCGGCGGACCTGATGTGCGGGCATCTACGCGCGTGAACCTCACCGGCCACCGCAAAATCAGCTGTGGTCAGCCGTGACAGGCGGTCCCGCCGTGCGCACAGGTCACCGAAGCGAACTCGCCGGTGCCGACCGCCGCGAAGTTGTGCAGACTCTCCGTACCCGGCGTGAAATAGCCGGTATGACCCTGCGCCGAGCCCGCCGACACGACCCGGGCGCCGAACTGCGGTGACACCGGATCGGCGCCGTGACCGAGGCCGCCGACATCCAGATGCGGGACGTCCTGGATCCAGTCGTCGCTGTCCCGCATCGCCCACACCCGGGCGTCGGTGCCCAGTTGCGCGGCGTTCTCGACACGCATCCCCGGGCTGCCCGCGACCGCGATGTCGCTGACCCGGGACGGAAGGTTACGGGCGGCCACCCCGCAGAGCACCGAGCCGTAGCTGTGGCAGAAGAGCGCCACGGGCGCCCGGCCCGGCAGCGCGTCGACGAGCGCGTGCAGCCGGAGCGACCCCTCGGCGGCGAGTCTGCCGATCGCCGCGTCGACACCGATACCGACGGGCGACGTGTAGTCGGCCCAGGCGATGACGGCGGTGCGCGACCCGGGGTCCGCGGCGCGCTCGGCGCCGTACAGCGACGTCGCCATGCCGACCGGCGCGGTGTAGTAGGCGTTCTGGGACTTCTGGAAGGTCAGCAGATTGGTGTCGACACCGGGCACCACGATGGAGATGTGCCGGGCCCGCTGCAGATCGCCCATCACCTCGGCGACGCGGCCGGTGCCGGTCGGGTCGAAGGCGAGGATCTGCCGGCCGGGCTGCGCCAGCGCGTTGTAGCGGTCGTACGTCTGGAGCGCGTCCAGCTGGCCGACCTTGTTCAGCGTCGGGTCGGTCAGCCGCTTGTGCTCCTGCGCGGCGGCCTCCTTCAGCGCCTGCCGGTTGGCCTCGTAGCGCAGGCTCACCGGGGCGCCGTTGAGATTGCCGACCACCAGCGGGTAGCGGTCGGCGAGCCGGGTCCGGTCGCCCGCGGTGAGCGAAGCGAAGAAACGTGCCAGCCGATGCGGCGACGCGTTGGCCGACGGGAGGTGGTGATCCGCGATGGAGCCCTTGCCCCAGGCGGCCAGCGCGGCTTGGCGTGGTCCGGCGGTTCTCTGGTGGTGCACGGCAGTCCAGCCGGTCGTGGCCAGCATGACGAACACCACCGCGAGCGCGAGCAGGGTGCGCCAGACGGTGAGCGTGGGGGAGGAGTCGAAGGAAGTCACTGCCCGCCACCCTAGGAGACGGGGAAGGGTGCTTACGAAGTCAGTGAGGCACATCACGTTTCGCGGCGGGAATGTATCCGAATGACTACAGTCTCTGTGCGTCTGTCGTACGCCAGTTCTCCGCCAGTGCGGGACCGATCTGGTCGAGATGGGCCAGGGCGACGGCCCGCATGGCCGCGATGCTCAGATCCTCGCCCTTGCCCCAGATCCGGCCGGTGGCCCGCATGACACCGTCGAACGCCGCGACGGCCACCCGGGGCCGCGGATCGGTGTCCACGTCGAGCCCCTCGCGGGCGGCGATCAGCTGGGCGATGCGGTCCTCCAGCTGGGCCGAGCGGCGCAGATGAATCGCGAGCAGGGCCGGTGACGACTCGATGACCTGACAGACCCGCAGATACAGATCGACGGGGACCAGGTCCTCGATGGTCAGGCTGATGCTGTCCCAGGAGGCGAGCACCGCGTTGCGCATGGCCTCGAACGGGCTCTCCTGCGGGGGGCGGGCCTCCAGCGCCGTGAAGAAGCGGGACTCCACCAGGTCGTGCACGGCGAAGGCGGCCTCCTCCTTGCTGGCGAAGTACCGGAAGAAGGTGCGCTGGGAGACCTCGACGGCGTCGGCGATCTCGTCGACGGTGGTCTGCTCGTACCCCTTCGTCGTGAAGAGTTCGAGCGCGACGCGCAGCAGGGCCTCGCGGGTGCGCTGTTTCTTGCGCTCCCGCAGTCCGGTCGGCGCGCCCGGCGTCGACGGCTCCGTCTGCTCCATCGTCACGTTCTGGTCCTCTTCCGGTGGGGGAAAGTGGGGTTGGGGGTACGGCGCGCGGTCCCGAACTGCTTCCCGTTTCGGGCGCTTTGTCCATTCAGATTACCTGTGAGCTACGTGACAGCTACCGACTTGTGAATTGGTTTGTCAACTGTCAGCGGCTGACACTAATCTGATTCTTATGACTAGTCAGACCACTGTCGACCCGGCGCCGCAGGAAGTCTCGGCACCACCGGCCAAGGGGCTCCGCGGCCACCCTTGGCTGACACTCTTCTCCGTGGCCATCGGCGTGATGATGGTCGCGCTCGACGGCACGATCGTCGCGATCGCCAACCCGGCCATCCAGAAGGACCTCGGGGCCAGCTTCGCCCAGATCCAGTGGATCACCAACGGGTACTTCCTCGCCCTCGCGGTGGCGCTGATCACCGCGGGCAAGCTCGGTGACCGCTTCGGCCACCGTCAGACGTTCCTCATCGGCGTAATCGGCTTCGCCGCCGCCTCCGGCGCCATCGGCTTCTCCAACAGCGTCGGCCTGGTCGTGACCTTCCGCGTCCTCCAGGGCCTGTTCGGCGCGCTGCTGATGCCCGCGGCGCTCGGACTGCTGCGCGCCACCTTCCCCGCCGAGAAGCTCAACATGGCCATCGGCCTCTGGGGCATGGTCATCGGCGCCTCCACCGCCGGCGGCCCGATCATCGGCGGCCTGCTCGTCCAGCACGTCAGCTGGCAGTCGGTCTTCTTCATCAACGTGCCGGTCGGTGTGATCGCGCTCGTCGTGGGCGCGGTCATCCTCAAGGACCACCGCGCCGAGAACGCCCCGAAGTCCTTCGACATCCTGGGCATCCTGCTGCTCTCGGCGGCCATGTTCTGTCTGGTCTGGGCGCTCATCAAGGCCCCCGCCTGGGGCTGGGGCGACGGCAAGGTCTGGATGTTCCTGGCCGTCTCGGTGGTCTGCTTCGCGGCCTTCGCGTTCTGGGAGACGAAGGTCAGGGAGCCGCTCATCCCGATGGCGCTCTTCCGCTCGGTGCCGCTCTCCGCGGGCGTGGTGCTGATGGTGCTCATGGCCATCGCCTTCATGGGCGGCCTCTTCTTCGTCACCTTCTACCTGCAGAACGTGCACGGCATGAGCCCGGTCGACGCCGGACTCCATCTGCTGCCGCTCACCGGCATGATGATCGTCGCCTCCCCGCTCGCGGGCGCGGTGATCACCAAGCTCGGC
Organism: Streptomyces sp. NPDC054757; assembly: GCF_053612185.1. Taxonomy (NCBI): domain Bacteria; kingdom Bacillati; phylum Actinomycetota; class Actinomycetes; order Kitasatosporales; family Streptomycetaceae; genus Streptomyces; species Streptomyces sp. NPDC054757. The sequence goes on from NZ_JBSHBW010000003.1 coordinate 183,432, forward strand.
CCGCGTATCCCGCTGGCCGGCGGCATGCTCTGCACCGCGGTCGCGATGTACGGCATGTCCACGCTGGAGACCGACACCGGCAGCGTCAGCATGTCGATCTGGTTCGCACTGCTCGGCCTCGGGCTCGCCCCCGTCATGGTCGGCGCGACCGAGGTCATCGTCGGCAACGCCCCGATGGAGCTCTCCGGCGTCGCGGGCGGTCTCCAGCAGGCCGCCATGCAGATCGGCGGCAGCCTCGGTACGGCGGTGCTCGGCGCGGTCATGGCCTCCAAGGTCGACAGCGCCCTCCCGGGCAACTGGACGGACGCCAAGCTTCCCCCGTTCGGGCCCGGTCAGCTGGACCAGGCGTCGCAGGCCGTCCAGGTCGGTATGGCCCCGGTACCGCCGCAGGCGCCGGCCGGACTCGCCGCGAAGATCACCGATGTCGCGCACGACACCTTCATGTCCGGCATGGGCCTGGCCTGCCTGGTCGCCGCCGGCGTGGCGGTCGTGGCCATCTTCGTGGCCCTGCTCACCAAGCGCGGTGACAACCCGGAGGCCGCCGCGGGTGCTGCTCACATCTGAGCGCTCCCGCGTCAACTCCGCGCATCCGACAGCCCCGCCGGACCCTTCCGGCGGGGCTGTCGCCTATCAGGGTGATCCGGGCGGTGCGCCCTTCCGGTGGTACGCGGTCACGGGTCAGGCTGCGGTCCGGAAGATCCGTACGTACGACGCACCACGGGGGACCACCATGAACACCACGCCCAGCACGCCGGACGCCACGCCGAGCACCGGGCCGGACGCCACGCTGAACACCGCGCTGAGCACCGCGCCGGACCGCACAAGGGGTCGTACGCCCGCCGCCGGTGTCCGCAGGGCGCTGCTCCGTACCACCGTCACGGCCGGGCTCGTCACGGCCACCGCGCTCGCCGCGCCCCAGGTACTCGCCCCGCGGACCGCGCTGGCCGCGTCCCAGCCGCGGATGGGGGAGTGCGCGACCGGTGAGCTCTGCCTCTGGGAGAAGGGCGGCTTCAAGGGCGCCCGGCGGACGTACGACCTCTCCGGCACCGGCATCGAGAGCTGCACGCCGCTCCCCGCGGGGACGACCGCCCAGTCCGTCGCCAACCGCACCGGGCGCCCGGTCACCACGTACCAGTCCGCCGAGTGCGCCGAGACCGGCGAGTTCGAGACCTACCCGGGCGGCGGCACCTGGCTGCCGCATTCGCCGTACCAGGTGCGGGCGTTCAAGATCTGGGAGAACTGAGCCCGCGGGCCCGCGAGGGAGGAGCGAGCACACGTGAGGGCGGCGGGACCACGCGGGTCCCGCCGCCCTCACGTCGCGTGCTGGACGGTGGCTACGCGTCGCCGCCCGCAGCGCCCGGGTCGGCCGACGCCACATCGAGCAGCTGGTAGCGGTCGATGGCCTGCTTCAGGGCCGAGCGGTCCACCTTGCCCTGCTTGGCCAGCTCGGTCAGGACCGTGACCACGATCGACTGGGCGTCGATGTGGAAGAAGCGGCGCGCCGCACCCCGGGTGTCCGCGAAGCCGAAGCCGTCGGCGCCCAGTGACTGGTACGGGCCCGGGACCCAGCGCGCGATCTGGTCCGGCACCGAACGCATCCAGTCCGACACGGCCACGAACGGGCCGTCCGAGCCGGCGAGCTTCCGCGTGACGTAGGGGACGAGCTGCTCCTCCTCGGGGTGGAGCAGATTGTGCCGCTCCACCTCCACGGCCTCGCGGCGCAGTTCGTTCCAGGAGGTCGCGGACCAGACGTCCGCCTTCACGTCCCACTCGTCGGCGAGGATCTGCTGGGCCTCGACCGCCCACGGGACGGCCACACCGGACGCCATGATCTGGGCCGGGATGCTGCCCCGCTCGGCGGGCCTGACGCGGTGGATGCCCTGGAGGATGCCCTCGACGTCGACACCGTCGGGCTCCGCCGGGTGCTGGATCGGCTCGTTGTAGACGGTGAGGTAGTAGAAGACGTCCTCGCCGGCCCTGCCGTCGGCCGTCTCGCCGTACATCCGGCGCAGACCGTCCTGGACGATGTACGCGATCTCGTAGCCGTACGCCGGGTCGTAGGCCACACACGCCGGGTTGGTCGAGGCGAGCAGCTGCGAGTGGCCGTCGGCGTGCTGGAGCCCCTCACCCGTCAGCGTGGTCCGCCCGGCGGTCGCGCCGAGCACGAAGCCGCGCGCCAGCTGGTCGCCCATCTGCCAGAACTGGTCACCGGTGCGCTGGAACCCGAACATCGAGTAGAAGACATAGACCGGGATCAGCGGCTCGCCGTGCGTGGCGTAGGCCGAACCGGCCGCGATCAGCGACGCCGTACAGCCGGCCTCGGAGATCCCGTCGTGCAGCATCTGCCCGGTCGGTGACTCCTTGTACGCGAGCAGCAGTTCGCGGTCGACCGACTCGTACTGCTGACCGAGCGGGTTGTAGATCTTCGCACTCGGGAAGAACGCGTCCATGCCGAAGGTGCGGTACTCGTCGGGGGCGATCAGCACGAAGCGCTTGCCGATCTCCTTGTCCCGCATGAGGTCCTTCAGGACCCGGACGAACGCCATGGTGGTGGCGATCGACTGGTGGCCCGAGCCCTTCTTCGCGACGGCGTACGCCTTGTCGTCCGGCAGCGGCAGCGGCTTGGCGCGCACCACCCTGGTCGGTACGTAACCGCCGCAGGACTTGCGGTGGTCGTGCATGTACTGGATCTCTTCGGAGTCCCGGCCCGGGTGGTAGTAGGGCGGGTTGCCGTCCTCCAGCTCCTTGTCCGCGATCGGCAGGTGCAGCCGGTCCCGGAAGCGCTTGAGGTCGTCGGCGGTGAGCTTCTTCATCTGGTGGGTCGCGTTGCGGCCCTCGAAGTTCGGGCCCAGCGTCCAGCCCTTGATGGTCTGGGCGAGGATCACCGTCGGCTGGCCCTTGTGCTCCTTGGCCGCCGTGTAGGCCGCGAAGACCTTCCGGTGGTCGTGGCCGCCGCGCCCGAGGTGCAGGATCTGCTCGTCGGACATGTCATCGACCATCTTGCGCAGCCGCTGGTCGCTGCCGAAGAAGTGCTCGCGGATATAGGCGCCGCTCTCGGTGGCGTACGTCTGGAACTGGCCGTCCGGCGTGGTGTTCATCTTGTTGACCAGGGTGCCGTCGCGGTCCTGGGCCAGCAGCGGGTCCCAGCTCCGGTCCCAGACCAGCTTGATGACGTTCCAGCCGGCGCCGCGGAACTGCGACTCCAGCTCCTGGATGATCTTGCCGTTGCCGCGTACCGGGCCGTCGAGGCGCTGGAGGTTGCAGTTGACGACGAAGGTCAGGTTGTCCAGGCCCTCACGGGCGGCGAGGGAGAGCTGGCCGAGCGACTCGGGCTCGTCCATCTCGCCGTCGCCGAGGTAGGCCCAGACGTGCGACTGGGAGGTGTCCGCGATCCCGCGCGCCTCCATGTAGCGGTTCATCCGCGCCTGGTAGATCGCGCCGAGCGGGCCGAGGCCCATCGACACGGTCGGAAACTCCCAGAAGTCCGGCATCAGCCGCGGGTGCGGGTAGCTGGGCAGCCCGTAGGGCGCCTTCGACTTCTCCTGGCGGAACCCGTCGAGCTGCTGCTCGGTGAGGCGGTCGAGCAGGAAGGCGCGGGCGTAGATACCGGGGGACGCGTGCCCCTGGAAGAACACCTGGTCGCCGCCGAGACCGTCGTCCTTGCCGCGGAAGAAGTGGTTGAAGCCCACGTCGTAGAGCGAGGCGGACGAGGCGAAAGTGGCGATGTGACCGCCCACCCCGATGCCCGGGCGCTGGGCCCGCGAGACCATGACGGCCGCGTTCCAGCGGGTGGCGTTCAGGACCTTGCGCTCGATCTCCTCGTTGCCGGGGAAGAACGGCTCGTCCTTGGTGGCGATCGTGTTCACGTAGTCCGTGCTGCGCATCTCGGGCACGGCCACGCGCTTCGCGCGGGCGCGCTCGATGAGGCGGAGCATCAGATAACGCGCACGCTCACGGCCGCGTTCGTCGACGGCGGCGTCGAGGGAGTCGAGCCATTCCTGGGTCTCTTCGGGATCGAAGTCCGGGACCTGGCTCGGCAGGCCGCCAATAATGATCGGGGTGCGATCGGATCCGGAAACCACGCTGTTCCTTCGCTGTTCGGTCCTGCCGTATCGGGACGTACGCCGCCACCATGGTGTACCGCCCGGACGCTGACGTCATCTCTACCGAGGGGTAACCGCAGGAGAGGCGGGCGGCGGACCGGAGGGCGACCGGGGTGACCGCCGCCCGGCGGGACGGCTCGTCCGGAGGCCGCTGCCGGCTCCGGCGAAATCGCAACCTTACGCCCGACCCGCTCAGACATTCCCAAAGGGATCCGGGGCACAATTGAAGTATCCGAAGCCGCGGAACCCCGCAAATACGGATGAACAGTGTGGGATGAATCACCAGAGCCCGTCAGAAGCTGTCTGAGGTTGGGATGAGGTGCCAGGAAACGTCACCGTTTCGGCTGTCTCGACCGCTGGGTACTTGCGCGATCCGTCCCGCCCGTGTGGACTACGGCCAACGCCCCGCGCACGCGCGTGGCTGGTGCATTTCCAAAAACGATCAGGAGGCAAACCGTGAGCGCGACCGCGGACCACGCGGAGGAGCGGACCAATCAGGCGGCACGCCTGGGGTTCGAGCCCGGACAAGTGGTCCAGGAGATCGGCTATGACGACGACGTCGAGCAGGAACTCCGTGAGGGTATTGAGAGTGTCATCGGCCAGGAACTCGTCGACGAGGACTACGACGACGTGGCTGACGCCGTCGTGTTGTGGTTCCGCGACGAGGACGGCGACCTTACGGACGCGCTGGTGGACGCCATCGGTCTGGTCGACGACGGCGGCGCGGTCTGGCTGCTGACCCCCAAGACCGGCCGTGACGGTTACGTCGAGCCGAGCGACATCAACGAGGCGTCCCAGACAGCCGGTCTGGCCCAGACCAAGAGCATCAACGCCGGCAAGGACTGGACGGGAAGCCGTCTGATCACCCCGAAGGTGGCAAGGTCCGGCAAGCGCTGAGTCGCCACAAGCCCCGAGAAGCCCCCGTCGGCCGTCCTGCCTGCGGGGGCTTCCCCCTGTCCGGGGAAGGAGCGGACCGAAGGGGGGCTTCTCTCCTCTCCCGGACACCGTTCGGTCCGCTCTCCCGGACACCGTTCCGTCCGCCCGGGACCGGCCGCCCCCGGGGGCCCGGGGCGCGAGGCCATAGGGTGGGTGTCAGTCGAATGGCCCCACCGAAGGGAAGCGTTTTCATGGCGATCGAGGTCGGCACCGAGGCCCCGGATTTCGAGCTGAAGGACAACCACGGCCGGACCGTCCGCCTCTCGGACTTCCGCGGCGAGAAGAACGTGGTGCTGCTCTTCTACCCCTTCGCCTTCACCGGCGTGTGCACCGGCGAGCTCTGCGCTCTCCGTGACGAGCTGCCGACGTTCGTCAACGACGACGTACAGCTGCTCGCCGTCTCCAACGACTCCATCCACACGCTGCGTGTCTTCGCCGAGCAGGAGGGCCTTGAGTACCCGCTGCTCTCGGACTTCTGGCCGCACGGCGCGGCCTCGCGGGCGTACGGCGTCTTCGACGAGGAGAAGGGGTGCGCGGTGCGCGGGACCTTCATCATCGACAAGGAGGGCGTCGTCCGCTGGACCGTCGTCAACGGTCTGCCCGACGCTCGTGACCTGAACGAGTACGCCAAGGCGCTCGACACCCTCTGACCCGGCCGGGCAAGAGCCTGCCGTGTCCGGGAACCCGTCACTAGGATCGGTTCGTTGATCCGGTGCCACGTAAAAACGGGGGCAAGGGCCCTCCTCGGCCCCTCGAAACCAATTGGGAGGACTCGTGGGAGTCAGCCTCAGCAAGGGCGGCAACGTCTCGCTGACCAAGGCCGCACCCAATCTGACGGCAGTCGTCGTCGGTCTCGGATGGGATGCACGCACCACCACAGGGGGTGACTTCGACCTCGACGCCAGCGCCCTGCTGACCAACGAAGAGGGCAAGGTCGCCACCGACTCGAACTTCGTCTTCTTCAACAACCTCAAGAGCCCCGACGGCTCGGTCGAGCACACCGGTGACAACCTCACCGGTGAGGGCGAGGGCGACGACGAGATCATCAAGGTCAACCTCTCCGGCGTCCCCGCCGACGTCGCGAAGATCGTGTTCCCGGTCTCGATCTACGAGGCCGAGAGCCGCCAGCAGAGCTTCGGCCAGGTCCGCAACGCGTACATCCGCGTGGTGAACGAGGCGGACAACTCCGAGCTGGCGCGGTACGACCTCAGTGAGGACGCGTCGACGGAGACCGCCATGGTCTTCGGCGAGCTCTACCGCAACGGCACGGAGTGGAAGTTCCGCGCCATCGGCCAGGGGTACGCCTCCGGGCTGCGTGGTATCGCGCAGGACTTCGGCGTCAACGTCTGAGCAGAAGCCACACCGTCCGGCGCCGCACCCCAGTGCGGCGCCGGACGTGCCGGGTCCTGCCCGGCCGGTCTCCGTGCACCGGGCTTCCCGGGCCCCCACGGACCGGGCCGTCCGCCCGGGTCCACGGCCTGGGGCCAAGAAGAGCCGCGAAGGGCCCACGGAGACCGACCGGACGGGACCGGGTCAACCGTTCACACCTCGGGGAGGATCAGCATCATGGGCGTCACGCTCGCCAAGGGAGGCAATGTCTCCCTCTCGAAGGCCGCACCCAACCTCACACAAGTGCTGGTCGGGCTCGGCTGGGACGCACGCTCCACCACCGGAGCGGACTTCGACCTCGACGCCAGCGCACTGCTGTGCCAGTCGGGGCGGGTGCTCGGCGACGAGTACTTCGTCTTCTACAACCAGCTCACCAGCCCGGACGGCTCCGTGGAGCACACCGGGGACAATCTGACCGGCGAGGGTGAGGGGGACGACGAGTCGATCATCGTCGACCTCACCAAGGTGCCCGCCCACTGCGACAAGATCGTCTTCCCGGTCTCGATCCACGAGGCGGACAGCCGCGGCCAGACCTTCGGACAGGTGGCCAACGCCTTCATCCGGGTGGTGAACCAGGCGGACGGCCAGGAGCTGGCGCGGTACGACCTGAGTGAGGACGCGTCGACGGAGACCGCGATGATCTTCGGCGAGCTCTACCGGTACGGCGGGGAATGGAAGTTCCGCGCCGTGGGGCAGGGGTACGCGTCGGGGCTGCGGGGCATCGCTCTAGACTTCGGGGTCAACGTTTCCTAAAGCATTCTTCCCGCATGGCTCAAGTCCGGTCGATCCACCGGGTTTCGTGTGGGGGTTCCAGGGTTCGGATTCCGGTCCGCACCCCGGGGAGCATGCAGGGCTGGGACAGGACCCGGGCCGCGCACGGCGCGGGGGAACCCGTACACACACGATGGGGTAGCCAGTGCTTCTGAAAACCTTCGGGTGGTCATTCGTGATCACCGTGGTCGGTCTCGCCGTGGCGGTGATCTACGACGGATGGACCGCCCTGGGCATTGTGGCGATCCTGGGCGTCCTGGAGATCTCGCTCTCCTTCGACAACGCGGTGATCAACGCCGGAATCCTGAAGAAGATGAATGCCTTCTGGCAGAAGATCTTCCTCACGGTCGGTGTGCTCATCGCCGTCTTCGGTATGCGGCTGGTCTTCCCCGTCGTGATCGTCGCCATCAGCGCCAAGATCAATCCGATCGAAGCGGTGAAGCTGGCCTTCAACGAGAAGGACCACTACCAGCAGCTGGTCACCGACGCGCATCCGTCGATCGCCGCCTTCGGCGGCATGTTCCTGATGATGATCTTCCTCGACTTCATCTTCGAGGACCGGGACATCCAGTGGCTGCGGTGGATCGAGCGCCCGCTGGCCAAGCTCGGCAAGGTCGACATGCTCTCGGTCTGCATCGCGCTCGCCGTGCTGCTGATCTCCTCCTTCACCTTCGCCACCCACGCCCACCAGCACGGGGGCGCACACGCGGACAAGGCGCAGACGGTCCTCATCTCCGGTATCGCCGGGCTCATCACCTACCTCGTGGTGGGCGGGCTCTCCGGGTACTTCGAGAACCGTCTGGAGGAGGACGAGGAGCGCGAGCAGGAGGCCGAGGAAGAGGCCCGGAAGTCCGGTTCGAGCGTCCCGGCCGTCATGATGGCCGGCAAGGCCGCGTTCTTCATGTTCCTCTACCTGGAAGTCCTCGACGCCTCCTTCTCCTTCGACGGGGTCATCGGCGCCTTCGCCATCACCAACGACATCGTGCTGATGGCGCTCGGCCTCGGCATCGGCGCCATGTACGTCAGGTCGCTCACCGTCTACCTGGTCCGCCAGGGCACCCTGGACGACTACGTCTACCTGGAGCACGGCGCGCACTACGCGATCGGCGCGCTCTCGGTGATCCTGCTGGTCACCATCCAGTACGAGATCAACGAGGTCATCACCGGTCTCGTCGGGGTCGTGCTGATCGCCTGGTCCTTCCTGTCGTCGGTCCGCAGGAACAAGCGGATCGCCGCGGAGGGCGGGGACAGCTCGGGCGACCGGACGGAAGTCCCGTCCGGGGTGTGACCCGTACCGGATTGCGGAACGCTCTGAACGGGGCGGTCAGGAAGCGGAAGCCTCCTGACCGCCCTGTGCGCGTGCGGGCAGGGCGCGCGGGGGAAGAAATCCGGGGAAGAAGTCCCGGGAAGAACCGGGGAAGAGTCGCCGAGCATGCTGGGGGTGGGACATGGCCTTCTGGGACAGTCTCCGACGGAACAATTCGCCGCACTTCGATTCGGGGAGCGCCGCTTCCAACGCGATCGAGCTGACCAAGCGCCACCCGATGGTCTCCCTGACCAAACAGGGCGCGACCACCGGTAACCTCCGGGTCAACCTGTCCTGGCGGATGCGGTCGTCGGACTTCGGCGGCAGCACCCGCCAGCGCGGCAGCCTGCTGCGCCATCCGTCCAAGATGTTCCAGCCGGACGTCGTCCAGGCCCACACCCAGGGCGTCGTCAACGTCGACCTCGACCTGGGCTGCCTCTATGAGCTGGAGGACGGCACCAAGGGCGTGGTGCAGCCCCTGGGCAACTTCCTCGGCAGTCTCAACGAGTCGCCGTACGTACAGCTCAGCGGTGACGACCGGTTCGGCTCGCCGTCCGGTGAGACGCTCTACGTCAACATGGACCACCGCGACGACATCAAACGGCTGCTGGTCTTCGTCTACATCTACGATCAGACCCCCGCCTTCGACCGTACCCACGCCGTGGTGACCCTCTACCCGAGCAACGGCCCGCGCATCGAGATCCAGCTCGACGAGCGCCATCCGCAGGCCCGGTCCTGCGCGGTCTTCGCCATCGACAAGGTCAAGGGCGACATGGTGGTGCGCCGCGAGGTGAAGTTCGTCTACGGCTTCCAGGCCGAGCTGGACCGGCTGTACGGCTGGGGGCTCCAGTGGGGCCGGGGTTACAAGACCAAGATCTGAGGCCGGCACGCGGCTGGGCGGCGCGGCCCCAGGTTCAGGAGCCCGCTGATCCGCCCCGGTCGTCCCCCGTCCGCCCGGGTGTCAGCGGGGCAGGAACTGCGGGCCCATCGGCGGCAGCCGGAAGTAGGGATCGGGCGCAGGCGCCGCGGCTGCGGCCGGCTGCGGATATCCGTAGCCGGGAGGGGACTGCTGTGCCGGGACCGCCTGTGGGTAGCCGTAGCCGGGCGGCGGGGACTGCGGGGGCGGCGGATAGCCGGCCGGGACCGTGGGGCCGGTCGCGCCCGGGGGGCTCTGCTGTGCGGGCAGCTCAGGTTCGGCCGGGGCCGCCGGGGGCTCGGCCGCTCCGTCCGGCTCGGCCGTCTCGTCGACCGAGATGCCGTACGCGGTGGCGAGCCCGACCAGACCGGTCGGATAGCCCTGCCCCACCGCCCGGAACTTCCAGCGATCCCCGCGGCGGTACAGCTCGCCGCAGATCATCGCCGTCTCCTCGCCGGTCTCCGGCTGTACGTCGAAGACGGCCAGGGCCGGTGCGCCCTCGCCGGCCGGGGCCGCCGCGTCGTACAGCAGGATCTGCAGATCCCGTACGGAGCGGAAGGACGCGCCGTCGGAGGACGCGGCCAGTACCACCTGTTCCACCGAGGGGTCCAGGGCCGTCAGGTCCGCCTCGACGGTGTCGGTGAGCGCCCCGCCGTCACGTTTCTTCGACAGCCGCCGCACCAGGCCCGACGGGTGGCGCGGCTGGTTGTAGAAGACGAAGTCCTCGTCGGAGCGCACCCGCCCGCCGTGGCCCAGTACCAGGGCCGACGCGTCGATGTCGGGGACGTCGGGGCCCGGGGTCCAGCGCAGGACGGCCCGTACCGCCCTGGCGTCCAGCGGGACGTTCGAACCCTTCATCATCGCGTGCGTCATGCCGGTCATCCTGCCTTCCCCGGACAGCCGCGGACAACGTGGGGGCGCTTTGTGGCGAGTCCGGTGCAACCCGGAGAAACGGACGGGGCGACCGGTGCGGGACGTCCCGGATTTCCTCCCCGTTGGAACTAGCGCCATGCGTCCATACGTACTATTACCGGCCACGCGTCATCGGGACGGCACGGCAACTACGCAGGGCACCTGCCCACGGCGCCTGCGCAGGGCAATCATGTACGGCAACTACGGGGGAACCTTATGCATCATTTCGGGCATATCTCGCCCCTTGTCCGGTCGGGGCTCTTCCATCAGCAGCCGGCCGAGTTCACCTCCGGGTCTCCGGCGCCCCTGCTCGCCGCCGCCCTCGGCGCCACGCTCTACAGCCCGGCCACCCGGCCCCGGCTCGCCGACGACGTCCTGAAGCAGGCGGCGCGCGGGGTGGTCTCCATGGTGCTGTGCCTGGAGGACTCGATCGACGACGCCGATGTCGCCGACGGCGAGGCCAATCTGGTCCGCCAGTTCGCCGAGCTGGACGCCGGGTGCGCCACACCTTCCGGGGAGCCCGACGGCGTACCGCTGCTCTTCATCCGGGTCCGTGAGCCGGACCAGATACCCGACCTGGTCCGCAGACTGGGCCCCACGGTACGTCTGCTGTCCGGATTCGTACTGCCGAAGTTCACCGAGGAGCGCGGCACGGCCTTCCTGGAGGCGCTCGCCAGGGGGGAGGCCCTGAGCGGCCGCCGGCTCTTCGCCATGCCGGTGCTCGAATCGCCCGAGCTGCTGCATCTGGAGACCCGTGCGGACAGCCTCGCCGGGATCGCCCGCACCGTCGACAAGTACCGCGACCGGGTCCTCGCGCTCCGGCTGGGTGTCACCGACTTCTGCTCGGCGTACGGACTGCGCAGGACACCCGACATGACCGCGTACGACGTCCAGATCGTCGCCGCCGTCATCGCCGACGTGGTGAACGTGCTGGGCCGCTCGGACGGCACGGGCTTCACGATCACCGGCCCGGTCTGGGAGTACTTCCGCGTCCAGGAACGGATGTTCAAGCCCCAGCTGCGCCGCAGCCCCTTCATGGAGGGCAGCGCCGACCAGCTCCGCACCACCCTGATCGAGCACGACCTGGACGGACTGCTGCGCGAGATCGGCCTCGACCGCGCCAACGGACTGCTCGGCAAGACCTGCATCCACCCCTCCCATGTGATGCCGGTGCACGCCCTCTCGGTCGTCAGCCACGAGGAGTTCAGCGACGCCCGCGACATCGTGCGGCCCGACCGGGACGGCGGCGGGGTGCTGCGCTCCGCGTACACGAACAAGATGAACGAGGTGAAACCGCACCGGGCCTGGGCCGAGCGGACCCTCCTGCGGGCCGAGGTCTTCGGTGTGGCCAGAGAAGACGTCGGCTTCGTCGAACTGCTCACGGCCGGGCTCTCCGGCTGATGCGAACGGGAAGAGAGACGGGCGACGTGGGCGAAGCGGTCCGGTCGGGAACAGCGGTCTGGTCGGGAACATGGGTCGCGGACCGGCTCGGTGTGCGGCTCTCCGGGGACGACGGACTCCGGGACATGCTGGGCCTCGCCCTGCGGCGCAATCCGAAACGGGCTCATCTGCTGGTGTCGAACGTGCTGGGCAAGCATGTCCCGCAGCGCCCTTCGACGGTGTACGGCCAGGGCCACGGGCTCGGCCTCGCGGTACGGCGCCTGCTCGGCGACGACGCGGCGAGCCGGGCGGTCGTACTCGGCTATGCGGAGACCGCGACGGGTCTGGGCCACTCGGTCGCGGACGGGCTGGTCCTCGCCCCGTATCTGCACTCCACCCGGCGCGAGGTCGCCGGGGTGGCGCGTGCGGGCGGCTTCGAGGAGTCGCACTCGCACGCCACCTCGCATCTGCTGCTGCCCGAGGACCCGGAGCTGCTGGCGGGTGACGGCCCGCTCGTCCTCGTCGACGACGAGTTCTCGACCGGTAACACGGTGCTCAACACCATCCGTGATCTGCACGAGCGGTATCCGCGCCAGTGGTACGTGGTCGTCGCGCTGGTCGACATGCGCTCGGCCGCCGACCGGGACCGGCTCACGGACTTCGCCCGGGAGATCGGCGCCCGGGTCGATCTGCTGACCGCGGTACGGGGTGAGGTGGAACTGCCCGACGGCGTACTGGAGAAGGGGCGCCGCCTGGTCGAGCGGTACGAGGACCACGGGGCGCGCGAGGGCCGGCGGGACGGCAGACCCAGTGGCGCGGTGTCCGCCGGAGATTCCGGAGAGAGCCTCCGCGGCCAGGTCGTCCGGGTGGACCTCGGATGGCCCGCCGGGCTGCCGGACGGTGGTCGGCACGGCTTCACGCCCGGCCACCGGACGGCCCTGGAGTCCGCGCTGCCGGGGATGGCGGCGCGGCTCGCGGAGGTCCTGCCGGAGCCGTACCTGGAGTCGAAGCCGGAGCCGGGCCCTGCGGTTCCGTCCGTCACGGGCGCCCCGCGGGTCCTGGTGCTCGGGTTCGAGGAGCTGATGTACGCCCCGCTCCGTCTCGGCCTCGCGCTGGAGCGGGCCGGGCACGACATACGGTCGTCGACCACCACCCGCTCACCCGTATTCGCCCTGGACGATCCCGGCTACGCGATACGGACCGGACTGGTCTTCCCCGCGCACGACAACCCCGGCGACGGACCGGGCAGCCGCTACGCGTACAACGTGGCGGGCGGCGGATTCGACGCGGTGGTCCTGGTGGTCGACTCGGCCGCCGACACCCCGGAACTGCACGCCCCCGGCGGGCTTCTGGCGCAACTCGCCACCCACGTACCGCAGGTGCTGCTCGCGGTCGTCCCGTCGTACGTCCCGTCGTACGTTCCCGAGAACCGTCGTAGCCTTCGCGACCCCCACGAACGTCTCGCCCCCCGTATCTCCCGCAACCCTCGCGCTCCACACGACTCCGGAAACCGTCCCGCCCCCGAACAGCAGGAAGCAGCCTCCGCCATGCCCGAGCCGTTGCGCGGCCCCGCCTTCTCCTCCTACGCCGCCGAAGACGTCGGCTGGCTGCTCCAGGACCTCTCCGGTGTGGAGCTGGAGGCGCCCACCGAGGAGCGCGAGGAAGCGATCCAGACCGGCGGCGCCCACTACGCCGAGTCGCTGCCGGTCGAGTACCAGCCGAGCGAGCAGTACCAGGAGCTGTTCAGGGCGGCGCTCGAAACCTCGGCCCCGCGTATCGCGCAGGCCGTCGGCACGGTCGCCGAGACCGTGCTCGCCGAGCGGTCGGCCCGGCCGGTCCTGGTCTCCCTCGCCCGCGCCGGCACGCCCGTCGGGGTGCTGATGCGCCGCTGGGCCCAGCACCGTCACGGCCTCGACCTGCCGCACTACGCGGTCTCCATCGTGCGCGGCCGGGGCATCGACGCCAACGCGCTGCGCTGGCTGGCCGCGCACCACGACCCGGCCGATGTCGTCTTCGTCGACGGGTGGACAGGCAAGGGGGCCATCACCCGCGAACTGGCCGATGCGCTGGCGGAGTTCCCCGGTTTCGACCCGGAGATCGCGGTCCTCGCCGACCCGGGCGGCTGTGTCCGCACGTACGGCACCCGGGAGGACTTCCTCATCCCGTCCGCCTGCCTCAACTCCACGGTGTCCGGCTTGATTTCCCGTACGGTCCTCCGCGCCGACCTGGTCGGGCCCGGGGACTTCCACGGCGGGAAGTTCTACCGCGAACTGGCGGGATCCGATGTGTCGTCCGACTTCGTCGACGCCGTCGCCGCCCGCTTCGACGAGGTGTCGGGCGCGGTCGACGCAGCCGTCAAGGAGCAGCTGGCGGCGGACCGTTCACCGACCTGGGAGGGGTGGGCCGCGGTCGAGCGGATCAGCGAGGAGTACGGCATCCACGACGTCAACCTCGTCAAGCCCGGCGTCGGCGAGACCACCCGTGTGCTGCTGCGCCGGGTCCCCTGGAAGATCCTGGCCAGGAGCGGTGCGGGCGCCGAGCTCGACCACGTACGGCTCCTGGCGGAGCAGCGCGGTGTCCCGGTCGAGGAGGTGGACGGCCTGCCGTACAGCTGTGTCGGACTGATCCACCCGCGCTTCACCCGTGGCGCGACCGGCGCCGACGGCACCGCGGCGGTGACCGGGTGAGCCAGGCAGCGCCCGTACTCGTCGCCAGCGATCTCGACCGCACCCTCATCTACTCGGCGCCCGCGCTCGACCTGACCATGCCGGACGCGGACGCGCCGCGGCTGCTCTGCGTCGAGGTCTACCGGGGAAGCCCGCTCTCGTACGTGACGGAGACCGCGGCGGGGCTGCTCGGCGCGCTCGCGGAGCGGAACCTCTTCGTACCGACGACGACCAGGACGCGCGAGCAGTACCACCGGATCCGGCTGCCCTGCCCGCCGCCGCGGTACGCGATCTGTGCCAACGGCGGCCATCTGCTGGTCGACGGGGTGTCCGACCCGGACTGGCGCTCCGGTGTGGACCGGCGGCTGGCGGCCGAGTGCGCCACGCTGTCCGAGGTGCGCGCCCATCTGGTGGGCGCCGCCGATCCGGCCTGGCTGCTCAAGGAACGGGTGGCCGAGGACCTCTTCGCCTATCTGGTCGTCGAGCGGGCCCTGCTGCCCGAGGGCTGGGTGGATGAGCTGTCCGCCTGGGCCGGCGCGCGCGGCTGGACGGTCTCGCTCCAGGGCCGCAAGCTGTACGCGGTGCCGGAGCCGCTCACCAAGAGCGCGGCGGTGCGCGAGGTGATCCGCCGCACCGGCGCCGAACTCACCCTGGCCGCAGGCGATTCCCTCCTGGACGCGGACCTGCTGCTCGCCGCCGACCGGGGCTGGCGCCCGGCCCACGGTGAACTGGCGGACGCGGGCTGGAGCGCCCCGCATGTCGCGGTGACGGCCGGGCGCGGGGTGGCGGCGGGCGAGGAGATCCTGCGGGAGTTCACCCGCGCCGCGCCGAGGTAGCGGCGGGGGGCGGCGCGGGCCTGCCGGGGTTGCTACCCGCAGCAGCCTCCGCCGCAGCAGCCGCCACCTCCGCCGCCTGCGCTGTTTCCGGCGGACGGCGCCCCGGTGGCGGAGCCTCCGACGGCCACCGTGGACAGCAGCTTGACGGTGTCCTCATGACCTTCGGGGCAGGTGGCGGGCGCCGATGACTCGGCCATCGGACGGCTGATCTCGAATGTGTCGCCACAGGAGCGGCAGCGGTACTCGTAACGGGGCATGCGCCCAAGATTAGAGGCGCGGGGTGCCCCGGCGCACCACCTCAGCGCACCACTGTGCCCGGCGCCGCTCCGAGCAGGCCCAGCTCGGCGCGGGTCGGAGCGCCTTCCCAGTCCCCGGACGCGGCCACCGCGAACGCCCCAGTAGTCACCGCCCGGTCGAGCCGCTCCGCCGTGTCCGAGCCGTCGAGCAGCGCAGAGAGATACCCGGCGACGAACGCGTCGCCCGCGCCGACCGGGTCCACGGCCGGCACCGTACGCGCGGGGGCGTGCAGCTCGCCCTGGAGGGTGTACGCCGTGGCGCCCGCCGCACCGAGCTTGACCACGACCTCACCCGCCCCGGCCTCAAGCAGCGCCTCGGCCCGCAGGGCGGGGTCGTCGGGAGAGCCCGCGGGCAGACAGAGCGGCAGCTCGTCGTCGGAGGCGATCAGTACGTCGGCGCGCGGCGCCCAGTCCCGCATCACCGCCGCCGCCTCCTCCGTACTCCACAGCCGGGCACGGAAGTTGACGTCGAGGCTGATCAGTACGTCGTTCTCGGCGGCCAGTTCCATGGCACGCTCCGCGGCGGACCTGGCGCTGGGGGAGAGGGCGGGGGTGATGCCCGTCAGATGCAGCACGCGAGGGGCGGTTCCGGTTCCGCCGCGGGTGGCATGGGCGGCGGATCCGGCCCCCACACGGGTGGCGGGGGTGGCGGTTCCGGCCTCCACAGGGGTGGCGGGGGCGGCGCTTCCGGCCTCCAGGAACGCCGTGAAGGCCCGCTCGACGTCGTCGGCCGCGATCCGTGAACCGGCCGACCCCGCCCGGTAGTAGTGCACCCGGGTCACGCCAGGCAGCCGCGGTTCGAAGAGGAGCAGCCCGGTCGGCGCGGTGCCGTCGCGCACGGCGCCCGTGACGTCGACGCCCTCGGCCCGCAGGGTCCGCAGCACCAACTCCCCGGCCTCGTCGGCGCCGACCGCGCCCGCCCAGTCCACCGGGTGTCCCAGCCGGGCCAGCCCGATGGCCACGTTCGACTCGGCCCCGGCGACCGAAACGGCCATCGTGCCGCCGAGCTTCAACTGCCCGTCTCCACGCAGCGCGACCATGGTCTCGCCGAAGGTGAACACACTCATGACCTACCGGCCGTGGCCGCCGTCGTGCCCGTGGCCGTGCCCGCCGCCCGGCCGGCCCCCGCCGTCTCCACGACTGCCAGGAACTCGGAGGCCCGCTTCCGCAGCGCGTCCTGGTCCCCGCCGTCCGCCGCGTCCCCGATCAGCGGCGACCCCACACCCACGGCGACCGCACCCAGTGCCAGGTACTCGGCGGCCGCCGCCGCGTCCACCCCGCCCACCGGTACGAACGGAACATCCGGGAAGGGAGCCCGCAGCGCCTTCAGATAGGAGGGGCCTCCCATCGAGGCCGGGAAGAGCTTCAGCGCGGTGGCGCCCGCCGCCACACCGGCGATGACCTCGGTCGGCGTGATGACTCCGGACAGGACGGGGAGCCCCAGGCGTACGGACTCGTCCACCCCTGCCCCGAGCCCCGGCGTCACGATGAGATCGGCTCCGGCGTCCGCGGCCCGCCGTGCGTCGTCGGCGGTGAGCACCGTACCCGCGCCCAGCCAGGCACCGTCGCCGAGTGCGGCCCGCGCCCGGCGGATGACGCCGAGCGCGTCCGCGCTGCTGAGCGACACCTCGACCAGGGGTATCCCGCTCTCGACGAGCGTCATGACCGATCTGAAGGACGCTTCGGGGTCAGAGCCGCGGACGATGGCGACCAGCCGCTCACTGCGGAGGCGTGCGGTGAAGTCCGTGCGGTCCATGCTGTTCTCTTCCTGTGCTCCGGTGATTTCTGAGCCTGCCGGGGGATCCGCCGGACACGTCCGCCGGGCAGGAGGCCGGGCCGGAGGATTCGGGCTGCCCCGAGAGGGTTCGGCTTCTGCGCAGCTCAGCGCTCAGCGTCCTGCCCCGCGCTCCTCGCGGATCTGCTCGACCACATGCGTCGCGGTCTTCCGTACCTCCTCGGTCTCGGTGAGGAAGTGCCAGTAGTCGGGGTGGCGCCCCTCCAGCCCCGACACCGCCCGGTCGAGCCGCTCCACCGCCTGGTCCAGGGGGCGGGCGTGCCGGGGGTCCGGTGTGTTGCGGCCGGCCATCGCCAGCCGCTGGGCGTCCCGGATCGCGAACCTGGTCCGCTCGATCTCCTGCTGCGGGTCCTTCGCCACGGCGTTGAGGCGTTCGAGCCGCGCACCGGCCGCCGAGACCGCCTCGTCGGTGTTGTCGAGCAGCGTCCTGACCGTGGTGAGGAGGGACGTCACATCGGGCCAGCGCTGCTCCTCACGCGCCTTGGCCGCCTCCTTGAGCTTCTCCTCCGCCTGCCGTACGGACACGGCGGCCTGCTCGGGCACCTGCTGGAGGTCCTGCCAGCACGGCGCGGTGAAGCGGCGGCGCAGCTCACTGAGGACCGGGGCGACCGTCCCGGCCCGGGTGGTGAGCGCCTGGGCGCGGGTACGCAGCGAGACCAGGCGCCGGTCGATCTCGGCGGCCCGCTCCGGCAGCCGCGCGGCCTCGGCCCCCACGGCCTCGGCGTCCCGCATCACCTTGTCCGCCCGGTCCAGCGTGCCCTGCACCCCGTGCTGGGCCGCGCCCTGGTTGAGCTTGGTCAGCTCGGGCCCGAGCTGCGCGAGACGGGTGGCGAGATCGTCGGCCTTCAGCCCGGAGTCCCGTACCGCGTCGAGCGCGTTGCTCGCGGAGAGCAGCGCCTGCCGGGCCCGCTCCACGGCGGGCGCGAGCCGGGCGAGCTGAGTCTCGGCCTTGCCGAGCAGCGGCCCGAGCCCCTGCCCGAACCGGTCGAGCTCGCCCTTCACCCGGACAAGATCGTCCTTGGCCCGCGTCAGCTCCGTACGCGCCTGGGCCAGCGCCGAGCCCTCCAGACCGTCCCGGTCCAGGTCATGGGCGTCGACCGCGGTGATGTACGAGGTGCTGACCTCGTCGATCCGCTGCCCCAGCGAGGCGAAGCCGGAGAGCGCCCTGCGGGCCTCGGGCGAATCGTCCACCGCGGAGATCGTCTCGATCGAGATCCGCAGATCACGCTGAGCGGTGTCCAGGTCGTAGAAGGCGGCGGCCGCCGCGTCCTTCGCGGCCTGCGCCTCGGCCCGCTGGCTCTCGCCGCGCCCGCCGAACCAGCGCCTGGTGCCGCCGCCCGCGAAAGTCCCGGCCAGACCGGCCAGCAACGGCACCGGGAGCGCCATGAGCGTCAGGACATCCCGGACGGCACTCGCTCGCGCATACGGCTGTCCGTGTCTTGCCGTCACATCCCTCTCCCGTGCTGGTCCGCCCTGCCCTGGCCATTCTCCCACCAGGCAGGGACGAACACACGGGCCGGTCAGTCCCCGCTGCGAACAGTGATCCTTCCGTTGTCACTGCGGGCGGTGACCGAGTGGTGACTGGCGTCGTCCGTGGGCACACCGACCTGGGTGCTCCCGTTGCGCGCCTGGGTCCTGACCTTGTACGCGAGCCCCGCCTTCCGGGGCAGCGTGATCTCGACCGACCCGTTGTTGCTGACACCCTCCACCCGGTCGGGAACCGAGGCGAGCGCCAGCCGGATCCCGCCGTTGCTGGAGTCCGCCGCGACCTGCCCGGACGAGATGCCGGTGGCGTTGATGCTCCCGTTGCTGCTGTTCAGGTCGAGGGCTCCGCTGGAGTCCCGGACGGTCACCTTGCCGTTGGACGAGCGGAGCTTCAGCGCGGTGTCGAACCCGGTGGCGGTCACGGACCCGTTGCTGTCGCTCAGCACCACGGAGACCCCGCGCGGCACCTCGATCCGGTGCCGTGACTCGCAGTTGCTGATGACGGCGCTGCACTTCACCTTCAGGGTGAGCGTGTCGTCCCGCATCGACCAGGAGGCGTGGGGTCCGCTCCCCATGAAGACCCATCCGCCGACGTGCCGTGTGACCTGCACGGACTTCACATCGGCCGGCACCAGCTCGATGGCCGAGTCGTCGGTCCGGACGGTCAGCGTCTTCCCGCTGAGCGCGAAGTCCTTGTGCTCGGCGGGGGCGTCCGAAGCATCCGAGCCGCACCCGGTGAGGGCGATGGAGACAAGAACGGCCCCGCCGGCCGCGACCAGCGTACGAGTACGGAGTGCCACGTAGATCATTCCCCCAGATCGAACCGAACCTGCCGAAGGCCCCCAACGGTACGGACGCCTCCCGTCCCGGCACGATCCAGCGGCCCACCGGACCGGGGGTGGGGTTATCCCCAGGGCGCGGGGCCGGGCGCGGGCCGGGCGCAGGCGTCGGTGGCGCGCGCGGGGGCGCGTGCCCCGGGGTGTTCCATGGCCCGTACAACAGGTTTGCGAGCGGGGGGTCAGGGCCATGTACCCTGTTGCTTCATCCACGGGTGCGTAGCTCAGGGGTAGAGCGCTGCTCTTACAAAGCAGATGTCGGCGGTTCGAAACCGTCCGCGCCCACCAGCCAGAACGCCCCCGCAGCGAGTCGCTGCGGGGGCGTTGACGGTAGTAGCTGACGGCGGTTCATTCCTGACGGCACACCCGGGGCTCGGGTCTGAGGACCAGTGGACGCCGAGAGATGTGGTATCGGTCCGGTGAACCTAGGTCAGAGGGATGCAGTTTCCCCTACTCTGAATGCGATATCTGCACGTCGCGGTGTTGATCGGTGGGGGAATATGAGCGATCAGAGAGACTGGTTCACCTGGACGCCGGCGGTCGCCACGGAAGCGGCATGCCGATTTTATTCACAGCATACGCGGGATGTGCAGTATGCCGCGTCTGCGAGCCTGATCCTTGAGCACTACGAGAAGCTTGTGCGTGGCATTGGATCTACCTTTTCGCATGTTGCCCCGGATGGGGACCCGGAGAAGATTTTTCCGGAATTCTATTCCAATGTGAGAGGCATGAAAAAGACCGTCGAAAAACTTGCTCCGGTTTCTGCTGA
The DNA here is from genome assembly GCF_053612185.1 of Streptomyces sp. NPDC054757. Classification (NCBI taxonomy): domain Bacteria; kingdom Bacillati; phylum Actinomycetota; class Actinomycetes; order Kitasatosporales; family Streptomycetaceae; genus Streptomyces; species Streptomyces sp. NPDC054757. Next base: position 203,828 of record NZ_JBSHBW010000003.1, read on the forward strand.
ATTCGGAGTTACGCGGTCTGTGGAGAATTTTCTCGTATACGTTTCTGATGTGATTTCAGAGGTTCTCATAGTCTGTCCTAGCCTCCTGAAATCCCAGGAGCAGGTGACGTTGGAAGACGTACTCCAGCACGGAACAATCACTGAATTTGTGTCGTGGGCTGCCGAAAAGCGTGTTGCCCAACTATCCTTCCAGGGTCTGGATGATATTGCACAGTACGTCACCAAGCGCCTAGGGCTGAACTTGCATCAGGATGAGGATGACTGGGTCAGCCTGAAGAAGGGTATTCAGTTGCGTAATCTGATCGTTCATAGGCGGAGTCGTGTGGATGAGCGATTTATTCGATTGACCGGAGAGAAGGGGCTAGTTAGAGGTAGTTCCTATCCGACGACTATGCCTGACTATGTCCGCACTGCCCGAAGCGCAATGAAGATTGTCAGCGAATTCGATGCAAAAGTGGCTCAAAAATTCCCGGTCGAGCGGCGATCGACAGTGGATGAAGATTGGTATAGCGAAGGTCGCTGGGGGCCAGATGGTCGTAAAGCTAAGTCTGGGCCGAGTAGCTCTTCCGTGTAATCCATCCGCTGTGAACGAGGCATCGCCGCCTGTGTTTCGCGCTTGCAGGCGGCGATGCCTACATTCAGGAAGTTGGGTGCCGTCGCCGTAGGAGGCGATCCATGTGACCCATTGCTTCCCGCCGGTTGTCGTCGGACACGTGGGTGTAGATGTTCATCGTGACAGCAATTTGCGAGTGCCCGAGAATTTCCATCACGACCCGCGCTGGCACGCCAGCGGCGGACAGGAGCGTGGCGCACCCGGGCCGTGCGTCGTGCAGGCGAACGCGGCGCAGCCCGGCGTCCTCCGTAATGCGTTCGAATGACCGGCTGAGGTTTCTCGGCTCGATCGGTCGCCCGGTTTTGGTCGTGAACACGTAATCGCTGTTATGCCAGGCATGCCCTGCGGTGAGGCGCTGCTCGCTCTGACGAAGACGCTGCCAGCGCAGCGGCGCCACGCACATGAGCGGTACGGGGATGGCTCGCGTGCTGCGGTTCTTCGTGGAGTCTGCGTACAGCTCCTTCTGTACCCGCTGGATTTGGTTTCGCACAGTGAGCGTGCGGCGCTCCAAGTCGATGTCTGACCAGCGAAGCCCAAGGACTTCTCCTCGCCGCAGCCCCAGAGCCACGGCCAGCATGAACGCTGTATACAGCGGATCCTTCCTCGCGGCCTCCAGGAAGGCCGCCGTCTCCTCCAGGTCCCGTGGCTTCAGCTCCCGCGACGCCACACGTGGGGCAGGAACGAGCTTTGGAGCCGATTTGCGGGATCAGGTAGCGGCGTACGTGGGTCTCGTACTTGGCGTACGTCGTCTTCTTGTTGTCGTCCCTGACGAACTCCTCCAGCCAATAGGGCAGCCATTCGGAGAGCCTGGCCGAACGGGTGGGCGTCGGGACGCCTTGCCGGTCGCGCAGGACTAGGGCCTGTCCGGCGGATCATGTGACTGTCGGGCTGGCTCGTCGTTGTGCTCGGCATGGGGCGGGGTGATCTGACGAATGCGGAGTGGGTGCGGCTGGAGCCGCATCTGCCGTCCGCCGGGCGACGCGGCGGTCGTTGGAGCGATCACCGAAAGGTGGTCAACGGGATCCTCTTTCGCGTGCGGACCGGCATGCCGTGGCGGGATCTTCCCGAGCGTTTCGGCAGCTGGAAGACCGTTTACGAACGGCACCGCCGCTGGTCGGCAGACGGCACCTGGGACCGGATCCTGCGTGCCATCCAGGCTGACGCCGACCTGGCTGGCCGGCTCGACTGGACCATGGTCAGCGTCGACTCCACCTCCTGCCGAGCCCATCAGCACGCGGCCGGGGCCCGCAAGAAGGCACCACACGTCCCGAAAAAAGATCGATGCCCCGAAACCACCGACCCGACGAAAGGCTCGGACGGTCCCGGGGCGGCCTGACCTGCAAAATCCACCTCGCCGATGGGGGAGGTTGCCGCCCGCTGGCCTTCCTGGTGACACCGGGCCAGTGGGGTGACGCACCGCAGATGATCGAGGTCCTGAAACGGATCCGGGTCCACCGCCCTCAGGGCGGTCACCCGCGAACCCGGCCGGACCACGTCGGTGGCGACAAGGCATACAGCTCGCGGCGCAACCGCCGCTACCTGCGCAGACGCCAGATCAAGCACACGATTCCCGAGCCGAAGGACCAGCGAGCCAATCGCAAGCGCCGCGGCAGCAAGCGCGGTCGGCCCACCGGCTTCGACAGCGAGATCTACAAGCGCCGCAACGAAGTCGAACGGACGATCAACCGGCTCAAGAACCACCGGGCCGTCGCCACTCGTTACGACAAACGCGCCTACGTCTTCCACGGCACCGTCGCCACCGCGGCGATCCGGCTCTGGCTCAGGGGCTGAGTAGACCTGCTGTCTCAGTCCCCGAGGAACCACAGGTAGAGGTGGTGTCCGTCGAGAACCGTCTGGCCCAGGTCCAGAAGCTCACGCGCGAACTCCTCCGTGACCACGCCGGGAGGCAGACCCGGCACTTCGGCCAGCAGGGTGGCCACCTGGCGACTGTTGAAAACAGTGTCTGCATAGGGCAACAGGTGCCCCAGCATCGGAAACACCGACTCGTCGAGACCCGCCAGCTCCGGCCCCCAGACCACACCGTGCTTGGCGCGAGCCTCGATCGTGCCGACCTCGCTGCGGACCTGGAGATTAATCATGCTTCGAGCCTACGGCTCCAAGATCCGCCGGAGCACCTAACACCCCGCTACGTATCTCCCGATCCGGCGACCAGCGGGCGAACGGCCTCTTCGCTCGGTTGGACTCCAGTTCTACGAGCTTCCTCCGGATCGCATCTCCCGGCCGATTCCCCACCAAGTCCTCTTGCAGCACAGCTACCTACCCCCCCTCGGTTTGGGAGTCCACCGCACCACGCCCCCGCAGAGGTGCCAAGACACCGATTCCGGCTACCGAGAGCTGTTACAGGTTTCTCTACCTCATCAAGGCACCCGGCTGCGCTCCGCTCCGCCGGGCGCGCTTCCCGGCTCTGGCTGCGCCCGCGCTCCTACCTTCGGCCCGCTCGGCGCTGCCGCCGCCGACGCGCGCCCGCTGTGTAGGCCCGAGGGGCATGAGACGAGAACCAAGCCCGCGGCTTCAAGACGATGCCTCCGGCGGGGGCGCTCAGACTCTGGGATGGGGGGGGGGGGGCTCCGTTCGCGAGTGCCGGCCGGAGCGTGGCGAGCGTCGTGGGACGCCCACCCCGACCACCTTCGACCCAGGCATAGCCGAGCAGTCGAGTCCCAGGGCGTCAAGGTCGTTCGTACGGTGGTGCGCTCCACCTTGACGCCCTGAACCACGCCCGCTCCACGGTGTGTGGGTCGAAGGCGGACGGGATGGGGGCCGGAGTGAGTGGTACGTTCACGGGAGGGACTCCGCAGCCTATTCGGCATATAGGATCCATCTATAGCTTCCAAACCCGGTCCAGCGCGTCGGTCGCCAGAAAACGCGATCTTTCCTCGATCTGGGCATCAGACGGGAAGGCGTCGGAGTTCGCTTCCCACGCTTCGAGCTCCGTATCGAAAAATGCCCTTCCCTTCCTAAGCGCCTCAGCCTTAGAAGACAATGGTGCATCCCCAAGGGCACTGTTTAGACGGTTGGTGAGTAGCGTCAGATTACCAATCGAGTAGACCGGGTCGAGATGGTTCTTGGAGGCCACAGACTGAGGCTTGATGTGCTCAATTGACCAAGTCGCGAGATTCTGGCCCGCGGGCAATAGCCCTTCCAGTTTCGCAAAAGACATCAGCACATAAGCGATGAAGATTTTACGAGATCGGAGCTTCTGCGCCTGATTCAACTGAAGCGACGGGGCGTAGAACAGCGAACAAAATGCTTGAACAGATCTTGTGCGGTCGGGCAGGCTTGTGCGAAGTTTTTCTTTCAAGTCCTCGATAGCCACCGCCACATCGGTGGAGGAGGTAGCGCTCTCCAAGCGAACAGCAAAGCGGTTATATCGGCTTCGAGTTCCGCCAGTAGATCCGCTATTCGTGAGCGCTGTGTACTGAAAATGGAAGGCTTCAACTAGCCTAAGAACTTCGATGACCTGCGCTACCTTGAGCAACCTTGTTTCGCGGAACTTGCGAGCCACTGCAAGTACCGTGGAGTTCGCTACAGAGACATTGAAAAGTGCAAGCGCGCGAACACTGTCAACGAATTCTGGAACGGCGAACGCATTTCGTAGGCCACGAGATTTCGGCTGCACCTGCACATTTTCAGCCTCAAGCCATTGATAAGTTTCCGCATCGCGTTCGAGTTCCCGCAGATATGAAAGATGTGCGTCTGGACCTGCACTCACGATACGGCTAATCGCTTTGAATAGTTCGGGCTCCTTTACCGCCTCGCGACGAGAGTTCCAGGACTGCCAAATAAATCTGTCGACGACATCCGCGCTAACGCGCCCTAGCTGAACACTGTCTACTACTCGTTCCCAGCGACTTGCAACCGCTCTCCTGTCGTCGGCATCTGTAGAGCTTCCGCGAATCAGGAGATTCTTGACCAGGTCTGACAGTCGCAAGTCAGATCCACGCGTATTCAATGTCTCGAAGACCAAGAAGCCGTCTTCCTCGGATGCCAGCTCAACCTGAATCACCCGCGCTTTCAAAGCGTTTGAGCGAATCAATTTTAGATGCTCAACTTGCCCATCTGGCGTCAATCCCTTGAGGGCGGAAAGGATTTTTTCCTCGAAGAAGGAGCGCGCCTCCCCAATTCGCTCGGCGCTTTTATTCCACTTTGCCCCCGATGGTATGGCATTTGGATTCTGGATCTCTTCGTAAAACATGCTCTCGGGTCGGCGCAAAACTGGATGGCTCTTACCGTCGTCATCCTTGACGACCAAATACTTCTGGGTGCTTAGGGCCTGACTGCTGGCTACGCCGGCATCAAAGCTGGCAACGTTGGCGTGCTTATTAGCTACTTCATCAAGTGCATCACGCACAACGGACAGAAGGATTGCGCTCGTGGTTAGTCGTTGTTGACCGTCAATAATGGAATAAGTGTCGCTAAATAGGTCTCTTTTCTTGCTGACCCACGTTACCGTGGATCCGAAGAAAAAGTCGCCTTTCGCTAGGATTACGTCGTCCCAAAAATCGACGAGCTGATCTCGTGACCAGCTGTATGGGCGCTGGAAATTGGGGACTTCGTAAAGGCATTGCTGAAAGCAGGTCTGTATGGTCTTCGTCTTGCTCTCAATTGGAATAAGGTCGCTGCTCGGATTCGCCTCGGACATTCCTAGCCTCCATGCCATCCACTGACTCTGCTGCGAACGGTATCGCAAGACCAAGCTACTGGGCATACGTTTTGGATGAAGAGTCAACGGCTTGTGCTGCCTGTCCTGCAGCCTTGCCTCCTGGCCCGGCGCTGAAGTCGCTATCGATGGCGTGAGTCACCGCCCTGTGTCGAAGGGCGAGAGTGTAGCCCGGGCTCGGTCCTACGATCCTTCTATGCGAAGAGGAGCGATCACGCGAGAGTCCGTGCTTAAGGTCTTGGCGGAACATGACGAGTTGGGGCGTGACGTCTTCCTGGCGAAGTACGGCTTCGGGGAGGCGCGGTCCTACGCCTTGGTCCACCAAGGTCGGGAGTACGACTCCAAGGCCGTTGCGGGGGTGGCTCACAAGTGGGATCAGGGGCGGGCCCTCAGGCCGGACGAGTTCAGCGGCGGCAAGGATCACGCCGCGGCGTGGCTCAAGCGGGTGGGCTTTCAGGTCAAGGCGATCAAGAATCCGGACTGGGCTCGCGACGAGATCATCCTTGCCTGTCAGCTCGTGATGGGGAACGGTTGGAAGGGGCTGGATGCCGGCGATGGCCGGGTGGTGGAGCTGTCCGCCCTGCTCCAGTTGCTTCCCATCCACGCTGAGGCGGACCGAAACGAGAAGTTCCGCAACCCCAACGGCGTCGCTCGTAAGACGTTCGATATTGCTACTCGGCACCCGGAGTACCAGGGGAAGCCCACCAACGGCGGTGCACTGGATGCCGCCGTCCTGCGCGAGTTCCTTGCTCGGCCGCAGGCGATGACCGAGGCCGCGAGGCTGATTCGGCAGGGCATTGCGACCGGCGACTTGCAGTCCTTCGTGCCGACCGAGGAAGAGGAGTTCGGCGACGACTTCAGCGCGCCTGAGGGGCGGTTGCTCATGCGCTGGCACAGGGCGCGCGAACGGGACAGGGGCCTGCGCAAGAAGAAGATCGCTTCTGTTCTTCAACTTGGCGGACAGCTCGCTTGCGAGGCTTGCGGCTTCGACTTTGAGAAGTTCTACGGGGACCGCGGAGCCGGGTACATCGAGTGCCATCACGTCCTGCCCCTGCACGTAGCTGGGGAAAGCCGCACCAAGCTCAGCGACCTGGCCCTCATCTGCGCCAACTGTCACCGCATGATCCACAGGCAGGCGCCGTGGCCGACTCCTGAGGAACTGCGTGCCTCGATTGAGCAGAAGCATGCAAACGACAGACGTGCTGCCGCGGCTTTGTCGCGACCGCGCAGGCCGGTTGACGAGCAGGTGCCGAACCCATGAGCTGACATCCACTCCTGACATCAACGTCGTTGCACAACGACAGACCTGGAGAGCCCTGGACGGCAACCACGGACGAGCCTGCCAGGTCGCGTAGGCGGCTCCGGTCGAACCTACAAAGCAGATGTCGGCGGTTCGAAACCGTCCGCGCCCACCAGTGCGAAGGCCCCCAGCCGATCATGGCTGGGGGCCTTTGGCATCCACTTCTGACATCACCGGGCGTGGTCACCACGGTTGGGACGCTGCCGCTTCAGCATGCGGTCGAGGTGACTCACCGCCTCGCGCCGCGTGTCCTGGACGACGCGTAAGGGGAGTCGGTATTGGCCCCTCCGAGATTGGCCCCCGAGTGCCTGTCTGTGGGCAGGCGCCCTTGGTTCGGTTCAGATCGATAGGGCCTGTCCTTCGTAGGACAGCCTCAGCAGGTCTTGTCGCCGCTGGCCGAGGTACCAACTGGCGGACTGATCCAGGTCGATGGTGGTTCTGATGACGGCGGTGCTGCCGGAGGTCACCTCTGCGAGGACCTCTCCTCGCGGGGAGATGATCATGCTGGGGCAGTGCTGGTGAGGGTCCGCGACGTTCGCCGCCAGGACGAACCGCTGGTTCTCTGCTGCGCGACTGATGAGGTGGCTTCTCCAGACTCCGGCCGGCTCGGCTGTATTGACTGCGTGGGTGAGGTAGATGAATGCCTGAGCTCCGCTGTCGGCAAGGTGCTGCCACTGCTCGGGGAAGCGGATCTCCCGGCAAATCTGGACACCGAGCCTGACTGGCCCGCCAGCCATGGGGATGGAAAGCGTGGAGAGGTCCGTCCCGGCTTCCAGTCGGCCGCGTTCGTGCATCGCCAGGTTGATCTTCCGGTAGATCCACCTGGCGCCGTTGGGTGAAAAGTAGACGGCGGCGTTGCTCCAGACTCCCCGGTCGAACAACAACGTGCCGCAGAACAGATGGATGGCGTTTTGTTGTGCCAGGTCAGCAACTCGGTCTGTGGCGTGTGCCAGGGCCGGAGTGTCGAGGTTGGCCAGGGCTGAGAGGTCGGATCCGTAGCCGGACAGTGCGCCCTCGGGCAGGACGACGATGTCGTCGGGTCGGGTCTCGGCCAGGACCTCGGAGATCAATTCCAGATTCCGCTCAACGTCCCACGTGATAGGGAACTGCGCGACCGTTAGGGATAACTTCACGAATCCTTCTTCCGACGGCTGAACTCGGTAGCGTAGGCGGACCAGTCCTCACTCGGTACCTGCCCCCACTGGGCGGCCACTCTGATGTGGAATCCGAGCATCCGGGCGAGGATCGCAAGAGCTCGGACGGCCTGCGGAGCCGTGACCGCGACTGTGCGTGAGTGGAGTGACGAGGAGGGGTGGGGTGTCCTCGACTCGCCCCAGACCCCCGGCGGATGTTTCGGCCACTATGCCGACATCCAGGCGCTTGGATGTCGCACGCTGCCAGCAGGTCAACAGGTCGATCTGGTCTGGGAGGCACCGGGCTTCAGACAGGACGGGTACGACTACCGCGCCGTGAGCATCGTTCCCAGGTCTGTCTGACATCGACGAGGTTGGAAGGCGGCGTGCGGCAAGCCCCCCCCCGAGCGGCCGTCGGATCCGCCGACGAGCACGTCAGGGGTGTGCCGGCCGGCCATGGCCCTTGCCGAGGGCCCCACGCGGCCAGACCAGGGGCCCGTGGCCGATCGGTTCGTCCGCCAGGCGGCAGGTCGTTTCCGCCACCGGTCGGCGACGGCTTCAGCGTCCCGCCTCGTACAGCAATTGCGTCCGCCGACCCTGGACATCGTGCCGGGCTGAGCGTCAAGTCCGGTATGTGCATGCCATGTTAATCTGACGCGCCAACACATAGTCGACCGCCTGACCAGCCAGGAGTTGGCTCTGACCGGCTGATCCCGACGGCTGGTTGAGTGCTGAGGGGAACGTATGAACAACGGTAAGAAGAAGCTGACCGCTGCTGCCGTTTCGGCGGTGCTTTCGTTGTCGGTGATCGGTCTGACCTGGCACGTGACGGCTGAATCCCATAGGGGCACGAGCAGGACCGTGGCCGGTCAGTGGCCCGATGCGCAGGATTCCTCGGTGACTTACGGGGCGGCCGACGTGACCCCGGCTACTCAGTGGCCCGGGGCTCAGGGCTCTTCCGTCGAGGTCTAGGGCATTTCCTTCGGATCACCGCGCTGACCAGATGAAGATGGCGGCGAGGTGGAGTCCTGAGGGGTGGATGGTGGCGGCCTTGTCGTAGCGGGTGGACGGGCCGTGTCACTGCTTGAGTTTGTTGATGCAGCCCTCGGCCGTGGTGCGTTGCTTGCAGGCGGCGCGGTCGAAAGCCGGTGGTCTGCCGGCTGGGCTGCCGAGGCGTTTACGGGTGGCGGCCCGGTCGGTGGGCTGCGGGATCACGGCCTGGATCCCGCGAGGCATACCCAAGGGGCTCAGGGCATGCCGACAGGGCCCGCAACCGCTGGCAGCGCCTGCCCCCCCCACGCCCGTGCCGCGCCACGGCAGCGCCGAGGCGACGGTCGGGGACACCGTCTGCACTCCCGGCGGCGGCGCAGCCGGTGGGCACCGTCGCCGGGAATGACGCTTGCGGGCCGCCCCGGCTGAGGGCTCCGGCACCGCGCCGCTGTGGGCGAGGACGGCCGCCCCGGACCCCTGGGCGCCAGGACCCCAGGACCCCAGGAAGGCTGCGGGGAGGCCCCTCGGTCAGTCAGGAGTGCTGCGGATCGTCGGCGCTGCGGCCGTAGCGGGCGAGCATCGTCGTGACCGCCTCGTCGACGGCGTGGCCGATGTCGGCAGGTGCGGGGCTCCAGTCGGCGAGCAGCATCCGCGGCCACAGGACGTAGTTGGCGATCATGCCGAGGAACTGGTTGGTGGCGCTCTCCGCGTCAGGCACCACCGCGGTGCCCGTGGCGTGCTGGGCCTCCAAGTAGTGCTGGACGGAGATGAAGTAGGGCAGCTTGCCCAGCTCGAACTGAGCCCGTCCCAGTTCCGGGAAGCGCGGCAGTTCGGCGATGACGATACGGAAGAGGGCCGCCATCGCGGGCCGGCCGATCAGGTCGGCGTACTGGCGGCCGATCGCGCTCAGGCCGGCGCGCAGGTCACCGGGGTGCGTCGCGGGCGCCACCGGGTCCGGACCGCCCTTCCAGTACTCGGTGACGATGGCTTCGAAGAGCGCCGCCTTGGTGGGGAACTGCTTGAACAGCGTGGACTTCGAGACGGCTGCTTCCTGCGCGATCTTTGCCAGCGAGGTCCCGTCGTAGCCCCGTTCCAGGAACAGCTTCGTGGCCGCTGCGGTGATCGCCTCGCGCTTGCGCCGAGCGAGGTCTTGATGGTGCGCGGAGAGTCCTGCGGTCATGGGCCCAGTATGACCCATCACGAGGCGAGTCACTTGACTCGCCACTGTGCAGATGTTTACGTGGAAGGGAGGCGAGTCGTGCGACTCGCATTCGTGCGACGGGAGCATTTCCCGTCGGCGTCCTTCCGTTCCCGCCGTTCCCGCAGGGAGAGCATTCATGGAGTCAGGCAAGATCGCATTGGTGACCGGCGGCAATCGTGGGCTGGGCCGGGTCACGGCCCAGTCGCTGGCCCGGCACGGGCTACGCGTCATCGTCACCTACCGCGGCGACGCGGGGGAGGCCGAGGAGACGGTCAGGAGCGTTCAGGAAGCCGGCGCCACGGCCGCCGCACTGCGGCTGGACATCAGCGACGTGGCCTCCTTTCCTGCCTTCGTCTCCCACTTGGCCGCGCAGCTGGAGCGCTGGGACGCGACCCGGCTGGACGTCCTGGTCAACAATGCCGGGATCGGGCTGTTCGGACCGCTGGAAGCGGTCACGGCCGACGACTACGACGCGGTGATGGACACCAATGTGCGCGGCACGTTCTTCCTCATCCAGGCGCTTGCGCCCGTGCTGGCCGACGGGGGGCGGATCATCAACGTCTCTTCCTCCCTCAGCCGCCACACCAGTGCCGGTACCTCGGTCTACTCGGCCTCCAAGGCGGCGGTCGAGGTCCTCAGCCGGACGTTGGCCGTGGAGCTGGGGGCGCGCAAGATCCGCGTCAACGCCATCGCGCCGGGGCCGACCGCCACCGACTTCAACGGCGGCGCCATGCGGGACGACGCGCAGATGCGCGAGGGCCTGAGCGCGCAGACCGCGCTCGGCCGCGTCGGCGAACCGCAGGAGATCGGCGACGCCATCGCCGCGCTCGCCTCCGATGACCTGCGATGGGTCACCGCCCAGCGCCTCGAAGTATCCGGCGGCGCCCTGCTGTAGGCAATGTTGTCGCAATAGCAGGCCCGGGGCGGTACGGGCAGCTCAGGGGGTGGAGCGAGCAGGCGGCTCCGCGGGAGCCGGGGAGCCCGGGGCGGTCTCCTCCTGCCGTGCCGTGTTCCAGGTTCTGCCGACCGCGACGTCGTCCCGGTACCGCAGGAGCAGCATGGCCGCGTCGTCCTGGAGCGGTCCTGCCGTGTGCTGCACCAGGTCCTTGCGCAGGCTCTCCAGCGCGCGCTCGGGATCGTCGTCCCGCAGCAGCCGGTGACGCTCGCCCAGCGGGTAGAAGGTCCCGTCCTGGTCCCTGGCCTCGGTCACCCCGTCGGTGTAGAGAAGCAGCTGGTCACCGGGGCCGAAGGGAACACGGAAGGGCTCGGGCCCGTCGGTTCCGTGGACGCCGAGGCCCAGCGGCAGCGCGTAATCGGCCGGTTCGGGGAAGTGCGCGGAGCCGTCCGCCCGTACGAGGAGGGGCGGCGGGTGACCGTAGTTGAGGAAGAGCGCGCCGCTCTCCGGACTGATCTCGGCGATCAGGGCCGTCACGAACTTCTCGCCCTGGAGCGCCCGGTCCACGGAGCGTTCGACCCGGGCTCCGACCCCCGCCAGATCCGGCTCGTCGTGCGCGGCCTCCCGGAAGGCCCCGAGGACCACGGCGGCGGTCTCGACGGCCTCCAGCCCCTTGCCCTGGACGTCCCCGACGACCACGCGCACGCCGTCCGGGGCGGCCACCACCTCGTACAGGTCACCGCCGATGTGCGCCTCCGCCACCGCCGAGGTGTACGAGACGGCCGCGCGCAGATGACCCGCGGTGTGCGGCACCGGGCGGAGCAGCACCCGTTGGGCCACCTCGGCGATGGAGCGGACGCTGGCCAGCTCCGCCTCGCGGCGCTGGCGCATGACGGCGGCGGCGATCCCGGCGACGGTCACGCCGAGCACCGAGGACATCGCGGTGTAGCCGCGTCTGGCGTGGAAAGCCCCGTCGTGCCAGGCCAGCGAGTAGCAGAGCACGAGCGCGAGCAGCCCGACGACAGCCGTGCGCCGCCAGCCGCCGATCAGCCCGGAGAACGCCGGTCCGAGCGAGATCAGCGGCAGGAACCCGACGGTCGAACCCGCTGAGATGTCCACCCCGGCGACCACGCCCATCACCGCGAACGGCAGGATCGACAGCAGCGACAGCGAGGCAGACGCGGGGCTCTTCTCCTCTGGCACAGCGGCTCTCCGATGGTGTGGCGGGTGATTCGCGGGCGGTCTCGTGTCTCCTCGGTTCTCCAGAGCTGTCAGACGGTCATCCGTGCGGTTCCGTTGCACGTGGGCGCGGGTATGCGCGCCCCCGGGTACGGGCCGGGACACGGCCCCGGCCCCGCCCACCTTAGATGTTTAGACTATGCAACTGTTTCCCTTGCGAAGCATTGGGAGTGGCTGCGCCGTTATGGAATCGAGGCCGGCTGTACGGGCCGTCCGAACACGGGCAAACACGGGCCGTCCGAACACGGGCCGTCCGAACACAGGGCGAGCGGGCCGGACCCGCGTATGAAACCGAACACCCCCATGAGGCAGTCTCTGTTGACGTGTACTCACTCCCGCACCAGAGCCAGCAGAGCACCGCCGAAGGGCACATGATCGTCTGCGGTGACGACGGTCTGGCCCACCGGCTCGCCGTCGAACTGCGTGGTGTGTACCGGGAGACGGTGACCCTCGTCGTCCCGCCTGCCGGGGTCCCGGGCGCCCCGGCGGACACCCAGCTTTCCCCGGTCGGGCGGGCCTCCGCGCTCTTCGGGCGGATGTCGCGCGTCGTCGCCGGACCGTCGTCCGGCGGCTCCGACGCGGTGGCCGACCGGCTGCTCGAAGCCGCCGCCCTGGACGACGACGTACTGGTGCGGGCCGGGGTGGAGGAGGCGTCCGCACTGGCGCTCGTCCACCAGGACGACGAGGCGAACATCCGGGCCGCGCTCGCCGCCCGTCGGCTCAACCCCCGGCTGCGGCTGGTGATCCGGCTCTACAACCGCAAGCTCGGGCAGCATCTGGAGGAACTGCTCGACCAGGCGGCCGCCGTCAGCGCACCGGACATGGGCCGGGGTGAGGTCGACGCCTCCACGACCGTACTCTCCGACGCCGACACCGCGGCCCCCGCGCTCGCCGCGACGGTGGTCGCCGGTACGAGCAAGGTCGTCCAGGCCGACGGGCTGCTGCTGCGCGCGGTGGAGCGGCCGCCCGGCATCCGGTCGGGTCCCGTGGGGGACTCCGGCCTCTGCACCCTGGCGTTGCTCTCGTCGACCACGGGCGACCCGGGCGGCGCCGACGGTTCGGACAGCAGTGGTGAGGACGGCCCCCAGCTCCTGCCCGACGAGGAGTCCGTACGGGCGGCGGCCGGGCGGGGCACCGTCGTTCTGGAGACGGTCTCCTACCGGGGCCCCGATCTGTCCCCGAGCAGGCTGGCCGGGCGCGGAGCGCCCCTCGCGCAGGTGTTCTCGCGACGGCTGCGCTGGTCCCTCCTCGGGATCTTCGTCTCGGTGCTCGGCCTGGCCGTCGCGTCCTGGCTGACCACCGGCGATCCGCCGGTCCACGCCGCGTATCTGACCATCCTCGACATCTTCGCGATCGGCGATCCCGCCATCGGCGAGCCCACCGGCCGCCAGGTGATCCAGATGCTGTCCGGGCTGACCGGGCTCCTGCTGCTGCCGGTGCTGGTCGCCGCCGTACTGGAAGGGCTCGGTACGTTCCGTACCGCCGCCGCGCTGCGCAGGCCGCCGCGCGGGCTCTCCGGCCATGTCGTCCTGCTCGGGCTCGGCAAGATCGGCTCGCGGGTGCTGGCGCGGCTGCGGGAGCTGGACATCCCCGTGGTGTGTGTGGAGGCCGATCCGGACGCGCGCGGGATCGCCCTGGCCCGGCGGCTGCGGGTGCCCATCGTGATCGGCGACGTGACCACGGAGGGCGTGCTCGAAGCCGCCAAGATCCAGCGCGCCCGCGCACTGCTCGCGCTCACCAGCGCCGACATCACCAATCTGGAGGCCGCCCTCTACGCCCGTACGGTGAAGCCCAACCTCCGGGTGTCGATGCGGCTCTTCGACGACGCGTTCGCCTCCGCCGTCTTCCGTACGCTGCGGACGGCCCATCCGCGGGCGGTCACCCGCAGCCGGAGCGTCTCGACGCTGGCAGCACCCGCCTTCGCCGCGGCGATGATGGGCCGGCAGATCCTCGGCGCCATGCCGGTCGAACGCCGGGTGCTGCTGTTCGCCGCCGTGGAGGTCGCGGGCCATCCCCTGCTGGAGGGCCGCACGCTCGGTGAGGTCTTCAGGGAGGGCGCCTGGCGGATCCTCGCGCTCGATCTCGCGGACCCGGACGAGCGCCGCGCCGATCTGTCCGCGCCCCGCTCCTCGTACGGCGGCGACGACCGCAAGGCCGAACTGGTCTGGAACCTGCCGCAGAGCTACGTACTGCGCCCCGAGGACCGGGTCGTCATCGCGGGGACCCGGCAGGGCCTGGCCGATCTGCTGGGCAGGAGGCGGCAGTCCCGCGTCACGTCGGAGCCGTAGGGGGCTGGGCGGGTGCGCGCGGTCGCGCTTCCGGATCGCTCTGTTCCGGAAGCGAAACCGCGACCGAAACCGAAACCGAAACCGAAACCGCGACCGCGACCGCGGCCGGTCCCGGTTTCACCCGGAGGGACACATTCACCCGGATGGACGCGCTCCGGTGGCTGAGCGGGGGGTGCTCACGGAGGGTCGGAGCTGTCACCGGGAGGGCAGTGGCACCGGGCCCACCGCCGGGTCCACCAGGGCCGGAACACCTCACCGGACTGTGGCGGACGTGCGCATCACGGGATTCCCGCCGCAGCCCCCGCGCTCCCGCGCGCCTGTGCGCGGCCGAGAGGAGTCCGCAGTGACCGACGAAGCCGACCGCTCCGCCCCCACCGGCCCGACCAGCCCCACCGGCCCCTCCACTCCCGCCGGCCCCTCCGCCCCCGCCGGCCCCTCCGCCCCCGCCGGCCCCTCCGCTCCCGCCGGCCCCTCGGACCGTTCTGATGCTGCCGGTCGGGCCGCCCCCTCCGTGCCTCCTGTGCCCTCCGACCTCACGGAGCTGGCAGCCGAGGCGTACGTCTACGGGTATCCGCTGGTCTTCGACCTGTCGATGGTGCAGGCCGCGCTCCACGAGGGGTTCGGTTCGCTGCCCTCGGCCTCCTTCAACGAGTTCGCGCACTCCTCGCGGCTCGCCACCCCCGACGCGCGCTTCGTCTCCGTCAACAACGACACGGTGTACTCGATCGCGCAGCTCGACCTCTCCGGAGGCCCGCTGGCGCTGCACGTACCGGACACCCTCGGTGCGTACTACGTGCTGCAGTTCATCGACGCGTGGAGCAACAACTTCGCGTACGTCGGCCGCCGCGCGACCGGTACCGGCGAGACCAAGTGGCTGATCGTGCCGCCCGGTTGGGCCGGTGAGACCCCCGAGGGGATGACCGGGGTGATCGACGCGCCGACCACCGTCGTCTCCCTCACCGGACGCTTCGCCTGCGAGGGCCCCGCCGACCTGCCGCGGGTGCACGGGCTCCAGCGGCGGCTCACGCTCAAGGTCCTCGAAGCCGTCATGCACCACAACTGGCTGCCCGCCCCTGACCCCGATGTGCCGGAGCCGCTGCACTTCTTCGAGAAGCTGCGGGTCTGGATGGCGGCCTTCCCGCCGTCGGCCGACGACCGCGCCTACCAGGACCGTTTCCAGCCGCTGCAACTCCTGGAGGAGGGCCCTTCGCCGTACCGCCACGCGGCCCCGGAACTCGTACACGCGCTCACCGAAGGGCTGCGGCGCGGGGCCTCGCGGGTCGAGAAGGCGAGTCACACCGGAGTGGACGGAGCCCGTCCCCCCGGCGCCTGGGAGATGAATCCGCACCTCTTCGACTACAACCTCGACTGGTTCGGGGTGGGGACCCATGACTCACCGGAGTGGCGCATCGCCGACCGGACGTCGTCGTATCTGACCAGAGCGGTGGCCGCACGGACCGGGCTCTGGGGCAACCACGGTTACGAAGCGGTGTACGCGCACACCTTTGAAGACGCGGACGGCCACTGGCTCAACGGCTCCCGGAAGTACACCCTGCGCTTCGACAGCCCGCCGCCCGTGCTGTCCTTCTGGTCCGTGACCATGTACGACTCACCGGACTACTACCTCGTCGCGAACCCCGCCGACCGCTACTCCATCGGCGACCGCACCCCGGGTCTGGTCTACGGCGACGACGGCTCGCTGACCCTGCACATCCAGAAGGACCGCCCCACCGACCCGGCGGAGGCGGCCAACTGGCTGCCCGCGCCAAGCGGCGACTTCCGGCCGATGCTCCGTCTCTACACGCCGGAGCAGTCCGTCCTGGACGGGAGTTACGAGATCCCGCGCATCACCCCGAAACATGAGCCCGGGGCCGCCTGACACCGTGGGCCGGACGGCGCAGGACCGCGTCACACTGGAGGTATGTGCCGCAGTATCAAGACTCTCCGTCCGCCCGTGCTCGCCGGGGAAGCGACCGACGAGGACATCAGGGCCGCAGCGCTTCAGTACGTACGCAAGGTCTCCGGCTTCCGGGCCCCCGCCGCGCACAACCGTGCCGTGTTCGACCGGGCCGTCGACGAGATCGCCCGCGCGACCGGGACACTCCTCGCCGACCTGGAGGTACGGGGGAGCGGAAACGGGAACAGCCGGGGGACGACGGAGGGGGCCGCGCAGCCGGGCGGCTGAGGCCGCGCGGGCGGGTGCCGGGTCCGGTGCCGGGTCACGGGGCCGGTGCGGGCACCCGGGGTCACGAGGCCGGTGCGGGCACCGGCGCGGGACGCCGTATCAGCAGCGCGGCCACCGTGCCCGCGCCGAACAGGGCGAGGACCGAGACCGCCGTCCCCAGCCAGCTCGCGCCCAGCCACTGGCCGCCGAAGTATCCGAGCCCCACGCTGTACCCCGCCCACGCCACACCCGCCAGCGCCGACCAGGGCACGAACTCCTTCGCCCTGCGGTGAGCGGCGCCCGCGCCCAGCGAGACCACGGAGCGGCCGGCGGGTGCGAAGCGCGCTATCACGACGAGCAGACCGCCGCCCCGGGCCAGCGCCGTGCCGAGGCGTTCCTGGGCGCTGCTGAGACGCCGGGAACGGGCGATGGCCCTGTCCAGGCGTTCGCCCCCACGCCAGGCCAACCGGTACGCGACCAGGTCGCCCACGACCGACGCGGCCGCGGCGCACGCGGTGAGGATCAGCAAGTCCGGTACGTTGCGCGGGACTTGGCCGGCCACCGTGGTCGAGCCTGCGGCGGCGCCGGTGGCCGCCGTGATCACCAGGACCCCGCTGGGGAGCAGCGGTACGAAGACGTCGAGGACGACGGAGAGCGCTACCACGGCATAGATCCATGGACTGTCGGTCAGCGACCGCACGCTCTCGAACACCGGACTCCCCGTTCGTGAAGGCGCCGCGGCGTCGCAGGGGAGCGGCAGATGCGGCTGTACAGCCATACAGCGTACGCGGAGAGGTTCCGCTCCGATCCGCCGGGGGTTCGCCGGGGCCCGCCCCAGGCGGGATGTTCGAAAGGTCCCGTTCACCCGGATGACGGCTTCCGTGCGGAGATTCGGCCGCGCTGCGCCCAGGCTGGGGCCGTACGTCCGCCGAGCGGTGACGGACGAGCGGGCCGAGCGGACCGGGCGGACCGGGCGGACCGGGCGGGTCGAGCGGACCGAGCGGGTCGAGTAGAACGAGCAGAAGGAGCGGACGATGGCGGTGGCAGGGGTACTGGCCGGAGCGGCGGCGCTGGCGATGCTGACGGGCGGCGGGGTGGCGCCCGCCGGGGGTGCCGCGGCGGGGAGCCCGGTGGAGCGCGGTGTGCCGGTGCGGAGTGCGCCGGAGGCGCCCGCCGGGGCCGCCGGCGGCCCCGCGGGGGTGTACTGGCAGCGTGTCCACGCCCGGTTCGCTCCGCCCACCGCGTTCGTCCCGTCGTCGGCGGTGACGTACGACATGAGGCTGGTGCCCGCGGCCTCCCGGATCGAGGTCGAGCAGTACACGGATCCCTCGGGCACCCGGGTGACGGCGCGGCTGGCGGGGCTGACGCCCGGTCATCGCTTCGGTATGCGGGTGCACACCAGGCCCTGCGGCGGCACCCCGGCCGCGGCGGGCCCGCGCTATCTGCACGGCGCGGCCGGCCGGAAGCCGGGCCCGGCCGACGAGGTGCGGCTGGATTTCACCACCGACGCGCAGGGTGCGGCCACGGTGACGGCGCGGCGCGGCTGGGGATTCCGGCCCGGCGGCGCCGGATCGGTGGTGATCGACGGGGTGCGCGGCGGCTCGGCGGACCCCGTCGGGTGTTTCACGGTGCCGTTCGGGCCGTCGGCCGGCCCCGCCGCATAAGGCTCCGGCGGGGCGGCGCACGGGGTCCGGCCGCGGGCCGGACTGTGGGTCAGGCCGCCACCGGGGCCGGCTCGGTGACGCGCCTGCGGGTGACGAGCACGGAGTCGAGGGCCAGGGCGCCCGGACCGGTGAACACGAGCAGCAGGAAGGCCCAGCAGAACATCACCGAGGGCTCACCGCCGTTCTGGAGCGGCCAGAGGGAGTGCGGCTGGTGCACATGGAAGTACGCGAAGGCCATCGAACCCGAGGCGATGAACGCCGCAGGGCGCGTCAGCAGTCCGGTCAGCACCAGTACGCCGCCGACGAGTTCGATGACGGCCGCGTATCCGTCGGGCCAGGTGCCCGCCGACACCGTGCCGCCACCCACCGCGCCGCCGAGCACGCCGAAGAGGGAAGCAGCGCCGTGGCAGGCGAAGAGCAGGCCGACCACGGCGCGGAAGAGTGCCAGGACGTAGGGGCGTGCCTGGTCGGTCCGCCGACCGAGCGAGGACACTGCCGTGGATATCGAAGAAGACATGACGGTGGAACTCCTTCGGTGGGGGACGGAGCAGCCTTAGATTAGGTATGCCTGACTAGAACTTGCAAGTTCAACATTTAGTCAGCTTTTCCGCTCCCCGCCCGGCTTCTCTCCCCTCTGCCCGGGGCGGGCCGCCACCGCGCGGCGCCCCCGGATCCGTGCCGACTCCTTGTCAGTCCCGCGTCAACTCACGGTCCAGTACGGTCTCCAGCCGGCCGCCCTCCCCGTCGCGCCGCGTCTGCACCATGCGCAGCCTGGAGTACCGGCCGCGCAGATCGAGGGTCATCAGCTGGTTCCCGAACCAGGGGCCGCCGCCGTCCTTCCGCCAGCCGACCGGCGGATCCGCCAGCCGCCCGTGGCTGCGCAGGGCCCGGCCGAGCGCCCTTCCCGTACGGCTCCAGCCGAACCGGAAGCCGAAACGGACGTACGCGGGAACGCTGTTGTGCACGGGGGAGCAGGTCAGCTGCAGCACCAGGGAGTCCGGTGCCGGTCCCGGCCGCGGCCCGGACGGCCGCTGTCCCGGCGGTGTCCCCGGCTGCTCCGTTCCGTCGGGCCAGCGCGGCTCGGCGACGTACGCGTGATGGACGTCGCCGGACAGTACGCAGATCGTCGCGGGCGCCCCTTCGCCCGTGCCCGCGTCGGCGATCAGCCGGGTCAACTCGCCGAAGGAGTCCGGGAAGGCGGCCCAGTGCTCCAGGTCCGCCGTCCTGCGCAGCTTCTCGCCGAACCGCGCCCAGCGAGGTCCGCGCACCCCGGCGCAGAGCGCCGCGTCCCAGCTCTCCGCGTCATGTATCAGCGGGGGCAGCAGCCAGGGGAGCGACGTCCCGATCAGGAGGTGGTCGTAGGAGCCGGGGGTGTCCCGCAGCTGGTCGTGCAGCCACTGGGACTCCGCGGGGTCGAGCATGGCGCGGTGCTGTTCGTCCAGGACGCGCGCGGCGCGTGAGTCGACCATCAGCAGCCGGGTGCGGCCGAAGTCGCGGCGGTAGCTCCAGCGGGTGAAGGCGTGGTCGGCGTCGGCCGCGGCGGCGAACCTCCGCAGCGTCTCGGTCCCGTCCCGCGCCGAGCGCACCTCCGCGTACAGCTCGTCGGCCGCCAGCTCGGCGGGGGAGAGATTGCCGAGGTGCTGGTGGACCCAGTACGACATCAGCCCGCTGAGGATCCGCTCCTCCCACCAGTCCGTGGCGCGGATCTCCTGCTGCCAGGCCGCGCTGGTGTTCCAGTCGTCGATGACATCGTGATCGTCGAAGATCATGCAGCTGGGCACGGTGGAGAGCAGCCAGCGCACCTCGGGATCGAGCCAGGACTCGTAGTAGAGGCGGGTGTACTCCTCGTAGTCCGCGACCTCGGCGCCCGGCGCCCGGCGCAGATCGCGGCGGGTGGCCAGCCAGTCGCGGGTGTCGTCCGACACCTCGTCCGCGTACACCTGGTCGCCGAGGAGCAGCAGGACGTCGGGCCGGTCGTCCAAGGGCCCGGCGGCCAGCGAGGCCGCGAGGGTGTCCAGCGCGTCGGGCCCCACCGGATCGGGCTCGCCGTGGGCGGGGGCCGCCCAGCGGCAGGACCCGAAGGTGACCCGCACGCCCGCGGGGCCGTCCGGGCCGTCCGGCTCCGCCGCGGGGTCGGGGGTACGGATGGTGCTCGGCGGGAAACGTGAGTCCGGCGGCGGCCACACCTGCTCGCCGTCCAGCCGTATCGCGTACGGGGTCTCCGTCCCCGGCGTGAGTCCGGTCACCGGTATGAGTGCGTAGTGGTGCCCGGCGATCAGGAACGTACGGGACTCGCCGCTCGCGCCGTCCGGACACCGGACCTCGGCCGTACAGGGCCGGTCGGTCTCGACCCAGACGGTCGCCGCGTCCCCGCGGTCCCAGTCGACATACCTCAGCAGTGGTCCCAGGCGCAGCCCGGCCATGAATGCCCTCCTTCGTCGCCCCGTACGGTACGGAACGACGAAGGATCATGGCCGGGTTCCCGGTCCGGCCCGTGGCCGGGGGTGGGGCCCGGCCAGTGGCCGGACTGCGTGGGCTGGTCTCCGTGCGGCCGCTCAGCAGCCGTTCAGGACGCCCTGGAGTGCTGTCTTCTCCGCCGAGTCCACCGTGAGCTTGTAGTAGTGCTTCACCTCCACCCAGGCCCGTACGTAGGTGCACTTGTAGGCGGCGCGCGGAGGCAGCCACTCGGCCGGGTCCTTGTCGCCCTTGGACTGGTTGACGTTGTCCGTGACCGCGATGAGCTGAGGCCGGGTCAGGTCGTTGGCGTACGCCTGCCGCTGTGCGGTGGTCCAGCCGCTGGCTCCCGAACGCCACGCCTCGGCGAGCGGGACCATGTGGTCGATGTCCACGTCGGACGACGCGGTCCAGGTCGCGCCGTCGTACTCGGAGTACCAACTGCCGCTGGTGGCGGCGCAGGTGGAGCTCTGGACGACATTCGTGCCGTCGCGCTTGAGCACGACTTCGCGGGTGTCGCAGGCGCCGGACTGGGTGATCCAGTGCGGGAACTTGTCCCGGCTGTAGCCGCTGGACGAGCCTTCGGCCGCGACGGTGAGGGAGCTGAGATAGGTCCGCGCGGTGGCCGCGCTCACCGGAGTGGGCAGGGCGGCCTGGGCGGAGGGGGCGGTGACGAGACCGGCGAGGGTGATTCCCGCGGTCGCGGTGAGTACCGCTATTCGACGCGCGTAGACACCTGAGGAACCTGAGACACCTGACATACGAACTCCCGTGGGGTGGAGGGGCTTTGCCGATCCGGCTCAGCCATCGTGGTGGCGCCGGATTGCCGTGGGGTGGGCGCCGGGTAACAGCCTGGCGACATGGGCACGTCACATCAAGAGGGCTGTCGATGTTTGACGCGCCGACAGATTTTCCGTACGGGTGTGCGGTTGGTCTCCTCCGTCGCCGCCCGGTCCGCCTCCCGGCTCGTCCCGGGGCGTGCTTCCGCTGGTCGCGGGCCCCGGCGGACGGCCCCGGCGGATGGGGTCGCGGTGGCGGGGTCCGCGCTGCTGGGCCGCGCGTGAGGGTTCCGGTGGCGGTTGTCGCACTTTTGGCCGTGGTGTCGCCCGAACGTGGCTTTTGTCCGGGATGTGTGGCTACTGGTGCGGGCGGGGCGGGGGAGTGGAGGCCCATGGCTGGGCGGAGCGGAATCCCGGAAGCCGGGGCCCGGGGCGGGGGAGGCGGTGCCCCATGGTGTGGGGAGTGCGCCGGGCGCTCGGGTGTTCCGGCCGCCGGCCTGTGCCGTAACCTTGGGGGCGCAGAAGGGGAGTAGCTCTTCGCCGGAACGTCGACATACTGCCGGACCTCGGTCCGGCCGGCGCCCGGAGGCGGATCTTCCAGGAGTCTTCTCGAAGACTTCTCGGGGACCCGCCAGCGAGACCTTCGGCAGCAGTGTCCTGATAGACGCTGCCGTGCCGAAGAGACCCCTTTTCTCCTTGAGTCAGGTCCTCCCGGTGCGGTCAGCCCGAACCGATGAAGGAATCAACCCGTGATCAGCTTCACGATCCTGGCGATCACCTTCGGCGTGGTCTTTCTCGCCGAACTCCCCGACAAGACCGCTCTCGCCGGTCTGATGCTGGGTACCCGCTACCGGGCCTCGTACGTCTTCGTGGGGGTCGCGGCGGCCTTCGCCGTCCATGTCGTACTCGCCATCGCCGCGGGCAGCGTGCTGACCCTGATTCCGCACCGGCTGCTCCAGGCGATCGTCGGCGCGCTCTTCCTGGCGGGCGCGGCGATGCTGCTCTTCAAGAAGGACGAGGAGGAGGAAGAGGTGAAGGCCCCCGCCGACCAGAGCTTCTGGAAGGTGGCGGGAGCCGGTTTCATGCTGATTCTCGTCGCCGAGTTCGGTGATCTGACCCAGATCATGACGGCCAACCTGGCGGCGCGCTACGACAGCCCGGTCTCGGTGGGCATCGGCGCGGTGCTTGCGCTCTGGGCCGTGGGCGGCCTGGGGATCCTCGGCGGCCGCAAGCTGATGAACCATGTGCCGCTGCGGCTGATCACGAAGATCGCGGCCGCGCTGATGGTGGTGCTCGCGGGGTTCAGCCTGTACGAGGCGGCCGCGGGCTGAGCCCGGAGCCGTACGCGGCTGTCGCGGGCCGGACCCGGGGCATGCGGCCGCCGCGGGCCGGATCCGGAGCGTAACGGCTTCGCCCGCGCGGGGCCCGGAGTGTGCGGAGGCCGTGCGGCCCGGGGTGCGCGGCCCGGACTGTGCGACCCAGGCTGTGCGGCCCGGAGTGTGCGGCCCGTGCTGTGCCGCCCGGAGGCCCGGACTGTGCGGCCCCACCCGGGGAGGCTCAGGCCGTGGTGTGGACCAGCAGGGTGCCGTCGTCCGCCGTCTCCACCCGGATCCACGTCAGGTCGGGCACCTGGACGGTCGGCCGGTGGGCGGCGGCGCGCGGGCCCACCCCCACCACCCGCATCCCCGCGGCCTGTCCTGCGGCGATACCCGCCCCCGAGTCCTCGAAGACGATGCACTCGTCGGGGCCGAAGCCCAGTCCTGCGGCGCCCTTGAGGAAGCCCTCCGGGTCCGGCTTGCTGGCGCCGACGTTCTCCGCGGTGATCCGGGTCTCCGGCATCGGCAGACCCGCCGCCGTCATCCGGGCCCGTGCGAGCGCCGCGTCGGCCGATGTGACCAGGGCGTGCGGCAGGCCGGCCAGGGAGGCCAGGAAGGCCGGTGCGCCGGGGACCGGGACGACGCCCTCGGTGTCGGCGGTCTCCAGGGCGAGCATCGCGCGGTTGTCGGCGTAGTTCTCCTCGACGGGGCGCTCCGGGAGCAGGATGGCCATCGTCGCGTACCCCTGGCGGCCGTGCACCACCTTGAGCGCCTCATGCGGGTCCAGGCCGTGATCGACGGCCCAGCGGTGCCAGATGCGCTCGACCACGGCGTCCGAGTTCACCAGCGTCCCGTCCATGTCGAGGAGCAGGGCGCGTGCGGGCAGGGTGGTCATCAGGACTCCAGAGGTGCGGGAGCAGGAACAAGGCGGTCCCGCCCGCCGGTCAGGGAGTACGGGCGGAACCACTTTGTTTCGTCAGGGTACAAAACAATGCGGGCTCCGCGCCACCCGTCCTGGTCACACCCCGGCGACCCGGCAACCGTCCGGGTCCCTTCGGACACACGCCACGGCCCCGCTTCACCACGGCCGCCCCCTTGAACTCGCGGCGACCATGGCACAGCACCAGGATGGGAGGCATGGCTCAGGAAACCCCGGCACCCCCGGCGGCGCCGGTGGCGGCCGGCGGGCAACCCCAGCGGTCCGTCCTCGTGGCGATCGGCGCCCTGCTGCTCGGAATGCTCCTCGCCGCCCTCGACCAGACGATCGTCTCCACCGCGCTCCCCACGATCGTCAGCGACCTCGGCGGTATGGAGCATCTGTCCTGGGTGGTCACGGCGTACCTGCTGGCATCGACCGCCGCCACGCCGCTCTGGGGAAAGCTCGGCGACCAGTACGGCCGCAAGAAGCTCTTCCAGACGGCCATCGTCATCTTCCTGGTCGGCTCGGTCCTCTGCGGGGTCGCCCAGAGCATGCCGCAGCTCATCGGCTTCCGCGCCCTCCAGGGGCTCGGCGGCGGCGGTCTGATGGTGCTCTCGATGGCGATCGTCGGCGATATCGTCCCGCCCCGCGAACGCGGCAAGTACCAGGGTCTTTTCGGTGCCGTCTTCGGTGCGACGAGCGTCCTGGGACCGCTGCTCGGCGGGGTCTTCACCGAACACCTCAGCTGGCGCTGGGTGTTCTACGTCAACCTCCCCATCGGCGTGATCGCGCTCGGTGTCATCGCCGCCGTGCTGCACATCCCGGTCCGCTCGGCGAAACACACCATCGACTACCTCGGTACGTTCCTCATCGCGTCCGTCGCCACCTGTCTGGTGCTCGTGGCCTCGCTCGGCGGCTCCACCTGGGCCTGGGCCTCGGCGCCGGTCATCGGCCTTGCGGTGCTCGCCGTCGTCCTGCTCGCCGCGTTCGTGTACGTCGAACGGCGGGCCGCCGAACCCGTACTGCCGCTGAAGCTCTTCCGGATCAGGACCTTCGTCCTCTGCTCGCTCATCAGCTTCATCGTCGGCTTCTCGATGTTCGGCGCGATGACCTATCTGCCGACCTTCCTCCAGGTCGTCCAGGGCGTCTCACCGACCCTGTCCGGTGTGCATATGCTGCCGATGGTCCTCGGACTGCTGCTCGCGTCGACCGCGTCCGGCCAGATCGTCAGCCGCACCGGCCGCTGGAAGGTCTTCCCGATCGCCGGGACCGGCATCACCGCCATCGGTCTCGCGCTGCTGCACCGGCTGACCGAGCACAGCTCCACCTGGTCGATGAGCGCCGCGTTCTTCGTGTTCGGCGTGGGGCTCGGGCTGGTCATGCAGGTCCTCGTCCTCGCCGTACAGAACGCGGTGAGCTACCAGGACCTGGGCGTCGCCACCTCGGGCGCGACCTTCTTCCGCTCCATCGGCGCCTCCTTCGGCGTGGCCATCTTCGGCACCATCTTCACCACCCGGCTGCGCGGAAAACTCAGCGACGCCCTGGCCGGACTCCCGCTGCCGCCCGGGGTGAGCGCGGGCCGCCTCCAGGCCGACCCGCGCGCCATCGCCTCGCTCCCGCCGGGGCTGCGCCCGAGGGTGCTGCACGCGTACGCCTCGTCCATCACCGACGTCTTCCTGTACGCGGTCCCGGTGGTGCTCCTGGCGTTCGTCGTCGCCTGGTTCCTCAGGGAGGACAAGCTGCGCGGCTCGGTCACCACCCCGGAAGTGTCCGAGACGCTCGCCTCCAACCCGGTCCAGCGGTCCTCGTACGACGAGGTGATGCGGGCGCTCTCGGTGCTCGGCAGCCGGGAGGGACGCCGCGAGATCTACGAGACGATCACCGCGAAGGCCGGCTACGACCTGCTCCCGGCCACCAGCTGGCTGCTGCTGCGCATCAAACGCCACGGTCTGGTCGAACCGGCCCAGCTGGCCGAGATGACGCCGGTCCCGCTGCGTGCCGTCACCGAGGCGGCCCGGCAGGCCGAGGAGCGCGGTCTCGCCGTACGCGAAGGGGTGGAGCTCGCGCTGACCGAGCCGGGCGTGAACGCCGCCGCCCGGCTCGCCAAGGCCCGCGAGGACTCCCTGGCCGAACTGCTCGGTGACTGGTGGGGGCCCGAACGCCCCACCGATCTGGTCGTCCTGGTCGAGGAGCTGAACGGTGAGCTGTGCGGCTCGGACGCCGAATGGCCGCGCGAGCACGAGCACGAGCACCGGGCGGTGTGACACCACCGGCTCCGCGGGAAACCTCCGGTCCCCGCCGGCCGTCACAGATCCTTGCCGTACCAGATTTCCATGTAGGGGCCGGTTGTGTACGCCGGTATCTCCCGGTAGCCCTGGCGCACATAGAGCCCGCGCGCCTCGACGAGGTCCAGGCGGGTGTTCAGCACCATCTTCGCCGCCCCGAGCCGCCGGGCCGCGTCCTCCAGGGCGGTGATCAGGATCTTGCCGCCGCCGGTGCCGCGCTGCCCGGGGCGGGTGTACACCCGGGTGAGCTCGGCGGTCGCCGGCCCGAGCAGCAGCACCCCGCCGCAGGAAGCGGGCCTGCCCTCGTGCCGCCCGACCAGGAACTCCCCGGTGGGAAAAGCCAGTTGTTCCACACCGTCGTCCGCGAGGCCGTCGTCGATCTCCTGCCCGGTGGCGGGCCGCTGCCAGTAACGGCTGGCCACCTCGTCGTAGTAGGAGCGGCGCAGCGCGTATGCGTCAGGTGTGTCGAAGGGCTCGGGGGCCACGGTCCAGGTCACCGGAGCAAGTGTGGCTGTGGCGCCCTCGTTTGGCACCCGGATTCCGGGACACTCGAACGGCGTACGAAATAGGCACCCCGTCCGCGAGGAGGAAGGTACTCATGCCCACAGTCCTGATCGTCGCAGTGATCGTGGTGTTCGTCGCCGTTGTCGCCGCGTTTCTGTACTTCGCACCCGGCAGGGGGCCCCGCCGCGGCAGTCTGCGGCAGCGCTTCGGTCCCGAGTACGACCGGGTACTGGCCCGCCACGGCGGGGACACCAAGGCCACCCATGCGGAACTCGGCGAGCGGATGAAGCGGTACGGCTCGCTGGAGACGCGCCCGCTGACACCCGAGACGCGTGAACGGTATGTGTCCCGGTGGACCGGGCTCCAGGAGCAGTTCGTGGACGCACCGCAGCAGGCGGTCGCCGGAGCCGTGCAACTGGTCGGCGCGCTGGCCCAGGAGCGGGGCTTCCCGGCTCCGGAGGACCACGAGAACCATGTCGACGCGCTGTCGGTGCACCATCCGCACCATGTCAACGGATACCGCATGCTGCACAGTTCGGCGCAGGCGGAGAGCGGCGCGGGCACCGAGGACCTCAGGGCCGCACTTCTGGAGGCGCGCGGACTCTTCGGTGAGCTGGTGGCCGTACGGGACCACGACCCGGACCGCAGGCCCGAACCGGCCAATGCCCGCCGGAAGGTGCTGCCGACGCGGCACCAGGCGAAGGGAGAGGGCGCGTAATGGCGTACGAACAGGAGCGGAAGGTGCCGGATCCGACGGCAGGCGTCCAGGACCCTGTGGTCGGGAACACCCCTGAAGGGGCCGGCAACACGCCTGGCCACGGGGCGGGTTCGGACCCGCGCGTGACCGGCGCGCGGGTCCCGGACGCGCGCGGTGACGGGTTCGAAGCAGGCACGGCGGGCGCGCACGGGGCCGCGCCGGTGCGGGACTCCGTCGCGGAGGCCGGCCCCGGTCCCGCCGCCGATGTACGGGGCAGCGGCTTCGAGGCCGAGGAGGCGAGCCGGCACACCTCTGGCCCCGACCGGACGTCCGCAGCCCCTGCCGCACCCGGTTCCGCCGCACCCGGCCCGGTGGGTGCCGGCCCGGCCGACACGGGCGCGGTGGACGACGCACTGCTGTCCGCCGGTGAACGCGAAAGGCTGGAGCGGCGTCTCCAGGGAGCGGTCAGCGGTTTCGTCGATGAGCCGAGGGCGGCGGTCGAAGAGGCCGACCGCGTCCTCGGCGAGACGGTCGCCCCGGTGACCGCCCTCCTCACCGAGCGGTCCAACAGCCTGCGGCTGTCCTGGCACGGTGAGGGCGGGCAGGCCGGTACGGAGGAGCTGCGGCAGGCGCTCCGTACCTACCGCGAGGTCACGGAGCGCCTGCTGGAGCTCTGACCAGTGGCTCTGGCCGGCAGCCTTGGCCAGTGGCTCCGGCGAGTAGCCCTGTCCAGCGGCTCTGTTCAGCAGCTACGACCGGCAGCCCCGTTCGGCAGCGGTCGCTCAGCCGTTCTTCGGGGCGGCCTGCTGGACGACCTCGAAGGACCACAGCGAAGAGCCGGAGGCGGCGGGCCTGGGACGCTCGCCGCCTTCTCCGCCGCCCGCATGGGCGCCGCGCATGGACGTCGCCATCCACTTCTCGAAGTCGGCCTCGGTCGCCCAGCGGGTGTAGACGAGGTACTGGTCGGTCCCCTCGACCGGGCGCAGCAGCTCGAACCACTCGAAGCCGTCGGAGTTCTCCACGGAGCCCGCGCGCGACGCGAACCGCTTCTCCAGAACCTCGCGCTGCTCGTCGGGCACGGTCAGGACATTGATCTTCACGATGCTCATATCGCCCATCCTGCCGTACCGGCCGCCCGTCGGTGGCGGCCGGGTCAGTCGAGTACCCGGGCCAGGACGAAGCCGTCGTACCCCTTGCTGCCGACCGTCTGGAGCGCGGTCGCGCTGAGCTTCGGGTGCTCGGCGATCATCTCGATCATGGCCCGGGTGCCCTGGACGCGCGGGTCGGTGCTGGCCGGGTCGACGACCGCGCCGTCGCGCACCACGTTGTCCCCGATGATCAGGCTGCCCGGCCGGGTCAGCTTCAGGGCCCACTCCAGATAGTGCGGGTTGTTCGGCTTGTCGGCGTCGATGAAGACCAGGTCGAAGGGGCCTGCGCCCTCGGCTGCCAGCTTCGGGAGGGTGTCGAGGGCCGCGCCTGTCCTGACCTCGGCGACGGAGGCGAGCCCGGCGCGCGCCAGATTGGCACGGGCCACATCGGCCGCTGCCGGGTCCGCCTCAAGCGAGATGAGGCGGCCGTCCGACGGCAGCGCCCTGGCCAGCCAGATGGTGCTGTAGCCGCCGAGCGTGCCCAGTTCGAGTACGGTACGCGCGCCCTGGACGCGGGCCAGCAGATGCAGCAGCTTGCCCTGGTTCGGGGCGACGTTCATCGGGATGAGACCGGCGGCGTCGCTCGCGGCCAGAGCGGCCTCCAGGGCGTCGTCGGCAGGGACCAGATGGTCGGTGAAGTACTGGTCGACCTCGGTCCACCGGTCCTGCGCCTGGTGCTGGCTCTCGGGCATGGATTTTCCTCCCACGGGTCCGCGGAAACCTGAGTTCCCTCTGGGAACTGACGTCAATCTACCCCGGGGCCTCGCGTCCGCCTCCGGCGGGTCGCCCGCACGTCCGGGAGGTCCCGTACGTCCGGGCGGATCAGCGGAGCGGCGGATCAGCGGAGGCGGATCAGCGGAGCGGCGGCGGCACGTGCACCGGTCGCGGGGGCACCAGCGGGCGCCGGCGCCGGACCAGCACCACGAGGAGCAGCGCCGCTACGAGCGCCACCAGCACCCCGCCCACGGTCAGCAGCCTCTCCTCGTGGACCACCCGCTGGTAGGGCCGGTCGGAGGCGGCGCGCCGCAGCTCATGGTCCCCGTCGATACGTGAGGGGACGGGGAAGCTCTGCTCCAGCGCGGTCAGATACCGTTCCCCGGCCGCGAAGCGGCCCAGCGCGCCGGTGGAAGGGACTTCTCCGGCGTACGTCACATCGGGCGTCAGCCCGCCGATGGTCCCCCGTGGCTCCATCCGGTGCGCGGCCAGTATGTACAGACCCAGCGTCTGGGGGTTCTTCGCACGCCGGGAGAGCCGCATCGGATAGACCAGCCGGTCGCTGGCGAAGCTCAGCCGCAGTGGATCGAGGACGCCCGCGAGCGTGCCGCCCTTGCGGCCGGGGGCCAGCCGCACCGCCACGTACTCCCACTTCCGGTCGGTGTACGGCTTGAGGTCGTCCGCCATCCCGCCGGGCAGCCGGAAGCCGTTGCGCCGGAGCCAGCGGTCCAGCGCCCCGGGGTCGTTGGCCGTCAGCCGGGCGACATCGAAGGGCCCCAGCCGCTCCCGGCCGACGACACCGACAGCGGGGGCGCCCGGGTTCGGGGCGGCGGACGTGCCGGCGTCGTCCGACGGCGAGCCGAACGGCCAGTCGCCGCCGCGCGGCCAGAAGTGGTCGCGGGTCCTGTGCACCGGTGCGGTGACCGAATCCAGCGCGTCGAAGAGCGCGTTGTCGCCGAGCGTCACCGTCGACCGGTGCGGTACCGGCATGATCCAGGCGGCCCGCGCCGTGTTCCCGGTGACGGTCAGGCTCATCACGATCTGCTCGCTGTGGCCGTCCCAGCGGACCGCCGACGTCTCCCGGTCCACCGCCAGCCGGGTCGCCGGGTCGTGCACCAGCGCACCGCATCCGCAGGCGTACGCCGGTGCCATCAGCGAACCCAACTGCACCGCCAGCAGCGCGAGCACGACGACCAGGGCCCTGCTCCGCCCCCGTGCTCCCGGCACCGGTATCCCGCCCAGCCGTGTCCCGTACAGCCGTAGCCCCCGCACCCGTAGCCCCCGCATTCCCCGTGGCCTCTCCCCGTCGTCCCGCTGCCGCCCGCTGCCGGACCGCTGCCGCGCGCTGCCGGACCGCGCGCTCCCGCACCGTCCGGCACGAGCACAGACGGCCTGCGGATGAGGTCGGTTCCGGTCAACCCCGTATGCGGGTCCGTTACCCCCTGCCGGGCCCGTGGGCGCGGGGTCCACGGACCGGAGCGGCCTGCGGGCGGGCGCGGGCAGTGCTTGAATGGCCCGGACGGACAGGCCCCGGGGACCGGGCACCGGCCGCCCGGGGGAGCGCCCCCGGTGGCGGTGTCTCCGTACCCGCCCAACGGTCGTCCTCACCGCGACCCTTGGCCGGAACCGTATGGGCCTGGTCAGGTGAACAGGGGGTTGCCTGCGTCCCTACCCCGGAGCAGTGCGAGTCTCTATCAGACAGAGGGACCGGGTATTTCCGGCGACGAGGACGGGTGGAGGGCCGGCGCGGCGTGGCGAATGACGGGCACAGCGGGGCGCGGACTGCGGTGGGCGCAGGCGTGGGAATCGAGCGGGCACGGGCGGTGCTTTGGCTGGTCGTCGCGGCACTGGCGGTCCGGCAGGTGGCGGCCATACTGCGGTTGCCGCCCAGCAGACGCCTCACCGACCTGGAGACCTGGACGGGCGCCGACGGTGTGCTGCACATCGGGGGCCCGCTCTACGCGACCGGCAAGTTCACCGGTACGCCCTTCGCCGGCCTCGTACTGAAACCGCTGACCCGCTCCGCCGAGCAGAGCCTCGGTGTCGCCTGGACCTTCGGCTCGCTGCTGCTCGTCGTCATCCTCGGCATGGTCGCGGCACGCGCGCTGCCGGGTGAGGTCTCCCGGCGTACGTCGCTGGTCGCCGCCCCGCTCGCGATCAGCCTGCTGATGCTCTCGCTGCCGGTGCGCAACGCCTTCCACCTCGGCCAGACCAGCATCATCCCGGTGCTGCTCGTTCTGCTGGGGTGCTTCGCCGTACGGGACGAACGCGGCTCGGGCGTGCTCATCGGGCTCGGGGCCGCGCTCCAGCCCACCGTGCTGCTCTTCGTGCCGCTGCTCTGGCTGACCGGCCGCCGCCGCGCCGCGCTCTCCGCCACCGCCGCCTTCGCCGTCTGCACCGCACTCGCCTGGGCCCTGATGGCGCGTGACTCCTGGACGTACTGGATCCACCATGTGGCGGGGGCCGGACTCGGCTCGCACCCGGACGGGCTCGCCAACCAGTCCATGCACGGCGCACTGCTGCGCCTCGGGCTGCACGGCCCGCTGGAGATCGTGGTCTTCCTGGTGCTCGCCGTGGCCGTCTCGGTGCTCGCGCTGCGCCGCGCCGTGGGGTACGCGAAGGACGGACAGCTGCTGCTCGCCGTCGCGGTGACCGGCTGCGCCGCGGTCGCGGTCTCGCCGACCGCCTGGCAGCACCAGCTGCTGTGGGTGCTGCTCGCGGTCGTCGGCCGGGTCGGCCGGCGCGTCGCGGACCGGATGGTCTGGCCCGCCGTGGTCGTGCTGGTGAGCACGCTGCCCGGCACGATGCTGCTGCCCAACATGGCGGCGCTCTACCCGGTACGGGACAACGCGGTGCTGCTGACCGCGCTGGCTGCCGCCTGTGCCGTGCCGTTCCTCGGCCGTACCGCGCCCGGCTGGGAGGCGCCCGAGCCCACCGTGTACGCCACGCCCGTCCCGGCGCGCTGGAGCCGGGTACCGCTGCTGCCGTTCTGGCGGCGGGTGCTGACCCGCCCCAATCTGCTGCTCGAACTCCTGGCGATCCGGGTCGGCTACTCGGTGTACTCGCACATCCGGGCCGCCGCGACCGGCGGCCGGTCCACCGCTGAGGCGCACGGCCGTACGGTCGTCTCGATCGAGAAGGCCCTGCACGTCAACATCGAGCACTGGGCCAACCACGCGGTGGTGAAGGTCCACTGGCTCGAATCGTTCTTCAACTTCTACTACGAGTCGTTCCACTTCGTGGTGCCGCTGGCGATCCTCGCCGTGCTGTACGTCCGGCGGCCCAGCGACTACCGCTGGGCGCGTACGTCGCTCTCGTTCGCGACCCTGCTCGGCCTGGTGGGCTTCTACTTCTTCCCGCTGGCACCGCCCCGGCTGATGCCGGGCCTCGGCTTCATCGACTCGGTCCACGGGGCGCAGGACCTGGCGCACCCGGACTACGGGGCGATGACCGCGATGACCAACCAGTACGCGGCGATGCCCTCGCTGCACTTCGGCTGGGCGCTGTGGTGCGGTGTCACGGTGGCCGTGCTGGTCCCGAAGCGCTGGATGAAGGCGCTCGCGCTGCTGCACCCGGCCTTCACGGTCAGCGCGATCATCGCCACCGCCAACCACTGGGTGCTCGACGCGATCGGCGGCGCCACGGTGGTGGCACTCGGCTTCGGGCTCACCTATCTGCTGGCCGGGCCGCGCACCCTGCTGGCGCCCGATGCCCTGGCGGCGGACGCCCTGGCGGCGGACGCCCTGGCGCCCGGTGCTCCGGCGGGGGACGGGACGGCGGGCGACGCCGCAACGGCGAAGGGCACCGCGACGGACGCGAACGGGCCCGACGCCGCCCGACCCGCCGCCCGGCCGGAGCCGGAGGCCGAGCAGCAGCCGAAGCCCGAACCGGACCGGAAGCCGGGGCAGCAGCCGAAGCCCGGGCCCCCCTCCTCGGACCCCGAACCGGAGCCCGAGGCCGCGGGCGCCGGCTGACGGGGACGGGGCTCGTACACCGCCTGCCCCGTCCCCGCCGGGGCGGTCCCCGCCCACCGGCCGGGCCGGTCAGCCCAGTTCGGTGTCTCCCAGCGAGACGAGCAGCTTGCGCAGCCCGGTGCCGAGGGCGGTCCGCTCGGCCGCGGTGAGGCCGGACAGCATCCGGGCCTCGTTCTCGACATGCGCCACGACCGCGGCGTCCACCAGGCCGAGCCCCTCGGCGGTGAGCCGTACGTTGACCGCACGCCGGTCGGTGGGGTGGGCGCCCCGGGTGATCAGCCCCTTCTTCTCCAGGCGGTCGAGCCGGTTGGTGATCGCCCCTGAGGTGACCATCGCGGAGCGCAGCAGCCCCCCGGCCGTCAGCTCATAGGGTGCACCTGCCCGACGCAGCGTGGCCAGGACATCGAACTCGCCGAACTCCAAGCCGAATTGAGTGAAGACCGGCTTCATCCTCTTCTGCAGAAGGCCGCTCGCGCGAGTGATGCGGCCAACCAGGGCCATCGCGTCGAGGTGGCCGAGGTCGGCCCGCTCGCGGTGCCACTGGGCCGCGATCATGTCGACGGCGTCGGTGGGGTGCTCCTCGCTGTTCCCCGGTGCTGCCATCACGCGCACGCTCCTGTGTCTCTCGTGTCTCCTGCACCTCACGCGGCCTTGTGGGGCCTCGGGAGCCTTGGCGCTTCGGTACTCGGGGCCTCTGGTGTCCTTGCGCCCCCCCAGTATCTCTCAACGTTGAAGTACTTGACGCCCGTAGACTGCTCAGCCATATTTACCTCAACGTTGAGATTATCAACCTTGAGGTAAATGCCCTGAGGTGGTGGTCAACGCCAAGGGGGATTCATGTCTTTCACCGCACCGGCCACGGTGCCCGCTCCCGGGGCCGCTCCAGGGGCGTCGGCGCCCCGCCGCACCCGCGGCGGAGCCGCTCTGACCGCGGCGCTCGCCGCCCTGGGTCCGCTCACCTGGGGCACCACCTATGTCACGACCACCGAACTGCTGCCTCCCGACCGGCCGTTGCTACTGGCGGCCCTGCGGGCGCTGCCTGCCGGGCTGGTCCTGCTGGCCGTCACCCGGCGGTTGCCCAGCGGGGTGTGGTGGTGGAGGTCCGCCGTTCTGGGCCTGCTCAACTTCGGCGCCTTCTTCCCGCTGCTCTTCCTCGGTGCCTACCGGTTGCCGGGCGGTGTGGCCAGCACGGTCAGCGCGGTACTGCCGCTGCTCGTGGCCGTCCTGGGCTTCTTCGTGCTGCGCGTCCGGCCCATCGGTGGGACCCTGCTTGCGGGCGTGGTGGGGGTGGTCGGAGTGGCCCTGCTCGTCCTGCGCGGCTCGGCCCGCGTGGATCCGCTCGGCATCGGCGCGATGCTGGCCGCCACCGCTCTCATGGCGCTGGCCGTGCTGCTCGCGAAGCTCTGGGGGCGGCCCGAAGGGATTTCGTTGCTGGCCCTGACCGGATGGCAACTCACCGCGGGCGGCCTGGTGCTGGCCCCTCTGGCCCTGGCCTTTGAAGGTGTGCCGCCCGCGCTGACCGGCAGAAACATCGCAGGGTTCGCCTATCTCGGCCTGATCGGCACGGCCCTCGCGTACGCCCTGTGGTTCCGGGGCATCGAGCGGCTGCCCGCCTCGTCGGTCGCCTTCCTGGGGCTGACCAATCCGGTCGTCGCGACCTTCGCCGGACTGCTGCTGCTCGATCAGACGATGACGGCCTGGCAGGCCGGCGGCCTGGTCCTGGTGGTGGTGAGCGTGGCGCTCGGCCGACGTGGGGCCGGCAGCCGGGACACCGTGACCTCTCGCCGGAACGCCGTGGCCACCATCCCGACCCCCGACCCGACGGCCGAACGACCCGGCCGGAGTGGAGAAGAATGATGCGTATCACCGTGTTCGGAGCAGCCGGGAATGTGGGCGGCAGAGTGGTGGCCGAAGCCTTGTCCCGGGGCCATGAAGTGACCGCCGCCGTCAGGGATCCGGCCCGCGCGACCGCCCTTCCCGCCGCCGTCCGCGTACGGACCGGGGATGCCGGGGACCCCGACGACGTGGCCACCCTGAGCGCGGGCCAGGACCTGGTGATCAGCGCCGTACGCCCGCCCGTCGGCCGTGAACGCGAGCTGGTCACCGCGACGGCCGCGGTGCTGGCGGGAGCGGCGCGGGCCGGGGTGCGGGTGCTCGTCGTCGGTGGCGCGGGCAGCCTGACCGTGCCCGGTACGGGTGGGGCGACCGTGATCGACGGGCCGGACTTCCCGCCGGACTGGCGGCCCATTGCTCTGGCCTGCGACGAACAACTGGCCGTGTGCCGTGCCGACACCGCAGCCGACTGGGCCTGCCTGAGCCCGGCTGCGCTGCTGGAGCCGGGCATCCGTACCGGCCGTTACCGGCTGGGCGCCGACGAACTGGTCGTCGGCGCCGACGGCACCTCATCGATCTCCCTGGAGGACTTGGCGGTCGTGCTGCTCGACGAGGCCGAGACGCCCCGGCATCACCGCGTCAGATTCACCGCGGGGTACTGAGAGCGGCCTGTACGGCAATGAGGCGGCGGGCCCGTATTCGTAGGGGTAGCGAGGCGCGGGGCCCATACGGGCAGCGAGGTATGGGCCCGCCCGCTCAGCCCCGGTTCACCTGGAGTTCCTTGATCCCGTTCAGCCAGGCCGAGCGCAGCCGTCGCGGGTCGCCGGTCAGCCTCAGACCGGGCAGTACGTCCGCGATGGCGTCGAAGATCAGGTTGATCTCCAGTACGGCGAGCGACTTGCCCAGGCAGAAGTGCGGGCCGCCGCCGCCGAAGCCGAGGTGCGGGTTGGGGTCGCGGGTGATGTCGAACTGTTCCGGGTTCTCGAAGACCTCCGGGTCGTTGTTGGCCGACGAGTAGAAGATGCCGACCCGCTCACCGGCCTTGACCTGCTGCCCGCCCAGCTCCAGGTCCTGGGTCGCGGTGCGCTGGAACGAGACCACGGGGGTGGCCCAGCGCACGATCTCCTCGGCCGTCGTGTCGGGCCGCTCCGCCTTGTAGTGCTCCCACTGCTCGGGGTGGGTGAGGAAGGCGTGCATCCCGTGGCTGATGGCGTTCCGGGTGGTCTCGTTGCCCGCGACGGCGAGCAGGATGACGAAGAACCCGAACTCGTCGGACGACAGGTTCCCCTCGCCCTCCGCCGCGACCAGGGTGGACACGATGTCCTTGGCCGGGCACTGCTTGCGGTCGGCGGCGAGGTTCATCGCGTACGAGACGATCTCCATCGCCGCCTCGGTGCCGACCTCCTCCGTGATCGCGTACTCCGGATCGTCGTACGCCGCCATCTTGTTGGACCAGTCGAAGATCTTGGACCGGTCCTGCTGCGGTACGCCGATGAGCTCCGCGATGGCCTGGAGCGGCAGCTCCACCGCGATGTTGGTGACGAAGTCGAAGGAACCGTCGTCCGCCGCGCCCGCCAGCGCCGTTTCGACGATCGAACGGGCCCGGTGGCGCAGGGCGTCCTCCAGGGACCGGATGGCACGCGGGGTGAAACCGCGCTGGACGATCTGGCGGACCCGGGTGTGCTCCGGCGGGTCCATATTGAGCATGATCAGCCGCTGTACGTCGATCTGGTCGCGGCTGATGGACTCGTTGAACCGGATGACGGCGGTGTTGGTGTGGGACGAGAACAGCTCCGGGTGCGTGGAGACGTACTTGACGTCCGCGTGCCGGGTGACGGCCCAGTACCCCTCGTCGCCGAAGCCCGCGATCCCGGCCGGCTGGGTGCACCACCAGACCGGCGCGGTCTGCCGGAGCTGGGCGAACTCCGGGAGCGGTACCCGGGATTGGAGCAGATCCGGATCCGTGAAGTCGAACCCTTCGGGCAGATGGGGGCAGTGCATCGGCTCCTCCAACTCCAGGTCTGGCTGACTGTGCTCTCAGGCTGTGTCCGGCCGGCCGTGGTCTGGCCGCCGACCGTCTGACGACCCATCAGAAGTGGTCCGAAGATAGTAACGAGTTCTACAAGGAGCAAGGGTCGTGGACGGAGTTGTTGCGTGCCAAGGGGGCGTAGGAACGGCCAAGACCCGTGCACGGGCCTTGCGTACCGGGGGTAGCACTCATAAGACTGCACAGAGAACTAGAACGCGTATCAGTTCTTCCGTGAGGGCGCCGGGACGCCCCAGCGGACGTGGAGGAGAGGACGAGCTCATGGCCGCGGAACCCGTCATCGTCGAAGCCGTACGTACCCCCATCGGCAGGCGCGGAGGCGCCCTCGCCAATCTCCATCCCGCCTATCTGCTGGGCGAGACCTACCGTGAACTCCTGGGCCGCACCGCCATCCACGCCGACTGCGTCGAGCAGATCGTCGGCGGTACGGTCACCCACGCGGGCGAGCAGTCCATGAACCCGGCGCGCAGCGCCTGGCTGGCGATGGGGCTGCCGTACGAGACGGCCGCGACCACCGTGGACTGTCAGTGCGGGTCCTCGCAGCAGGCCAGCCACATGGTGGCCAACATGATCGCGGGCGGTGTCGTGGACATCGGTATCAGCTGCGGGGTCGAGGCGATGTCACGGGTGCCGCTGGGCAGCGGCTCCAAGCACGGACCCGGCAAGCCGTTCCCCGACGAGTGGAACGTCGACCTGCCGAACCAGTTCGAAGCCGCCGAGCGGATCGCCCGCCACCGGGGGCTGACCCGCGAGAACGTCGACTCGCTGGGCCTCATCTCGCAGGAGCGGGCTGCCGCCGCCTGGGCCGAGGAGCGCTTCAAACGGGAGACGTTCGCCGTCCAGGTCCCCACCACCGAGGACGAACAGGCCGCGGGTCAGGGCATGTGGCGCCTGGTCGACCGGGACGAGGGGCTGCGCGACACCACGATGGAGGGGCTCGCCGGGCTCAAGCCGGTGATGCCGGTCGCCGTGCACACCGCGGGGAACTCCTCGCAGATATCCGACGGTGCCTGCGCGATCATGTGGGCGTCCAAGCGGATGGCGCGGGCCCTCAAGCTCAGGCCACGGGCGCGGATCGTCGCCCAGGCGCTGGTCGGCTCGGACCCGCACTTCCATCTGGACGGGCCGGTCGACGCGACGCGCGCGGTGCTCGGCAAGGCCGGGATGTCGCTCAAGGACATCGACATCGTGGAGATCAACGAGGCGTTCGCATCGGTGGTGCTCAGCTGGGCCCAGGTCTTCGAGCAGGACCTGGAGAAGGTCAATGTGAACGGCGGGGCGATCGCGCTCGGACACCCGGTGGGGGCGACCGGGGCCCGGCTGATCACCACCGCGCTCCATGAACTGGAGCGCAGGGACAAGGAGTTCGCGCTGATCACGATGTGCGCGGGCGGCGCGCTGGCCACCGGCACGATCATTCAGCGGCTGTAGGGAAGCCGGGGGCGGGGGTGGGGCCGGACGAATCCGGCTCTGTCCCTGGGGCGGGGCCGGGATCCGGCTCTGCCCCGGACCCGGCCTGTACGCCGGGTTCTGTCGCCGCACCGGACGCGGCCTCTGCAGGGAACGCCGCCTCCGTATCGATCGCGGCCCCCGCGTCGAAGGCCGCCCCCGCGTCGAAGACCGCCTCCGCGTCGAAGGCCGCGCGCCGGGTCGCCCGGCGCAGTGCCTTGAGGACGGCCGGGCCGACCAGCAGGGTCAGGACGACGGTCACGGCCGCCCGGCCCAGGTCCCAGCCGAGCGAAGTGGCCGCGCAGTAGGCGAAGAAGCGCGTCAGATTCGCCCCGACCGCGTCACCGGGATGGAAGGAGACCCCGGAGGACAGCCCGCCGATGTACGTCCAGCCCTGCAGGTTCATCACCGTGCCGTACGCGAACGCCGCCAGGCACCCGTACCCCGCGAGCATCACCACCTCGGCCCGCCCGCGCAGCCGGCGGGCGCCCGGCAGCAGCCCGGCGCCCATCGTGAACCAGCCCATCGCCAGCATCTGGAACGGCATCCACGGGCCGACCCCGCCGGTCAGCAGGGCCGACGCGAACATCGTGACCGAGCCGAGCACGAAGCCGAATCCGGGACCGAGTACCCGCCCGCTCAGCACCATCAGGAAGAACATCGGCTCAAGTCCCGCCGTACCGGCGCCGAGCGGGCGCAGCGCGGCGCCCACCGCCGCCAGCACACCGAGCATCGCCACCGCCTTCGCGTCGAGCCCGGCGTCGGCGATGGTCGCCACCACCACGGCCACGAGCAGCGGAAGCAGCGCGGCGAACAGCCAGGGCGCGTCCTGCGAGTGCGCGAGCCCCGAAGCGGAGTCGGCGAGCAGTGGCCAGCCGAAGGCGAACACCCCGATCACGGTGATCAGGACGAGCGCGGCGACCGAGCGCGGCCCAAGACCGACGGCCCTCACAGCGCCTCCCGCACCTGGGAAACGGTCAGCCAGTCCTGCGGCGCGAGGACCTTCGCGACCTGCGGTGCGAAGGACGGCGACGCGACCACGACCTCCGGCGTCGGCCCGTCCGCGACGATCTCGCCGTCGGCCAGGACGACGACCCGGTGGGCGAGTTCGGCGGCCAGCTCCACATCATGGGTGGCGAGCACGATGGCGTGCCCGTCCCCGGCCAGCGCGCGCAGTACCCCGGCCAGCCGGGCCTTCGCCGCGTAGTCCAGACCGCGCGTCGGCTCGTCGAGCAGCAGCAGCGGGGGACGGCCGGTCAGCACGACGGCCAGCGCCAGCGCCAGCCGCTGCCCCTCGGAGAGATCACGCGGGTGGGTGGAGTCCGGGACCCCGGGCAGCAGCTCGGAGACCAGCGCCCGGCAGCTGCCGGAGTCCGCGCCCGCGTCCGCGTCGGCCGCCGCGCACTCGGCGGCGACCGTGTCCGCGTACAGCAGATCGCGCGGCTCCTGCGGTACGAGCCCCACCCGGCGGATCATCTCGCGCGGCGGGGTCCGGTGCGGGGTGCGGCCGCCGACCAGGACCGAGCCGGACGACGGCTCGTGCATCCCGACGAACGTGCCGAGCAGCGTGGACTTCCCCGCGCCGTTGCGGCCCATCAGGGCGACCGTCTCGCCGGGCCGCACCGAGAGCGAGACCTGCCGCAGCGCCTCGACCCGCCCGCGCCGCAGGCCCAGCCGGTCGGCGGTGGCGACGGGTTCCGCGGGCGGGGGAGCGGGCGGGTCCGTGCGGACCCGGTCCGCGAGCCGCTCGCGCAGCGCCGCCGACCGGCGCCTGGCGTCCCGTACGGAGAGCGGCAGCGGATCCCAGCCCGCGAGCCTGCCCAGCGCCACGACCGGCGGGAAGACCGGGGACGCCGCCATCACTTCGGCGGGCGCGCCGATGACCGGGGCCGCGCCGGGGCCCGGCAGCAGGATCACCTGGTCCGCGTAGTGCACCACCCGC
Organism: Streptomyces sp. NPDC054757; assembly: GCF_053612185.1. NCBI lineage: Bacteria > Bacillati > Actinomycetota > Actinomycetes > Kitasatosporales > Streptomycetaceae > Streptomyces > Streptomyces sp. NPDC054757. Next base: position 244,054 of record NZ_JBSHBW010000003.1, read on the forward strand.
TCCAGCCGGTGTTCGGCCATCAGCACCGTCGTGCCCAGGTCGTGCACCAGCCGCTGGAGGACGGCCAGCACCTCTTCGGCTGCTGCCGGGTCCAGCGCCGACGTCGGCTCGTCGAGCACCAGCACCCTGGGGTGCGGGGTCAGCACGGAGCCGATCGCGACCCGCTGCCGCTGGCCGCCGGAGAGCGTCGCGATCGGGCGGTCGCGCAGCTCGGTGAGGCCCAGCAGATCGAGGGTCTCCTCCACCCGTCTGCGCATCACGTCCGGGGCGATGCCCAGCGACTCCATGCCGTACGCCAGCTCGTCCTCGACGGTGTCCGTCACGAAGTGCGCGAGCGGGTCCTGGCCCACCGTGCCCACCAGGTCGGCGAGTTCGCGGGGCTTGTGGGTCCTGGTGTCCCGGCCGCCGACGGTGACCCGGCCGCGCAGCACCCCGCCCGTGAAGTGCGGCACCAGTCCGGAGACCGCGCCGAGCAGCGTCGACTTGCCGACCCCGGAGGGGCCGACGAGCAGCACCAGTTCGCCCTCGGGCACCGTCAGATCGACGCCCTGGACGGCGGGCTCCCTGGCATCGGCGTAGGTGACCGACACCTGCTCGAACCGGATCACTTGCGCCCCTCATCGGACATGGACACGGACATGGACGCGGGTACGGATCTGGGTGCTGATACGCGTACGGGCACGGGCACCGGCGCCACGAAGGCCGGGACGAGACCGACCAGCACGGCCGCCGCGGGCCACAGCGGCAGCACCGGTGCGACCAGCGGGACCACACCGGGGTGCAGGGCCGCGGGGTCGCGCCCGCCCGCCCAGATCATCAGCGCGGCCACGGCGACCCCCGAACCGGCGACCAGCCAGGCGCGCGGGCCCCACCGGTCCGGCCGGTAGCGGGTCCGCACCGAACGGCGACCGCCCAGCCTGAGCCCGGCCAGCGCGGCGAGCAGCCCCACACCGAGCACCGGAAGACCGTACGAGGCACCCTCGGCGGCCAACAGGCCGTAGGTCCCCGCGCAGACCCCGAGCAGCCCGCCGAGCGTCAGTACGGTCGTGGTGTGCCGGACCGCGGGCGGCACCTGCGCCGTCCTTCCGTAACCGCGCGCGTCCATCGAGGCCGCCACGGCGACCGACCGTTCGAGGGCGCCCTCCAGGACCGGCAGCCCGATCTGGAGGACGGCCCTGATCCCGCCGGTGGGGCGGCCGCGCAGCCGCCGCGCGGTCCGCAGCCGCACCACGTCGGCGACCATGTTCGGTGCGAAGGTCATCGCGACGACGACGGCCACCCCGACCTCGTACAGCGCGCCCGGCAGGGACTTGAGGAGCCGGGCCGGGTTGGCGAGGGCGTTGGCCGCGCCCACACAGATCAGCAGGGTGGCCAGCTTCGCACCGTCGTACGCGGCGAAGACCAGCTGCTCCGCCGTCACCCGGCCGCCGATCCGCACGCCCTGTGCCCAGTGCGGCAGCGGTACCTCCGGCAGCGTGAACAGCGGGTGCGAGCCGGGGACCGGCGAGCCGAGCACCACCGAGAACAGCAGCCGGATGCCGATGACGAACAGCCCGAGCCGTACGAACGTGCCGTACGAGCGGGCCCACGGGGCGTCCGTGCGCCGGGCCGCCACCACATAGCCCGCCACGCCCACCAGCAGGCCGAGCAGCAGCGGGTTGGTCGTACGGGACGCTGCGGTGGCGAGCCCGAGGGCCCACAGCCACCAGGCGCCCGCGTGCAGGGCGTTGCCGCGGCCGACGGCGGGGGCGCGGAGCGACACCGTCATCCGCCGTTGCGCCTGCGGCGCGCCTGCCACACACCGGCCGCGCCGAGCACGACCACCGCGGCGATCCCGCCGACGAGCCCCGCGGACGGCCCGCCGCCGTCGCCGCTGTCGCTCTGTGCGGTGCTGTCGCCGTGTGCCGTGCTGTCGGCGGCCTTCCCGCCGCCGCCCTTACCGGTCCCCGACACCTGCTCACCGCAGCCCGTCCGGGGGTAGCCCGCGATCGAGCAGAGCAGCGCGTCGCTGTTGTACCGCAGCGGCTTGGCGACGGCGGCGAGCGCCTCCGCGCTGGTCGCGTCCCCGCCGACCCGCGCGCACACGGTGCGCTCGGCCGGCGGCTTCTCGCCGCCCGGCGCGTCGGCCGCCGTACCGAAGTCGACGACCAGCGCGATCCGTTTGGAGCCGCCCTTCGCCGGGGTCTTCGCGCAGATGGCGCCGAAGGTGAGGCCGCCGCCCGCGGGGACCCGCGGCTTGCTCGCGTCCTGGGAGTCCGCGCTGACCGCGAAGCGGAAACCCTGTACGTCCCCGTCGGCGGGCCGGGCCGTCGACGGGCCCTGCGTCGCGTACTGCCAGCCGCTGCCCGTACGGTCCCAGAACGACCAGTACCGGTATCCGGCGGCCTGCGCCGGGGCCGCGCCGAAGGCCGTGAGCGCGGTGAGCGCGGTGCCCACCACGACGGCGAGGACGGTCAGCCGTAGGGAGACAGCGCTCACCGGGTGCGGACGGGGTATCGGGCGGCGGCGCATCAGAGCTGACGCTTCCTGCCGCGCATGCTGAGCAGGAAGCCGATGCCGATTCCGGCGACGAGGCCGACGCCGACGATCCACCAGACGCTGACACCCGAGCTGTCGCTGTCCTTCTTGGAGTCGGCGGCCTGTGCCGTGGCCGCGGGGGCGGGCCCGGTCGCGTTGAGCTGCCTGACCAGGTCGGCGCCGCCGAAGTCGTGCGGATCGACACCGTTCGCACGGGCCGCGAAGATCAGCTGGGCGTACGCGGCGGGACCGCTCTGCCGTGCCCAGCCCGCGGCGTGCTGCTCCAGCCAGGCGAGCGGCTGCCTGGCCTGTGCGGTGAGACCGTCGGCGCCGAGCGCGGTCACCGCGTCGGCGGTGTTGCCGTAGTCGGGCTGGTCGTCGGCGCCCGGCATCGCGGACTTCAGATAGGCCTTGCCCGCGGTCGCCCCGGCGAGATAGGTGGCGCCGTTGTGCGCGGCCTGGGCGGGGGTCGACGCGTTGAGACAGCCCGTACCGCCGACATCCTTGGAGCCGGCCCGCGGTGCCAGACCGGCGCCCAGGGTGCCCAGCACGGCGGCGTCCGTCGCGTCGGCGTTCGCGAACAGCTTCCCGGACTTCTTGTCGGGCTGGTAGGCGAAGCCGCCGCCGCCCTCCTTCGCGTCGCACGGGATCGAGAGCGAGACCAGCACCTTCTTGGCCTTCGCGGTCGGCTCACCGGCAGCGGCGAGTGCGCCGATCACCACCGATGTGGAGTTGGCGTCGCTGGCGCCGCCCGGGTTGTAGCTCCACCCACCGTCCTTGCCCGCCACCGACTTCAGCCACTGGGCGCCCTTCTTCACAGCGGCGTCGTGTCCGCCGAGCGCGTGCAGCGCCTGCACGGCGGCCGCGGTGGCGTTGGTGTCCAGGAGTTCCTTGTCGCCGCACGGCTTCGTCACATCGGCGCGGAAGGAGGTGAAGGCGCCGTTGGCGCACTGCTGGCCGGTCAGCCAGTCGACCGCCTTCGCCGCGGGGCGCACCCCGGCGGCGTCCTGCGCGACCATCGCGAGGGACTGCCGCCAGACTCCGTCGTACTTGGGGTCCGCCTTGCCGTACAGACCGGAGGGGAGCACCGGGGACGCCGAGGGCGACGGCGAGGCGGCCGAGGCCGCCGGGGCAGCGGCCGCGCAGAGTATGGCGGATGCGGCGAGCGCGGTGGCGCTGCGGCGAAGGGTCATGGCGGGCGGGGCCTCTCCTGCGGGAAGCCGGGACACGGGCCCGCTCGGGCACCGGGGCTCCGGCTCCGTATACCTCGACGGTGCCGGCCACCGGAGGCTTCCGGTGGCGCGAGCCGGTCACTTCCGTACAGGCGGTCCGGCTCACCGCCTGTACGGGCGGTTCACGGTTGCGCGGTCAGCGCCGGAATTGCACCGGCTTTCCCTGTACGGGTGTGATGACGACCTTCCCACTGTACCGGCCGCGCCCGAGCGCCCCCGGAGTGGCCGGTGGCTCCGCGGCCGCTCCGCACCGCAGCGCGGAAACGGACGGCGGCGCACCGCTGGATCCGGTGCGCCGCCGTCCGTTCACCCGCTGTGCGGCCCTGCTCGGTGCCGCTGTCCTACTTGATGTCGACCGGCCCGTTGTCGCCGTTGTCGTTCCCGCTGCCGGACTTGCCGCCGAGGTAGCGCTGGATCTCCGCGCCCCGGCCGCCGCCCTGATGGGCGTCGTCGTCCTGCGCGCCCAGGTTCTTCCGTACCGAGTCGAGGATCGTCAGGCCCTGGCCGACCAGCCCGGCGGCGATCTCGCCCAGGCCGTCCGCGCCGTTGAGCACGTTGACATTGGCGCCCGCGAGACCGGAAGCGGCCTCCTTGACGATCTGCGGGAGCTGGTCGATCAGCATCCGGTCGAGCGCCACCCGGTCGTACGAGGCGGCGGCCGCGGCCTGGATCTTCATCCGCTCGGCCTCGGCCACGGCCAGCACCCTGATGCGCTCCGCGTCGGCCTCGGCGGGCTTCACGATCTCGGCGACCAGCTGCTGCTGGCGCAACTGGGCGGCCCGCTCGGCCAGTTCGGTCTGGGCGGCGAGCACCTCCTGCTGGGCGTGGGCCTGGGCGAGCGGACCGGCCTGGGCGGCCTGCGCCTGCGCCCGGTCCACCTCGGCGGTGTACTGGGCCTGTACGACGGCGGTCTGCCGCTGGTACTCGGCCTGGTTACGGGTGGCCTCCTGCTGCGCCTCCACGGACTGCTGGGTGGCCTGCGCCTGGGCGATCTGCGCCTGCCGCTGGATGGCCGCCGTGTGCGGCGCCGACATCGCCGCGATATAGCCCGTCTCGCCGTCGTCGATCGACTGGATCTGCAGCGAGTCCACGATCAGACCGATCTTGGCCATCTCGGTCTTGGAGGTCTCCAGCACCTCGGTGGCGAGCTTCTGGCGCTCGGTGACGATCTCCTCGACGGTCATCGAGCCGATGATCGAGCGCAGATGCCCTGAGAAGATCCGGCCGGTCAGTACCGACATCTGGTCCTGGTCGGAGAGGAAGCGCTGACCGGCGTTGACGATGCTCTCGGTGTCGTTGCCGACCTTGAACGCGATGACGGCCCGCACCGTCAGCACGATGCCCTGCCGGGTCACACAGGTCTCGGCGACCTCCGCCTCGCACATCGCGAGCGTCAGGAAGCGGGTCTTGCGGAAGACCGGAAGGACGAACTTGCCGTGGCCGGTCACGACCCTGAAGGGCGCACCGCCCAGACCACGCCTGCCTCCGGAGATCAGCATGGCCTCGTCCGGCGCTGGAACGCGATAACCCAACATCCTTGGTCTCCTTAGTCGGTGTCGCCGGGGTCGAGGGTCAGCGCATCCAGCGGATCCACGGGATCGGTCCACTCGATGACGTCGACCTGGCGAGTACCGCGGGATTCGATCACGAGCACTGTCGCCCCGTACGACAGTGGCTCCGCCGACCAGGCGAGGAAGGCCTCCCAGCCGCCTCTGACCTGGACCAGGACCTCACCGGGGCCGGCAGATCCGCGCGTGGCCAGGATCAGCTTCCCCGTGCAGCCGATCACAGCCTCGTCCGGCGCCATCGGCGGCCGCCCCCCTCGTGATGTGCGGTACTGAATGCATGACCCTAACGCTACTCCGACCAGCGGACTATCCTGCGCCCGTTCCGAGTTCGGGCACGGCAGGGGAGCCGGGAACGGGCGGGGTGCGGCCGGGCGCGGGGCGGGCGCGGTGATCCTGTGGCGGAGCGGGCGGCTCCGGGGTGATGTTTCCTGTTATACCGCCACATAGGTGACGGGGTCGCTGCCGGTGAGCACTTCCGCCCGCCCCAGCTTCACCAGCCTCCGCAGATGGGCCTCGGCCTCCGAGACCGCGATATTGCGCGAGCCGTGCGGGATCTGCTCCCAGGGGCGGTTCCACTCCATCCGCTCGGCGACCTGCCAGGGGGTGCGCGGGCTGGCCAGCAGGGATAGCAGATCGCGGAGCCGGTCCTCGTGGTGGGCGAGCAACTCCCGTACCCGGGAGGCCGCGTCGGTGAACGCGTACTGATGGGCGGGGAGCACCTCGGCCGGTGCCAGCCTGCCGATCCGCTCCAGCGAGTCGAGGTAGTCGCCGAGGGGATCCGTGACAGTGGCGTCGTCCGGGTCCTCGTAGAGCCCGATATGCGGGGTGATGCCGGGCAGCAGGTGGTCGCCGGAGAAGAGCCTGCCGTTGCCCGGCCGGTTCGCCGGGTGCTCCTCGTCCAGGTGGAGGCAGACATGGCCCGGGGTGTGGCCGGGCGTCCAGACGGCGCGCAGCCGGCGGCCGGGCAGCGGCAGCAGGTCGCCGGGGACGATCTCCCGGTCGGGCACGGCGGCGCGCAGTCCCGGAAGCGTCCCCGTGCGGCCGGAGGCGCGGGCCCGGCGCAGCGGTGCGATGTGCTCGTCGGGCGCCCCCGCGGTGGCGAGTTTCCGGGCGAGGTACTCCAGCCAGACCCCGGGCTCGGCGCCGCGGGTGCGCTTGACGACCTCGGTGTCGGCCGCGTGCATGGCGATCCAGGCCCCGGACTCCTCACGGACCTGGCCGGAGAGGCCGTGGTGGTCGGGGTGGTGGTGGGTGATGAGGACGCCGTGGATGTCCGTGACGGAGAGGGAGAGGGCGGCCAGGCCCCCGGCCAGCGCGTCCCAGGAGGCGGGGTCGTCCCAGCCCGTGTCGATCAGTACCGGCCCGCGGTCCGTCTCGATCACATGGACCAGGGTGTGGCCCAGCGGGTTGTCGGGGATCGGGACCTCGATGGACCAGACGCCTCCGCCGTGCTCGGTCACCTGCGCCATGGTGTCCTCAACTCTCCTCGGGGCAAGGCCCCTTGCTCGCGGCTCACTGCTCGCGGCTCACTATAACTAGAACGGGTTCCAACGGGGCGGGGCGCGGAGCCGGTCCCGGTCCCGGCGGCGCCCGGGGGTTCCGGATGCGAAGTAGAACTGGTATCAGTTTCTGATACAGCGTCAGGAAGTGGCCGTCGGAAGGCAGTCAGTCGGGAGGCAGTCAGTCATGACCGAGCTTGTGGAACACCGGCAGCTCTTCATCGGCGGGGAGTGGGCGGCACCACTCGGCACCGACGTCATCGACGTCGTCTCGCCCCACACCGAGCAGGTCATCGGGCGCGTGCCGCACGCCTCGGCCGCCGATGTGGACCGTGCGGTCGCCGTGGCGCGGCAGGCGTTCGACGAGGGTCCCTGGCCCCGGATGCCGCTGGACGAGCGGATCGAGGTGATCACCCGGATCAAGGACGCCTTCGCCGTGCGGTACGAGGAGATCGCCCGGGTCATCAGCGCGCAGAACGGCACCCCGTACACGTCCAGCACCATGGTGCAGGCGCTCGCCGCGATGATGGTGTGGGACGCGGCGATCACGACCGCCCGCGCCTTCCCGTACGAGGAGAGCCGGGACGGCGCACTCGGCAAGCTGCTCGTACGCCGCGAACCGGTCGGCGTGGTGGCCGCGGTGGTCCCGTGGAACGTCCCGCAGTTCACGGCCGCCGCCAAGCTCGCCCCGGCACTGCTCGCGGGCTGCCCCGCGATCCTCAAGGTCTCGCCCGAGACCCCGCTGGACGCCTATCTGCTCGCCGACATCGTCAGCGAGGCCGGGCTCCCCAAGGGCGTCCTCTCGATCCTCCCGGCCGACCGCGAGGTCAGCGAGCACCTGGTGGGGCACCCCGGCGTCGACAAGGTGTCGTTCACCGGATCGGTCGCGGCGGGCAAGCGCGTGATGGAGGTGGCGGCGCGCAATCTGACCCGGGTGACCCTGGAGCTCGGCGGCAAGTCGGCGGCGGTCATCCTGCCCGACGCCGACCTGGAGGCGGCGGTCGCGGGCATCGTGCCGTTCGCCTGGATGATCAACGGGCAGGCGTGCGTGGCCCAGACCCGGATCCTGGTCCCGCGCAGCCGGTACGACGAGATCGCCGAAGCGTTCGCCGCCGCGGCGGGCGCGCTCAAGGTCGGCGACCCGCTGGACCCGGCGACCGAGGTCGGCCCGCTGGTGGCCCGCCGTCAGCAGCAGCGCTCACTGGAGTACATCCGGATCGGCCAGGAGGAGGGCGCCAAGATCCTCACCGGCGGCGGCCGCCCGGCCGCCCTGGACAGCGGCTGGTACGTGGAGCCGACCCTCTTCGGGGATGTCGACAACTCCATGCGGATCGCCCGCGAGGAGATCTTCGGCCCGGTCATCTGCCTGCTGCCCTACGGCGACGAGGAGGAGGCCGTGAAGATCGCCAACGACTCCGACTACGGGCTCAGCGGCAGTGTGTGGACGGCGGACACCGGGCACGGCATCGAGATCGCCCGCCGGATCAGGACCGGGACGTACAGCGTGAACACGTTCAGCCTGGACATGCTCGGGCCGTTCGGCGGCTACAAGAACTCCGGGGTGGGCCGGGAGTTCGGGCCCGAGGGGTACGGCGAGTACTTCGAGCACAAGATGATCCACCTCCCCGCCGGGTACGAACCGGCCGTGAGCGAGGCGGAGTAATGGGGGACCGCTGGCGTGTGGAGGTCGACCGGTCCGTCTGCATCGGCTCCGGGATGTGTGTGAACCACGCCCCGGACGGCTTCGCGCTCGACACGGCACGCCAGTCCCATCCGCGGTCGCCGGAGACCGACGCCAACGAGCAGGTGCTGGCCGCCGCCGAGGGCTGCCCGGTCGAGGCCATCACGATCACACTCCTGGAGAGCGGCGAGACGGTCTTCCCGCCCGACGAGTAGCGCCGGTGCGGTGCGGTGCCTCGCGACCCGGTGGTCCTAGGACGACGCGGTCCGGCCCGGGGTGTGGTCAGGACGACGCGGTCCGGCCCGGGGCGCGGTCAGGGCCGCCGTCCGGGGTGCCGTCCGCGCCGGTCAGGTCGATCAGCCGGCAGACCAGCTCGATGTCGATCTTCACCTGGGCGATCGAGGCCCGCCCGGACAGCCAGGTGATCAGGGCGGAGTGCCAGGTGTGCTCGATGACCCGGACCGCCGACAGCTGCTCGGGCGTGGGGTGTTCAAGCCCCGTGGCGTCCAGGATGATCGCCGTCGTCTGCCGGGAGACGGTGTCCACCTCGGGGCTGACGCTGCGGTCCGCGAAGGTCAGCGCCCGCACCATCGCGTCCGCCAGGTGCGGCTCGCGCTGGAGCGCGCGGAAGGCTCCCATCAGGGTCGAGGAGACGCGCTCGGCCGCGGTGTCGCCCGCGGGCGGGCGTTTACGGAGGGCGGTGTGCAGATGCTGGAGCTGGTCCTGCATGGTGGCGACCAGCAGATGGACCTTCGATGGGAAGTACCGGTAGAGCGTGCCGAGCGCCACCGACGAGTCCTCGGCGACCTCCCGCATCTGCACCGCGTCGAACCCGCCGCGGCTCGCCAGCTGGGCGCTCGCGTGCAGGATCCTGCGGCGGCGCGCCTCCTGCCGCTCCGTCAGGGGTGGCGATGCCGGTCTGGCTTCCACAGTCATCTGTCCCATCCGATCCCGCCGTGGCGCGAATCACCCGATCCGGCTGTTACGACGGTGCTACCTGCCGGTAGATTCGAAGCTCATTGAACGAAACTCATTGAACGATGCGCATGGAGCAATGTTCATCGAACGATGCTCATTGAACGACGCGCATTGAACGATCAGGTCTGGCTGAGTCCTCCAGGGGTGCCCTCGGGCCCCAGGCTTGCGAGAACTTGTTCTAGATTAGCGTGAGCGACTACGCTCCGCCGGGACTGCTGCGAGAAGGGGGCCGAGTGTGACCGCTGAGGCCATAGAAGCGGACCCCCTGGCCGGCGGATCCGCCGCCGGCCCCCGGGGCCCGCTGCGCATCGCGCTCCTCACGTACAAGGGCAATCCTTTCTGCGGAGGTCAGGGCGTCTACGCCCGCCACCTCTCGCGGGAACTGGCCCGGCTCGGCCACAGCGTCGAGGTGATCGGCGCCCAGCCCTTCCCGGTGCTGGACGAGGGCGTCCCCCTCACCGAGCTGCCCAGCCTCGACCTCTACCGCAGCCCGGACCCCTTCCGTACCCCCAAACGCGACGAGTACCGCGACTGGATCGACGCCGTCGAGGTGGGCACCATGTGGACCGGCGGCTTCCCGGAGCCGCTGACCTTCTCGCTGCGCGCCCGGCGCCATCTCCTCGCCAGACGCGGCCAGTTCGACGTCATCCACGACAACCAGACCCTCGGATACGGGCTGCTCGGCGACCTCGGGGCGCCGCTGGTCACCACCGTCCACCACCCCATCACGGTCGACCGGCGGCTCGACCTGGCGGCCGCCGACGGCTGGCGCCGCCGCGCCTCCGTGCGCCGCTGGTACGGCTTCACCCGGATGCAGAAGCGGGTCGCCCGCAGGCTGCCATCGGTCCTCACCGTCTCCGGCTCATCGCAGCAGGAGATCATCGAGGACCTCGGGGTGCGCGAGGACCGTATCCATGTCGTACACATCGGGGCCGACACCGGACTCTGGTCGCCCGACCCGTCGGTGGCCGAGGTGCCCGGCCGGATCGTGACGACGTCGAGCGCCGACGTACCGCTCAAGGGCCTGGTCCACCTGATCGAGGCGCTCGCCAAACTCCGTACCGAGCATCCCGAAGCCCATCTCGTCGTCGTCGGGAAACGGGCCGAGGACGGGCCGGTCGCGCAGGCCATCGAGCGGTACGGACTCGACGGCGCGGTCCGGTTCGTCAAGGGCGTCAGCGACCAGGAGCTGGTCGACCTGGTGCGCGGCGCCCAGATCGCCTGTGTCCCCTCGCTCTACGAAGGCTTCTCGCTGCCCGCAGCCGAGGCCATGGCCACCGGCACCCCGCTGGTCGCGACGACCGGCGGAGCCATCCCCGAGGTCACCGGCGCCGACGGCGAGACCTGCCTCGCGGTGCCACCGGGCAACGCGGGCGCGCTGGCCGGCGCGCTGTCCCGGCTGCTCGACGACCCCGTACTCCGCACCCGCATCGGCGCGGCCGGACGGGAACGCGTCCTGGCCCGCTTCACCTGGAAGCAGGCCGCCATCGGCACCGCCGAGCGCTACCGCGAAGCCATCGCCGCCCGCGGTCCCGGCGCCCCGTCCGTGCCGGCGTAGGCCCGTACCGCCGTACCCCTCCCATCCTCCTAGCGAAGAAGGCAGACCCCCGTGCTGACCGTGGACTTCACCCGCTTCCCGCTCGCTCCGGGCGACCGTGTGCTCGACCTCGGCTGCGGCGCGGGCCGGCATGCCTTCGAGTGCTACCGGCGTGGTGCGCAGGTGGTGGCGCTCGACCAGAACGGCGAGGAGATCCGCGAGGTCGCCAAGTGGTTCGCGGCCATGAAGCAGGAGGGCGAGGCCCCCGCGGGCGCCACCGCCACCGCCATGCAGGGCGACGCGCTCAACCTGCCGTTCCCCGACGCCTCCTTCGACGTCGTGATCATCTCCGAGGTGATGGAGCACATCCCGGACGACAAGGGCGTGCTCGCCGAGATGGTGCGGGTGCTCAAGCCCGGCGGCCGGATCGCGATCACCGTGCCCCGGTACGGACCCGAGAAGGTCTGCTGGGCGCTCTCCGACGCCTACCACGAGGTGGAGGGCGGCCACATCCGGATCTACAAGGCCGACGAACTCCTCGGCAGGATCCGGGAGGCGGGGCTGCGCCCGTACGGCAGCCACCACGCGCACGCGCTGCACGCCCCGTACTGGTGGCTCAAGTGCGCCTTCGGCGTCGACAACGACAAGGCGCTGCCGGTCCGCGCCTACCACCAGCTCCTCGTCTGGGACATCATGAAGAAGCCGCTGGCCACCCGGCTCGCCGAACGCGCGCTCAACCCGGTCGTCGGCAAGAGCTTCGTGGCGTACGCGACCAAGCCGCACACGCCGCGGGTGGGCGCGTGACCTCACCGGGCCGTACGGAACATCTGGTCCTGCCCGGGGTCCTCACCGCCGAGCAGGCCGCACGCACGGTCGCCGGAATCCTCGCCGTGCAGCGCGAGGACGGTGCGATCCCGTGGTTCCGCGGGCACCACCTCGACCCGTGGGACCACACCGAGGCAGCCATGGCGCTGGACGCCGCCGGGGAGCACGAGGCCGCGGAGCGCGCGTACGACTGGCTCGCCCGGCACCAGAACGCGGACGGCTCCTGGTACGCCGCCTACCAGGACGGCGACGCGGCCCGGGTCACCGACCGCGGCCGGGAGACCAACTTCTGCGCGTATGTCGCTGTCGGCGTCTGGCACCACACTCTGGCCACCGGCGACGACACGTTCGCCGACCGGATGTGGCCCGTCGTGTACGCCGCCGTCGAGTTCGTGCTCCAACTCCAGCAGCCGGGCGGCGAGATCGGCTGGAAGAGGGAGCCCGCCGACGAGGGCGGGGCGGATGTCAAGGACGCGCTGCTGACCGGTTCCTCGTCCGTCTACCAGGCGTTGCGCTGTGCGCTCGCGCTCGCCGATGAGCGCGAAGAGCCGCAGCCCGACTGGGAGTTGGCGGCCGGAGCGCTGGGGCACGCGATCCGCAGCCACCCCGAGCGCTTCCTGGACAAGAGCCGCTATTCGATGGACTGGTACTACCCGGTCCTCGGCGGTGCGCTCGGCGGGGCGGCGGCGAAGGAGCGGATCGACGCGGAGTGGGACCGCTTCGTCGTGCCGGACCTCGGAGTGCGCTGTGTGCTGCCCAACAACTGGGTGACCGGCGGCGAGAGCTGTGAACTCGCCCTGACGCTCTGGGTGATGGGGGAGTCCGACCGGGCGCTGGAGATCCTCCAGTCGATCGGGCATCTGCGGGCCGACGACGGCATGTACTGGACGGGGTACGTCTTCGACGACCGGGTGCTGTGGCCGCTGGAGCGCACCAGCTGGACCGCGGGGTCGCTGCTGCTCGCGGTGGCCGCGCTCGGGGGGGACGAGGCGACCACCGCGGTCTTCGGGGCGGAGCGGCTGCCGTCCGGGCTCGAACCGGACTGCTGCCGCTGACAGTTGGCCTGTACGGCCGCCGCGGCCGGTGGCCGGTGGCGGCTCAGTGCCTGCGGACCCGGCCCGCGAGGAGGTGCCCGATGAAGAGGTACACGACAGCCGCGAGACCGTAGCCCGCGACGACCCGGGCCCACGCCTCGTCGAAGGTGAACAGGTCGCGGGACCAGCCGGCCAGCCAGTCCGCCGCGTGGTGGACGAACGTCACCAGGTCATTGGCCCGGTTCGCGTCCAGGAGGTACATCAGGATCCACAGGCCCAGGATGAAGGCCATGACATCGGCGATGACCATGATGATGTTCGCCGCGGGGCTGCTTCCGTTCGAATATCTGGACATGGTCGAACGTGTTGCCGCTTGTGCTTGCGTGAAACCCTCGGCACATGGAACCCGGGGGCCTGACCTGACCCCGGCCCGCCCGTGTTTTCGATACGCGCCGCTGCGGTCCTTACCCCTCCCCGGGGCGTCCGCGGGCATGATGGCGGCCATGGCTCACACCTCCCGCCGCATGTTCGAGCTCCTGGAGCCGATCTGCCTGGTCACCTTCCTCGCCGACGAGAGCAATCAGGAGCTGGCCGCGCTCGGCCACCGCACCTACTGGGACGGCTACTTCGCCAGCCGGGCCGCGCCGCTGGGGCGGGTACCGGCGGAGGTGGTGCACGCAGCCTTCTACAGCTTCGCCGAAGGGGAGGTCGCGCGACACATCCCGAGCGCGTGGGAGACGATCCCGCCCGAGGCGTCGGCCGCCGCGCGGGAGCGGGGCAGCGCGGCCTCCCTGCGGCGGATCCTCGGTGACGAGCGGGCCGGCTCCCCGGGCCTGGTGCGCGCCGCAGACCTCACCACCAGGGCCGCGGTGAACGCCCCCACGGAAGGCCGGGTGATGTACGCCGGGATGCGCACCCTGCCGGTGCCGGACGACCCGGTCGCCCGGCTGTGGCACTCCGCGACCATGCTGCGCGAGCACCGCTGCGACGGACATGTCGCCGCTCTGGTCGGCGCGCGCGTCGGCGGCACGGAAGCCCACATCCTCGACGCGCTGGCCCGGGGCATCCACCCGCCGGAGTCGTTCGGACGCGTCCATCATCTGCCGAAGGAGCGGCTGGCCGCGGTCATGGACGGCTTGCGCGAGCGCGGACTCGTCGACACCGGCGGTCGGTTCACCGACGAGGGCCGCGCGACCAAGCAACGCATCGAGGACGCCACGGACGAGCTGGCCGCCGCGCCGTACGACGCCCTGTCCCCCGCCGAGCTCGACGAGTTGGCCGCCGTCCTCGAACCCCTCACCGCGACGGTTGTGGCCGCGGGATCGCGGTGACGGGCGGCGGCTGACGGGACGGGGCCCGGCCGGTACGGGGGAGTACCGGCCGGCCCGGATGCCCGCCGGAATGGGTGGTCTCCGCGGCGCCGGTCCTCCCTAGAGTGGGGGCATGACGTCACTGGGACACGACCGCTACTGCGATGAACTGCTGCGGCAGACAAGCCTGTTCAGGGAGGCGCTGGCCGGGGCGGATCTGACGGCCACGGTGCCGACCTGCCCGGAGTGGACCCTGGGGGAGCTGACCCGCCATCTGGGCCGTGCACACCGCTGGGTCGAGACGATCGTACGGACGAAGGCCACCGAGAGGGTCCCGAGCGGGCAGGTGCCGGACAGCGCCGGGGCGGGCGACGACGATCCGGCGGCTCTGGACGCCTGGCTGGCCGCCGGCGCCGCGCGGCTCGCCGCGACCCTGCGGGCGGCCGGTCCGGACGCCGGGGTCTGGACGTGGATGGACGATCAGCACGCCGGGTTCTGGGCGCGCCGGATGGTCCATGAGACGGCCGTGCACCGGGCGGACGCGGCCCTGACGGCCGGTGTGCCGTTCGAGGTGGAGCCGGAGGTCGCAGCGGACACCATCGACGAGTGGCTGGAGATCCTGGCCTTCGCCCAGGCGTCCGGCGACGAGGACGTGGCCGGTCTGCGCGGCGCGGGCCGTTCGATCCATCTGCACGCCACGGACGCGGCCGATGCGGAGTGGCTGATCGAGTTCGGCGAGGACGGGTTCAGCTGGCGCCGTGGGCACGAGAAGGCGACGGTGGCGTTGCGGGGTCCGCTCACGGACGTCCTCCAGGTCTTCTACCGGCGGCTGCCCGCGGGGAGCGACCGGGTGGAGGTGCTGGGGGACCGGGAACTGCTGGACTTCTGGCTGGAGCGGGCGTCGTTCTAGCGGGAGCGGGCGTCGTTCCAGGGTGCCGGGCCCGGACGGCCGGCACACCGCCCTGCGCCGGCCCGTCCCCGCCCGCGGTCCCGGGCCGGCGCGGCAGGGCCGTGGACGCCGCTCAGCTGTTCAGCTCTGCCAGCACCCGCAGTGTCGTGGGGTCCGGTGCCGTGACCAGCAGGTCCGTCACCGGCCCCTTGCGCCACAACTCCAGCCGCTCGGCGATCCGTTGGCGTGGCCCCACCAGGGATATCTCGTCGGCGAAGGCGTCCGGGACCGCCAGCACCGCTTCTTCCTTGCGGCCCGCCAGGAACAGTTCCTGGATCCGGTGGGCCTCGGCCTCGAACCCCATCCGCGCCATCAGATCCGCGTGGAAGTTGCGGGCCGCGTGGCCCATGCCGCCGATGTAGAAGCCGAGCATCGCCTTCACCGGGAGCAGCCCGTCCGTCACGCTGTCGCAGACGTGCGCTCGGGCCATCGGCGCGATCATGAAGTCCTCGGGGAGGCCGGTGAGCGACGCCTCGT
This sequence comes from Streptomyces sp. NPDC054757, assembly GCF_053612185.1. NCBI lineage: Bacteria > Bacillati > Actinomycetota > Actinomycetes > Kitasatosporales > Streptomycetaceae > Streptomyces > Streptomyces sp. NPDC054757. The sequence goes on from NZ_JBSHBW010000003.1 coordinate 259,661, forward strand.
ACACGTCGGAGCGGGTCGGGGACCAGTACAGGGGGAGCCAGCCGTCCGCGATGCGGGTGGTCTGGGCGATGTTCTTGGGTCCCTCCGCCCCCAGCAGCACGGGCAGCCCGGCGCGCAGCGGATGCGTGATCGGCTTGAGCGGTTTGCCGATCCCGGTGCCGTCCGCCCCCCGGTACGGATGCTGGTGGAAGCGTCCGTCCAGCTCGACCGGGGCCTCCCGCCTGAGGACCTGGCGGATGACGTCGACGTACTCACGGGTCGCGGTGAGCGGGCTGCTCGGGAACGGGCGTCCGTACCAGCCCTCCACCACTTGTGGGCCCGAGAGCCCGAGACCTAGCATCATCCGGCCGCCGGAGAGGTGGTCCAGGGTGAGGGCGTGCATCGCGGTGGCGGTGGGGGTGCGGGCGGCCATCTGCACGATCGCCGTGCCCAGCCGGATACGGGAGGTGTGGGCGGCGATCCAGGCCAGGGGGGTGAAGGCGTCGGAGCCCCAGGCCTCGGAGGTCCAGACGGACGCGTAGCCGAGACGCTCTGCCTCCTGGGCGAGTTCGAGATGACCGGGGGTCGGGCCGCGGCCCCAGTAGCCGAGGGCGAGTCCTAGCCGCATCGCAAAGCCTCCCGGGCGTACGAATCCTGACGGTCTGTCAGATGACTGTAGGCGTAAGGGTGCCCGCCCGGAAGGGGAGTCGCGGACGAACCGGGTCCGCCGTTCCGGAGGCGTCAACTTCACCGGCGGCCGATTCACCCTGAGTAAGGGTGCACCCAAGGGATGCGGCGGGGGTTTTCGGTCGTGACGCGCTGGACGGAAGGGGGCTTGGAGGCGGGTGCGCCGGGAGCGACGCACCTCCGGGGCCGTGCGGGGCGGCGCGGCGGGGCGGCGCCGGGACGGGCCCCGCAAACCCGTCGCGCGGGATTGGCCGAACCCGCGCGACCGTCACTTTACGTGTTCGAGTGGATGCGGTGGGCTGTCGGCGTTCCGGCTCCCCGCCACGGCGCGCAGAGGTGCGGTCTGCCGGACGGCGCATGCAGGCAACGTCGACTCAAGGGGAAGAACCATGGCCACACCTCCTGTTGCTCCACTCCGGGTCGCCCTGGCCAACGGCAGCTTCGAACAGCCCACCGTGACCGGTGTGGAGATCCTGCCCGACGCCTCGCAGACGCAGGCGTCCAAGCGGGTCCCGGGCTGGCTCACCACCGCCACCGACCACAGGATCGAGCTGTGGCACTCGGGCTTCAACGGTGTACCGGCCGCCGATGGCGTCCAGTTCGCGGAACTCAACGCGAATCAGGTCTCCACCCTCTACCAGGACCTGCCGACCACCCCCGGCACGAAGCTGTACTGGCGGCTGTACCACCGTGGCCGTCTGGGGGACGACACCATGGCGCTGGACATCGGTGGCCCGGCATCCACGGTGGAGCAGAGGCGCTGCACCGACGGCAACACCGCCTGGGGCTACTACACGGGCACCTACACCGTCCCGGCGGGGCAGACGCTGACCCGCTTCGCCTTCCGTTCCGTCTCCGCCGCCGGAGGCAACCAGAGCATCGGCAACTTCCTGGACGGTGTCTTCTTCGGCACCGCCCCCTCCGTGGAGCTCGCCAAGACCGCCGTTCCCATGGGGCCGTTGGAGGTGGGCGACGTCATCACCTACCGCATCACGGCCAGGAACGAGGGCGGCGGCGCGGCCGAGAACCTCGTCCTGACCGACGTCCTTCCGCAGGGCACGACGTATCTGCCCGGCTCCCTGCGGATCGTCGACGGCCCGAACGCCGGGGTGAAGAGCGACGCGCAGGGCGACGACCAGGCGTACTACGACGCCGTCGCGAACAAGGCCGTCTTCCATCTCGGCGACGGCGCCTCCGGGGCGAAGGGCGGCAGTCTGCCCAACACCGGGACCCTGCCGGCCGGGACCACGGTGGAGTACCGGGTCGTCATCGACCGGGCCAGTGGCGGCAGGCAGCTCAGCAACACCGCGACCGCCTCCTACGAAAACCGGCTGGGTGACACGCCGGAGCCCTTGACGGCCACATCCAACGAGCAGGTCACGCAGGTCAGGCCGGCTGCCGATCTGGCCGTGACGAAGGCGGCCGACGCCACCACCGTCACCGTCGGCCAGACGGTGACCTACCGCATCGCCGTCCACAACACCGGCCCGAACGGAGCCACCGGTGTCACCGTCACCGACCGGCTCCCGGACGGCCTCGCCTTCCTGTCCGCCGACGGCACGACCGGAAGCTACGACCCGGCCACCGGGCGGTGGGCCGTGGGCGACCTGGCCGACGGCGCGACGGCCACCCTCGTACTGCGGGGCAGGGCGACCAGGACCGGCCTGATCGGCAACACCGCCACCGCCGCCGCCAACGAGAAGGATCCCGACCCCACCAACAACACCGGCACCGTCAGCGTCTGTGTCGAACCGGCCCCGTCCTGCTGCGACCCCTGCCCGCCACGGAAGTAGCCCCGGGCGGGTGTCACGGGGCCACGGTCGGCGACGCCGGATCCGGCCCGCCGGACAGACCTCCGGGCCGCCGAGCAGAGCTCGGCGGCCCGGATTTCGCCTGCGGTGACCCGGAAGGCCCGCCTGCGGTGTCCTGTTCGAAGGTTCGAAGGTTCGAAAGTTCGAAGGGAGGAGCGTACGGGAGGAGATGCCGCCCCGGAGGGGGCGAACGGCCTCAGCCGCGCTGGATACCCGTGGTGTCCTGGAGCACGCCGCGCCGGCCGTCCTGCGTCTGTGCGATCAGGCCAGGGCCGCGCTGCTCGACCGCGAGATACCAGGTGCCCGGGGCCAGTTCGGCGATGGGGGCCGGTGAGCCGTCCTCCGCGTACAGCGGGCGGGCCACCGGAACCGCGAACCAGAACGGGGCGAACTCCCCGGCGGGGGCCTCGGCCGAGGGCTGCGGCTGGGAGTGCTGGGTGGCCGCGGGCTGCTGGGTGTCGTGCGGCTGGCCGGGGTGCCCGGCCTGGCCTCCGAACGCCGCGGGCTGCGGCTGCCCCGGCTGCGCACCGTAGGGCTGCTGGCCCTGGGCGCCCGGGTATCCGTACCCCTGGCCCGGTACACCGGCCGCCTGCACCCCGTACGGCGACGGCGTCACGGCGGCCGGCTTCGGCGCACTCAGCAGCGGGCCCTGGAGCGCCGGGACGAGCGGACCGGCCACGGCCGCACCCGCGAGCACCAGCGAGGCGATGAACCCGAGGATCAGACCGGCCCCCCGGCTCGACGCGTCGATGAGGGTCCAGAAAGCGGTCCACGCGGCGAAGACGGTGAACGCGACACCGAACTGGGCCATGTCGAGTCCGGCGACCTTGCGAGGCTGCGGCAGGGTGCGCGCCACGGTGATCAGGGCGGCCCCGATGACGCCGGCCAGATAGATGGCCATCAGTGTGCCCAGTGAGTCCCATGCGCTGGGGTTGTTCAGATTGGCGCAGTAGGAACCGCTGCACTGCTTGCCGTAAGAGGTGAGATCGAGGAACGAGGCGATGAACAGCACCACCGCTGCTCCGATCACCACGCCGTCGCCTCGTGTGAGGGAGCGGAAGTTCACGTAGGAGTCCTTAGTAGGTCGGCTCGTCGGGGCGGCGTGGAGCTCGGGGGCGGCTCCCCATCGTAGGGGTGAATCTATCGTCTGCCCGGGCGGGTCGTGTGTCGGGTCTCGTCACTCCGCGTGGAGAAAGCTGCTGATGCCGTCCGCGATCCCCTGTGCGGCCTTCTGGCGCCAGCTCCGACTCGTCAGCAGAGCGGCGTCCTTGGGATCACGCATATTGCCGCATTCGATGAACACTTTGGGCACGGTGGAGAGATTGAGCCCGCCGAGATCGCTCCGGGTGTCCAACCCCGTACCGTTGCCGATGTAGTTGGAGGGCGCGGTTCCGGTGTCCCGGGCGAACTTTTTCTCGATACGGGTTCCGAGACCGCGCGACGGGGCCACGATGTCAGTGGTGTTGGCCGCGCCCGCTTTCAACAGGGCGGGAAGGATCACATGGAAGCCGCGGTGGCCGACTGACGAACCGTCGGCGTGCACGGAGACGGCGGCGTCCGCTTTCGCCTTGTTGCCGGCGGCGGCCCGTTCGGGCACACAGGGGCCGAAACTGTGGTCGTCGTTCTGGGTCAGTCTGACCTTTACCCCTTGCTTTTCCAGCAGGGTGCGCGCCCGGTGCGCGACATCGAGGGTGAACCGGGCCTCCGCATAACCGCTATTGGTCGAAGTGCCGGTGGTGTCGCATTCTGTTGTGCCGTTACCGATATTCACCGGACGGTTGATTTCGGTCGGGTGACGGTAATTGTTCGGGTTGTGCCCGGGGTCGAGTACGACGACCTTCCCGGCGATCGACCGGTGACCGGCGGGAGCACCGCCGCCCGGCTTGTCGTCCTGGGAGTGTGCGGCTCCGCCGGGGGACTGGCTCACCGGCGCCGGGGGCTTCGTCGATGTGCTGTCGTCCGGGCCCACGGCATGCCAGACCAGCCAGCCCGCCAGACAGGCGGGCACCAGGGCGGCGGCTGTGATCACCCCCGGGGAGGTGCGGAGGCGGCGTGAGCGGGCGGGGCGGTGGTCGTCATCGTCGTACAGCACCACCCGAGCTTAAGCGCTGTCGTGGTGCGCCGGGTGGCTCAGATTCCGCTTCCGGTGCGGCGCAGGACCCGGAGCGAGCCGGTCACGGAGACCTCGGTGAAGGCGCCGGACGCGAGGGCCCTGAGGTAGACGCGGTACGGGGCCTGGCCGCCGTCGGCCGGGTCGGGGAAGACGTCGTGGACGAGCAGCAGTCCGCCGTCCGCGAGGTGCGGGGCCCAGCCCTCGTAGTCGCCGCTCGCGTGCTCGTCGGTGTGGCCGCCGTCGATGAACACCAGGCCGAGCGGCCCGCTCCAGGCCCTCGCGATCTGCGGGGAACGTCCGACCATCGCGATCACATGGTCTTCGAGACCCGCCTTGTGCAGGGTGCGGCGGAAGGTGGGGAGGGTGTCCATCAGGCCGACATCGGGGTCCACGACGGAGGGGTCGTGGTACTCCCAGCCGGGCTGCTGCTCCTCGCTGCCGCGGTGGTGGTCGACGGTGATCGCGGGCACCCCGGCCGCGCGCGCCGCGTCGGCGATGAGGAGGGTGGAGCGGCCGCAGTAGGTGCCGACCTCCAGGAGCGGCAGGCCGAGCCCGGCCGCCAGCGCCGCCGCGTCGTACAGCGCGAGCCCTTCGTCCACGGGCATGAACCCCTTGGCGGCCTCGAACGCGGCCAGGGTCGCTGGCGTGGGGGCGGCCATGGGGATCCTCCTGTACGGAATGGAACGGAGCTGTGCGGAACCGGGCGGGTGGGACGGGTGCTTGCCCGGCCGGGCGGCCGGGCGGCTCATGGTAGATGCGGAGGCCGGGGGGTTGCGCAGGGGCCCCGCAACCGCCCGCCCGCGCAACCGCCCGCCTGCCGCGCGTGGCCCCGCAACCGGCCGCCAGGCGTCCGGGGCCAGGGCCGCCGCCTACCGGTTCGCGTTCTCCCTCTCCGGTACGGCCGCTCCCAGCCTCAGGTCCACCGTCACCCGTTCGTCCACGCTCGTGTACGCGACATGGGTGGCGAGCGGCGGCCGGCCGGGTGCGGTGGCGGCCAGGATGTACGTACCGGCCGACCGCACCGCGAGGGCGAAGGCGCCCGCGCCGTCCGCGACCACGATCCCCGACTGCCGGCCGCGGTGGTCGATCAGCGTCACCGTGGCGCGCGGTACCGGAGTGCCGTCGGCGTCGAGCACCCGGCCCCGGAACCCCCGGAAGTCCGCGATGCCGTGGGCGCCGTTGACGGCCTCGGCCGCCTCGGCGACCGGCGCCGTGATCCCCTCACTGGTGGCGAGAGGCCGGGGGGGTTGCGGCAGCGCGGCCGTGCGCCTGCGCGAGGGCAGGAAGACCGCGAACACCAGGCCGATGACCACGGCACCCGTGGCGATCATGAACGAGGTGCGGAAGCCGCTCATGCTCGGTACGGACACCGGGCCCATCGCGACCGACGAGTGCGCGAGCACCATGCCGATCACCGCACTCGACACCGAGGTACCGATGGAGCGCATCAGCGTGTTCAGTCCGTTGGCCGCGCCCGTCTCGGAGGGGTCGACCGCGCCGATGATCAGCGCGGGGAGCGAGGAGTAGGCGAGACCGATGCCCGCGCCGACGACGACCGAGATGATGATGGTCTGCCAGGGCGCGCTCATCAGGGCGAGCCCGGCCCCGTAACCGACCGCGATGATCAGCATGCCGATCATCAGCGAGACCTTGGGGCCGAACTTCGCGGCGATCCTGGCGTAGACCGGTGCGGTGAGCATCATCGTGAGGCCGAGCGGCGCCACACACAGGCCGGCGACCACCATCGACTGCCCGAGGCCGTAACCGGTCGCCTTCGGCAGCTGGAGCAGCTGCGGCAGGACCAGCGAGATGGCGTAGAAGGCGACACCGACCATGATCGACGCCAGGTTGGTGAGCAGCACCTCACGGCGGGCCGTGGTGCGCAGGTCCACCAGGGGTGCGGCGATCCGCAGCTCCATCACGCCCCACAGCAGCAGGATGGCGAGCGCCCCGCCGAAGAGCCCGAGCGTGGTGCCCGAGGTCCAGCCCCAGTCGGAGCCCTTGGTGATCGGCAGCAGCAGGCAGACCAGACCGGCCGAGAGGCCGAGCGCGCCGAAGGTGTCGAAGCTGCCCGGGGCACGGGTCGACGACTCCGGTACGAAGACGAGAGTGAGCGCCATCGAGAGGACACCGAGCCCGGCGGCGCCGAAGAACAGGGCGTGCCAGTCGGCGTGCTGGGCCACCAGGGCGGCGGCCGGCAGCGCGAGTCCGCCGCCGACGCCGATGGAGGAGCTCATCAGGGCCATCGCCGAGCCGAGCTTCTCGCGCGGGAGTTCGTCGCGCATGATCCCGATGCCGAGCGGGATGGCGCCCATGGCGAAGCCCTGGAGCGCACGGCCGACGATCATGACCAGCAGGTTCTCGGTGAACCCGCAGATCAGCGAGCCGATCACCATGACGGAGAGGCTGACGAGCAGCATCCGCCGCTTGCCGTAGAGATCGCCGAGCCGTCCCATGATCGGCGTGGCTATCGCACCCGCGAGCAGCGTGGCGGTCATGACCCAGGTGGCGTTCGACGGGGCGGTGCTCAGCAGCGTCGGCAGATCTTTGATGACCGGGACGAGCAGCGTCTGCATGACGGCCACGACGATGCCTGCGAAGGCGAGTACGGGGACGATGCCGCCCCTGCCACGGGGGGAGCGCGGATCCTCGGCGATTGTCTCGGGCAGCAAGGCAGCGGCCTGTGTCATACGTGAAGCCTCCGGGGGCGTAAGACGGGCCGGCAGCGGGCCGGGCGTCCAGGTGGTTGCATCGTGAAAGCTTCCGGAGGCGGCCGTGTATTCCGGTAAACGCCATATAAGTGCCGCGTGATCTGTATCACCCGGCCCCGCCTCGGTATCTGACCTTCCGTCAGAATGTAACGTGTTCTAGTCTCGTTGCGCATGGGCATCGGAATCACGCAGGAGCAGAGGGAGTTGGCCGAAGCCGTACGGGGGCTGCTGGCGCGCGAGGTGCCGCCGGGGAAGGCCCGCGCACGGCTCGACGCGCCACCCGGCGGTGACGGTGGTGGCGGTACCGGGGGCCGCCCGGGTGCGCGGCCGGCCCACTGGGACGTGCTCGCCGGGCAGGGGCTGCTGGGCGCGCACCTCCCCGAGGAGTACGGGGGAGGGGGCGGCGGCCTCGTCGAGCAGGCCGTCATCCTGGAGGAGGCGGCCCGGGCGGCGCTCCCCGGCCCGTATCTGCCGACCGTGCTGGCCTCCGCCGTACTGCACCGGGCGGGCCGCCCCGATCTCGCGGCGCCGCTCGCGGACGGCCGCCGTACCGGCGCGGTGGCTCTGGGAAACCCGGACGATCCGGTGCTCGGCGGTGCGGAGGCCGATCTGGTCCTGCTGCGCCACGAGGGGCGCTGGGCCGCCGTGGACGCCGACGGGCTCGATGTGCGCCCCCAGCAGAGCGTGGACCCGACCCGGCCGACCGCCGGGGTACGGCTGCGGGGAGAGATCCCCGCCGACCGGCTGCTGACGCTCGACGCCACACTCGTCACCGATCTGGCGGCCGTCCTCTTCGCCGCCGACGCCTGCGGCACCGCGGCCTGGGCGCTGCACACCGCCACCGAACACGCCAAAGTACGCGAGCAGTTCGGGCGGCCCATCGGCCAGTTCCAGGCGGTCAAGCACCTCTGCGCGGACATGCTGCTACGGGTCGAGCAGGCCAGGGCGCTGACCTGGGACGCGGCGCGGGCCGCCGGAGAGGGCGCGGATACGGCGGGCACGGAAGCGGCGGACGCGGGCGTCCCGCCGCCGGGGACGCCCGCGCCCGAGAGGGGGACCGCGCACGTCCCGGACGAAGGAACGGCGGACGTCCCCGACGGAGGAACGGCGGGCGTCCCCGGCGGCGGGGCGGCGTGCGCGGGCGGGTCCGTGGCCGCTGCCACCTCGGCGGGCGTGCGCGGGCTGGTCGCCGCGCTCGCCGCTGCCACCGCGCTGGACGCCGCGTACAGCTGCGCCAAGGACTGCATCCAGATCCTCGGCGGCACCGGCTTCACCTGGGAACACGACGCCCATCTCCATCTGCGCCGCGCCGTCGTCGCCCGGCAGCTGCTCGGCCCAGGCGACACCCACCGCGCGCGGGCCGTGCGGTACGCCGCATCCGGTGCGCGCCGGGAACTGCGCCTGGAGCTGCCGGCCGATGCGAAGCCGTACCGGGAGCGGGCCCGTGAGGCGCTGGGGGCGGCCCGCGGCCTCGATCCCGCAGGGGCCCGCCGCGCCCTCGCCCCCACCGGATACGCCGCGCCGCACCTGGCGGAGCCGTACGGTCTGGGCGCGGGGCCGGTCCAACAGCTCGCCGTACAGCAGGAGATGGCCGCCGCCGGGGTGCGGATCAGCGACCTCGGGATCGCCACCTGGGTGGTGCCCTCGCTGCTCACATACGGGACGGACGAGCAGCGCGCCCGGTATCTGGCCCCGACGCTCCGCGGCGATCTGCTCTGGTGCCAGCTCTTCTCGGAGCCCGGCGCCGGATCCGACCTCGCCTCGCTGCGCACCCGCGCGGACCGGGTCGAAGGCGGCTGGCTGGTCAACGGCCAGAAACTCTGGACATCGGCCGCACAGTGGGCCGACCACGGAATCCTGCTCGCCCGTACGGACCAGGAGGCACCCCGGCACCAGGGGCTCACCTACTTCCTGGTGGACATGAAGCAGACCTCGGGGATCGACATCAGGCCGCTGAAGGAGATCACCGGCGACTCGCTCTTCAACGAGGTGTACTTCGACGACGTACTGCTGCCCGACGACGCGGTACTCGGCGCGGTCGACGACGGCTGGCGGGTGGCCCGCAACACGCTCGGCAACGAACGCGTCCACATGGCCGACCAGCTGACCTTCCCCACCGGTCTCGAAGCGCTGATCGCCCGGTCCGAAGGGCTCGACGGCGCCCAGCGGGTCCGGATCGGAGCGCTCGCCGCCGAGGCGCACGCCCTCGCCTGCATCGGGCTGCGCACCACGCTCCAGCAGGTCTCCGGAGTCGAACCGGGCGCGGGCGCCTCCGTACGGAAGCTGGTGCAGACCCCGCACCAGCAGAAGGTCGCCGAGCTGGCGCTCGAACTGCTCGGCCCGGCCGGTGCGCTCCGCGAAGGGGCGGGGGAGCAGGCCGTGCACGGCTTTCTGATGTCGCGCTGTCTGACCATCGCGGGCGGGACCACACAGGTGCAGCTCAATGTCGTCGCGGAGCGCCTGCTCGGTCTGCCGCGCGATCCGTGAGACCCGCGGGCGGGGCTACCCCGCGATGCTCCAGGCCCAGAGCTTCCCCTTCGCGATGGCCTTGAGGAGCCGGTTGAAGTCGTCCTTGACGGTCTGCGGTGTCTTGTCCTGCGGAAACAGCGGCAGGAGCCGCTGCCGGCCGAGCGCCTCGCCGGACAGCCGCTGCTTGTACCGGTTGTAGACCTTCGCGATGTCGCTCCGTACCTGCCCGCCCTCCGAGTTGCCGACGATGGGCAGGCCGCGCGTGCGGGCGTCATTGGTCGCGGCGATGGAGGCGATGTCCATCAGGAAGCAGTCGATGAGGTCCGTGACGTCCTGCTCCCGGGCGCCCGGCTGCCGGTTCTGTACATCCCTCAGCAGCAGGTCCGCCATCTCCAGGGTGACATCGCGGTAGATGTTGAAGCGCGGGCTGCCGGGGATCGCCCCGAGCACATGGTCCGGCTGCTTGGCCTTGTCCGAGTTCATCGTGGGCATCTCGCCGGGCGTTCCCCGCTCCTCCTGCTCCAGCCCGGGTACCGGCATCGGCAGACCCCGGAAGCCCTCCTCCTCGCCCCGCAGGCCCGGCTTGCTCTCCGCCAGAGGGTGGATGCCGAACTCGTGGCAGAGCATTCCGGCGATGTGCCCGATGCCGTAGTTCTCGAAGTAGTAGGAGGCCAGGGTGACGAAGACCCCCCGCTCGCCCTTGTCGCTCACCTCGGCCGGGGTCTCCGTGGTGCGCTTCTCCAGGGTGATCTCGCAGGGGCGGCCACCCACGTACCGCATGATCTCGGTGTGTGACGTGAGGAGCTGGATGATCCGGGTGGCCTTCTCGTGGTACTCCGGGTACTTGGCCGACACGTTGGTGAACGCGACGGTGCCGCTGGCCACCCGCATCCGCTGCACCGTGGGCGCCGAGGACACCGCACGCTGTACGTCCGCCCCGGCCGCCTCGCGCGGGCCGCCCGCCCCGGCCTGCTCCCCGCTCCCGCCGGACCGGCCGGTCCCGCGCAGCATCCGGACGACTGCCGCGTTGCCCGCGCTGCGCTGCAGGGCGGCCAGCCGCTGCGGGGAGCCGGGGCCCTCGGCGGATGCGGAGGCGGACGGCCGGGCGGCGGGCGGACGGGCCGGCGCCCGGCCGGCGTGCGCGCTCTCGGGTGTCCTGGCGGTCTCTCGGGGACGCATGGGGGGCTCTTCCGGCAGCGGGACGCGGATAACCCTTCCTGCATACCCCGCGCGGGGGTGGCGGCGCCAGGGGCGCAGGGGCAGCGGCTGCCGCCTGAAGAGGCAGGTCCCGGTGGCTGGGTTCCTGGACATCCGGGCCCGCGGCCTTCCGCTGACCGCTTCCCGCTGCCACTATGCATTTATCTGACGGTGTGTCAGGTGTGAGGTGTCGGATGTGAGTGTCGGAGTACGCGTGCCGATATGAGTGTCGGATACGAGCGTGGGACGCGAGACCGGACACGGGCGCCCGGCGGTGCTGCCGGGCGTGCGACCGGGGCAGCGGACCCGGGAGGCGGGACAGGACCATGAAGGCGTACATCGTCGGCGTCGGGATGACCAGGTTCGAGAAGCCGGAGAGCCGCGACTGGCAGTACTGGGACATGGCGAAGGAGGCGGGCACCCAGGCGCTCGCCGATGCCGGGGTCACCTACGGACAGGTGCAGCAACTCCCCGTGGGCTACTGCTTCCAGCCCTCCACGGCCGGCCAGCGCGCCGCATACGAACTGGGGCTCACCGGGATACCCGTCTACAACGTCAACAACAACTGCGCCACCGGATCGACGGCGCTGATGATGGCACGGCAGTTCGTGGAGGGCGGTGTCGCGGACTGTGTGCTCGCCCTCGGCTTCGAGAAGATGCAGCGCGGCGCACTCGGCGGCGGCGCGGACAGCGGGGACTTCAAGACATCGCCGGTGGCCAGGCACTACGGGGTCATGGCGGCCGGACACGGCTTCGAGATGACACCGCCCACCGCGCAGATCTTCGGCAACGCGGCCCGCGAGCACATGGAGCGCTACGGGACGACCGCCGCCCAGCTGGCCGCGGTCGGCGCCAAGAACCACCGGCACTCGGCACAGAACCCGCGCGCCCAGTTCCAGGACGTCTACACGGTGGACGAGATCCTGGCGGCGAAGACCATCCACCGGCCGCTCACCAAACTCCAGTGCTCACCGACATCGGACGGCTCAGCGGCGGCGGTCGTCGTGTCGGAGCGGTTCGTCATCGAGCACGGTCTGCACGGCAAGGCGGTGGAGATCGCGGGACAGGCCATGACGACGGACACCGAGGAGAGCTTCGCCTCCGGGTCCTGCATCGACGTGGTGGGCCGGCCGATGTCACGCGAGGCGGCCCGGCAGGCGTACGGCCGGTCCGGGCTCGGTATCGAGGACGTGGACGTCGTCGAACTGCACGACTGCTTCTCGGTCAACGAACTGCTGACGTACGAGGCGCTGGGCATGTGCGCCGAAGGGGAGTCGGGCAAGCTCGTGGAGAGCGGGGCGACCACCTACGGCGGCCGGTGGGTGGTGAACCCGTCGGGCGGTCTGATCTCCAAGGGCCACCCACTGGGCGCGACCGGCCTGGCCCAGGCGGCCGAACTGGTCTGGCAACTGCGCGGCGAGGCCGGAGCCCGGCAGGTACCCGGGGCCCGGGTCGGCCTCGCGCACAACATCGGACTGGGCGGGGCGGCGGTGGTGACGGTGCTGCGGAGGGGGTGAGGCGGGACTGGGCGGCCCTGGACCGGCAGCGGCGAGCTGAACGGCGACGGCTTCCGTGTGTTCTGTCCGGCCGGGACGGCACTGGCGGAGCGGGACAGCCCTTGGTCCGCTGGTGTGCGCTGCCTCTCGGATGCGCCCCTGCGCCGAGGGGCGCTCTATTCGATATACCCGGTAGTCGGATCCACCTGGTTCAGGAAGTCCCGTGCTGACTTTTCCCATTCCGATGCGCTCAAGGCTCTGGCCGGCTGCACCGCAGAAGTGAAGCCGTATCCGGGGTTGGGCCCGGTGAGCCACGTGAAGTCGTACGTGCCCCGCTGCCCGGGGCGTTTGACCACCTCGAACTTCTCCCCGTCAACCACCAGCGTCTGCCGTGTGCTGCGCCTCTTCATGGTCACCAGTCTGCCCGGTCCTGCGACGCCGGCGGCCTGCCCGGTCTCCGCGCCTCGGGGGACGGCGGGCGCACGCCGCGGCTGTTGGCGTTCTGTTGGCGGGGGTCCCTAGCGTTTTTCCAGCAGGGGGAGTCAGCAGATCCCCCCTGCGACGTCAAGAGAGGTGGCTCATGGTCGTGGGCCACAACTCCGTTGCTGCACAAGTGAATTCGCTGACGACATCAATCAACAGCCCCAGGCTGACCATCCGCAAAGTGTTACGTGGTGCTCCCGCAAGTACACCGTCTACGCGTAGCGGGAAGACCCGCAGCCACAGATACGTAAGCGGAGGGGCGCCGGGCGGAGAAGAGTTGGCCGATAGTAGGGGCGTGGTGCCGGGGTGACGCGCGGGAGAATTGATTCCGGTTCCGGGCCTGCTGCCCAGTGAACAGGGGTGTTCCCCCACGCGCACGCAGCGGCCCCGGCGACACCGCCCTGTTCCAGTCCGATCCCGGGAAGGATGCTTCGTGCCCCTGTATCTGTCCATCAGGCCGCCCGCCCCCTCCGTCATGCGGTGAAGGGCGCGCTCTCGGGTCTGCCACGAGCCTTCTGGTGGCTGTGGACGAGCACGCTGGTCAACCGCCTCGGCTCGTTCGTGGCCACCTTCCTGGCCCTGTATCTCACCGCGGTCAAGGGATACTCGGCCAGTTTCGCCGGGCTGGTCGTCGCGTCGTACGGGACCGGGGGCGCCGTCGCATCGGTGATCGCCGGAGTCCTCGCGGACCGGGTGGGGCGGCGCCCGACGCTGCTGCTGGCGCAACTCGCCACGGCCACCCTGACCGTCGCCCTGGGACTGGCCTCCCAGCCACTGATGATCGCCGTGCTGTCGTGCCTGCTCGGCGCCGCCTCCGGTGCCTCCAGACCCGTAATCCAGGCGATGATCGCCGACATGGTGCCGGCGGAGGACCGCAGCCGGGCGTTCTCGCTGAACTACTGGGCGATCAACATCGGTTTCGCGGTCGCCTCGGCCTCGGCCGGGCTCATCGTCGCGCACGGATACCTGTGGCTCTTCCTCGGTGAGGCCGCGGCGACACTGGCCTGCGCTCTGATCGTCTTCCGGAAGCTGCCGGAGACCAGACCCGGACCGGCCGCGGAGGACGAGGAGACACGGGGAGGCACCGGGCTCGGCAGCGTCCTGCGCGACGGGCGGTTCATGGCCGTGGCGGGCCTGACCTTCCTCGTGATCACCATTACCCAGCAGTCGGCCACCGCGCTGCCCATCGCCATGACCCGTGACGGGCTGTCAGCCGCCCAGTACGGGTGGGTCATCAGCGGGAACGGGCTCCTGATCGTGGTGCTGCAGATCCCGGTCACCCGGCTGCTGGCCCGCCCGGACCGGATGCGCCTGCTGGTGCTCGCCACCCTGCTGTGCGGTTACGGATTCGGGCTTAACGCGTTCGCGAGTTCCGCTGTCGGGTACTCGCTGGCCCTTGTGGTGTGGACGCTGGCCGAGGTCCTGCACGCGCCGGTGAACATGGACCTGGTCACCAGGCTCTCTCCCGCCCACGCCAAGGGCCGCTATCAGGGTGTCTACACACTGTCCTGGGCGACCGCCTCGCTGGTGGCCCCGTTGCTGGGCGGCCTGGTGATCGACGGCTACGGGCCCCAGGTGCTGTGGGCGGCCTGTGCTGTCGTCGGCACCGTGGCGGGCGCCGGATACTGGCTGCTTCTGCGCCGCGTACCGGCCGAAGGCCAACTCCCCCGGGAGGAGACCGCGCTGGACCCTCTGACCAAAAGCTCGTGAAGCGGCCGGCCCGCCCGGTCCGCCGCTGCCGGGACACGGCGGAGGCGGCGGGCAGTGCCCGCCGCCTCCGGGGGAGAGCGATGACGCCGAGGTCCGGCACCGCCGAGGTCCCGAACCGATGTGGAGGAGCCGCTACAACTGCTTCTCGAAGAGCAGTGCAGACCGGCCCGCGTCGGCACTCGTGCCGGTCTGCCGGTAGCCGTGGCGCCGGCAGAGGGCGAGAGCGGCAGGCTGGTCCGCGCTGGTCTCCAGGACCAGTCGGCGGTACCCGAGTTCGGAACCCCGTCGCTCCAGGTGCTCCAGTGCCCTGCCGCCGAAGCCCCGGCCCCGCCACCGGGGGTGGACCCGTATCTGTTCGATCCTCCCGGCGTCGCCCGCGGCGGGGCGCACGGCTCCCGCGGCCAGGAGGAACCCGCCGAGTGAGCCAATGACCGCATCGCTCCCGTCGTGCAGACAGCGGGCGGAGAAGTTCTCCAGGTCCTCATCGCGGGGGCCGGTGCCGGTGCCGGGCGCGGTGTCACGCAGGCCGGCGATCCCGGGGATGTCGGCGGGTACGGGCCTGCGCAACGTCAGGGGACCGGTGCAGCCGTTCGGCGCGATCCGGCGCACGGCGCCGAGGATCGTACCGTGGTCGAACGCGAGCTCAGGCAGTCCGGAGAGAGCAAGGGGCCACCAGCGGGCCTCCGTCGCGTCGCTGCCGCCCTTCACGGCGGGGCGCTCCGGCAGCAGGCAGGCGTAGGCGAGGCTCACATACCGGCCACGCGGGTCGCGGTCCGGAGCCGCGTACCAGGACAGTGGAGTCAGGTCGAAGCGCTCCAGGGGCAGCCCTGCCTCCTCGGCCAGTTCCCGGCAGGCCGCGTCCTCGGGCGACTCGTGGCGCTCGACCTTGCCACCGGGCAGCGCCCAGTCTCCTCGGTAGGGTTCCCTGCCCCTTTCGACCAGCAGTACCTCCCACCCGTCGGCGCCGGGGGCCAGTACCGCGAGGTCCACCGTCAGAACGACTCCCGCTTGCATGGACATGTTCTCTCCTTACGTATTGGCTGGATTGGCTGGTTGATTTCGGTTGTGCGCAGGTGCGGCCGGCCGGGGGCGCCCGAATGGGCCGGACGGCTTCCGTACCCCTGACGGCTGGAAAGGATCGGCCACTCCGCAGTTGACGACGGCCCGTCCGTACGGGTGGATACCGCGTCGGCACCGCTCGGGAAGAGACGGGCCGCGCGTGCGCGGAGTTGGATCCGTGGCCGAAAAGAGGTGAGGGCAGGTCCGAATATCGCGGTGACAGCAGGGATGGACGGTGAACAAAACCAGCAAGTAACCGTCATTGCCCGGCCAGGAATCGCTGAAACGCCATTGCTCCGGAATCCGCGCCGCCTGTGTGGATGCCTTCGCGATTTCGGAACCCGTTTCGCCGACGTTCATGTAGCGACGTTCACGTTGCGAGTTCCGCGGTCGGCTGTGGACGTTACCACGGTGAAATATCCAATGTGCAGGATGCAGGGGGGGATCTCCCGCGAGGATCCGGTGCCCGGGGAGGGCCCCGTGTCCGGTTCCGCTCGGTGCTGTCCATGCGTCTCCGTATCGGCTCTTCACCGACGCCCCCGGGGGCCGTTCCGTCTCTACCCCGCCCTCTGTACCCCGGTTCGGCCGGTGAAATGTGTACCGGCCGTGCATGTACTGACCAGTTGGTAATTGTTGACGTGTGCTAAGCCGACTGATTCGAGCCATCGATAGAAATGAGTCTCGGTGGCTCAAACAACGCGTCGGCTGGCTTGTTGGCGTGGTTCCTTTCCTTGCGCGTGACGAATCGTGGCCGTGCGAGGCCGTCCATGGTGACCAGCCAGAATGAGAAGACGCGCGCGTAGCGCGGTCGTGTCGGGGATGGAAGGGCGGATTGGCATGGTCTTCGTCACGTTGGACTTACCGCATTCCGTGTGCGAACTTGAGAGGGATCTCATCGAGATCACACAGGTCCGCACTCGGTCGAGTTGAGAGAATGTATGTGCCTGAGGAAATTATTCGGTGCATGGCGCGACGAACCGACTTTGAACCGTTCCGCTTCGATAGTCATTGATGAATGGCCCGGCTCCGATTTATTCAGCTTCTTCCCTCTGCCGGATCGCCCTTTCGACCCCTGTGACGTGCCGGCACGCCGCACGGCGGGAGGACTCTGATGGGCGGCCCGGTCAGTGCGCTGGTCGCGGGAATCCACGACTGGTACGAGGACAGCACCCCGGTCGTCGAGTTCGGTGAAAAGACCGTGTCCCGGGGGGAATTCGCCGCACTCGTCCGCCGCGTCGCCGAGCAGCTCTCGGACTCGGGCCTGCGGCAGGGGGACGTCGTCGCGGTGCGCGACTGCGACGACTGGCAGTGGATCGCCGTCATGCTCGGCATCTGGCGCTCGGGCGGGATCTTCCTGCCGCAGACCACCCCCGACCCGGCACAGCACGCCCCCTGGCCACGCCTGACGGTGCACTGTTCAGCACCCGGAGGGCCGGCCGTGGCGGGCCGGGCAGAAGCTGATGCGACCCGGCTCACGGACGGGACCGCCTATCTGCTGCCCACCTCCGGCAGCACCGGCCGTTCCAAGTGGATCCAGGGCACCTTGCACGGCCTGGACCACTTCGTCGCCTGGGAGATCGAGGAACTGCGGGCGGGCCCGGATGACATCTGCGCCCAGCTCACGGCACCGACGTTCGACCCCGTTCTGCGCGAGGTGCTGGTGCCGCTCGTCGCGGGCGCCCGCCTCGCCGTTCCCGAGGACCGGGCCGGACTCGTACGCTCACCGGCCGCGCTGGACTGGCTGGCCCGTACGGGAGTGACCCTCGTACACGCCGTTCCCACGCTCGCCCGGCTGTGGTGCTCGGGGAACTCGCGGACCGGACTGCCCTCGCTGCGTGCCCTCCTCCTGGCAGGCGAGCCACTGTACGAAGGCGACCTGTACGCCTGGGCGGACCGCTTCGGGACCGGCGCCACCCTCTACAACCTCTACGGCCCCTCCGAGACGACGCTGGCCAAGTGCGCACAGCGCATCGATCTGACCCTCATCAAGGAGGCCGTGTCCGAAGGCAAGGCCGTCGTGGGGCCACCGCTCCCGGAGTGCGGGATCCTCGTGGCCGACGGAGACCGCAGATGTGCCCCGTACGAGGTGGGGGAGGTGCTGATCCGTACGCCGCACGCCTCCAACGGCTACTGGGACATGCCGGATCTGAACGAGGCGCGGTTCGTCCGGAACCCCTTCGCGCCGGAGGATCCGGTGCGTGTCTTCCGGACCCGTGACCTCGGTTATCAACTCCCCGACGGCAGGCTGGTCGTCGAGGGCAGGCTCGACGCCGAGTACAAGTTCCGCGGTGTCCGCGTCGACCTCGGCCTCATCGAGGACGCGATCCGGCGGGTGCCGGGCGTGCGGGACGCCGGGGTCAACGTGGCGACCCCGCCCACCGGTCCGGCTGTCATCGCCGCCTACGTGGTCACCGACCGGCCGGTGCAGGACATCGCCCACGAGCTGCCCACGGATCTGCAAGGCCCCAGGCCCGGCGCCTGGAGAGCCGTGTCAGAACTGCCCAGGACCCACTCCGGCAAGCTGGAACGGAACGCCCTGCCCGCCCTGACCGCCGGCGAAGCGACCACGGACGACACGGCGGACCAGGACCCTTCGGTGCGCACCCTCCTGGGTATCTGGCGAGAGGTCATGCCACTGGCGCCGGGACTCGGCGCGCACTCCTCCTTCACCGACGCGGGAGGCCAGTCCATCGAAGCCGTCCAGGCGCTCAACCGGATCGAGGACGAGTTCGGTGCCGCCCTCGGACTCCGTGACCTTCTCGACCTCCAGACGCCGTACCGGATCGCCGCCCGGATCGCCGCGGTCCAGGGGGGTCCACGACCGTCCAGGACACGGCTCGGCTCCCTCCCGGCCACCGGCCCCCAGCCGCTCACCGGCGCACAGGAGCGGTTCTGGGAGTGGATCGGACGCGACGAGGAACCGGTCCGGTTCCAGTTCCTGTGGGCGGCCCGGCTCAGCGGGCCGGTGGACACCGCACGGCTGGCGGAAGCCGCCGACACCGTACTGCGCGGCGCCGACGGCCAGTGGCTGGCCTTCTCCGGCTCCGGAACCCGGGTACGCCAGTCCTCGTTCGGGCCGCACCCCGCGGTCGAGGTCGTACGGCCCCCGGAGGGCGCCGATCCGCACAGCTGGTGCAGGACCGACGCCGAACGGACCGCCGTCCGCCCCTTCGCCTTCGGCACCGAACCCCTCATGCGGGTACGCATCTACCCCCTCGGGCCCGACGAGACGGCACTGGTGCTCGTCAACCACGTCCTGGCCTCGGACGGCTGGACGAAGGAGCGGTACCTCCGGCAGGTCTGCGCGGTCTACGCGGGTGAGGAGCCGGTCGAGGCGCTGCGGTTCTCGGCCTACGCGGCCTGGGAGGCAGAACAGCGGCCGCTGTGGCCGGACCGGTCAGGTTACTGGGACGAACGCCTGCGGCGGCTGACCGGGATGCGCCTCCCCTGGCGGTCCGGAGCCGGGAACAACCGGCAGAACCACGCGCTGCGCACCGTCTCGTGGAGCCTGGACCGCGAGGAGTCCCAGGCGCTGCGGACGGCATGTGCCGCCGCCGGGACCACGCTGCCCTCCGCTGTCGCCGCCGCTCTGATCCGCGGGCTCCAGGAGTGGACGGGCCGGCCGGACGGGCAGTTGCTGCTGTCGAACGCCAAGCGGCCCGACCCGCGTCTCAACAGCACCCTGGGCTGTTTCACCGACTCGACCGTGCTGCCCTACGGGGCGCTGCCCGAGGCACCGGCCGCGGCGGCCCGTACCGTCGGTGACGAGATCGGCACGGCGCTCCGGCAGTCCCAGCCGTCCTTCCTCTGGCTGCTGCGCCGCTACCGCCCGGATCTCGACCCGCACGACCCCCGCACGTTCCCGGTCATCTTCGCGCCGCAGTCCGACTACTCGACTGCGGTGAATCTGCCCGGCGTACGCGCGCAGGCGCTGGACTGGGGCGAACGGCGGTGGATGTGGCCGCTGGAGTTCTACCCGGTCGTCACCGGCCCGGAGATCCACTTCCATCTCCATCACGCCACCGAGTACTTCGACCACGACCGGGTCGGGGAGCTCGCCGCCGCACTGCGCGCGGAACTCGCCCGACTGGCGAAGAACCCGGCCCCGGAGCACCCGCCGGCCCACTGACCAGCCGGAGCCGACGTCCTCGCGGACGACGTCTCCGGCCTGCCCGCGGCGGGGCCCTGATCACTCCCCGCCGGGAACATCACGCCCCCTCCCAGGAGGTGAAGCCCGTCACCTGAGCCGCCCTGAACCGATCACCCCTCTCGCTGACCCGCACGTCAGAACAGAAAGGCACCCCCCCATGACCATCGCCGACTGGCTCCAGCAGAACGTCACGGACGACAAACGCGCTCTCGACTGGTTCCGCGCTCCCGAGTGCGAGGACCGGATCGTCCGCGGCTACAAGGAATTACTGAGCGGGTACGACATCGACCCGTCCACGATCCTCAAGACGACCTGCCTCGTGGAGGACGAGCACCCGGGGGTCGTCCGCGTCCACGACATCAACTACTTCTCCATCTGCGCCCACCATTTCCTGCCCTTCTACGGGAAGATCGACGTCGCATACGTGCCCGGCAGCCGCATCCTGGGGCTGGGCAAATTCCCCCGGCTGGTGACCGCGTACGCGCGCCGTTTCCAGATACAGGAGCACCTGGTACGGGACATCGCGCAGGAGGTCATGGGGTCCGGCGACGCCCGTGCCGTGCTGGTGAAGTCGACGGGGCGGCACATGTGCATGTGCAGCCGTGGCCCCTCCGACCACACCGTGGTGACCGACACCAGCTGGACCGAGGGTGACCCCGACGTCCTGGCCCGGTACGGCGTTTCCTGAGCCCGGTGAGGACGGCGCCTGTGGGTACTGAGCGCCCGCGGGCGCCGTCCTCCGCCCGGTGGCCGGTCCGCCGCCCGGCTCCGGTGCGCCACGACCGGGCCGAGCGGCGGACCGGCCGGCCGACAGGCGGTCAGCGGGTCAAGACCGAAGAGAAGGGCCATGCATGAGCACGCTTGTTTTCGTCGAATCCTCTTATACCGGGGCGGGCGCCGACTGTGCCCGGATCGCCGTGGACTCGGGCCACGAGGTGGTCCTGGTGTGCCGCGACGCGGTCCCGTACGCCTTCGCGGGGGAGTTGGGACTGCGGATCGTCACCTGCGACACGACTGATCCCGACGCCGTCACCGCCGTCATCGCGGACCTCCCCGATGTGCGGGCGGTCGGCACCACGGACGACTACTCGGGCGCCGTCGTCGCAGCGGTCGCCGAGCGGCTCGGCCTGCCGGGGCCGTCCCCGTCGGTTGCGGCGGCCTGCCGGGACAAGCACGCGCTGCGGCGCGCCCTCCCGGCGGAGCTGAGTCCCGGCTGGCGGTACGCCACCAGCCCGCAAGAGGCCGTGTCGGCCGCGCGCAAGGTGGGCTATCCCGTGGTGGCCAAGCCGACCAATCTCACCGGCAGTGCGCTCGTGGCGGTCCGCCGCAGCGACGAGGAGGTGCTGGCCCACGCGGAGGCGGCCTTCGCGGAGGAGGCCACCCGCGACACCCCCCGGGTGGCGGGGCTCCTCATCGAGGAGTTCGTGGACGGGCCCGAGTTCAGCGTCGAGTTCATGGACGGCGCCGTCATCGGCCTCACGGGCAAGCATCTCGTGCCGGGCCCCGGCTTCGTCGAGCTGGGCCACGACTTCCCCGCGCGGGTGGGCGACGACATCGCGGCCGTGGTCCTGGACGCCGCCGGACGAGCCACCGCGGAGCTCGGTCTGAACTGGGGGCCGGCCCACATGGAGATGCGGTACGGCCCCGACGGCCCGGTTGTCATCGAGGTCAACGCCCGCATCCCCGGCGACCGCATTCCCCGCCTCATCGAGCTGACCACGGGCTTCTCCTTCGCCGAGTCATACGTACGGCGACTGCTCGGCGAACCCCTCCCCGCGCGGCGCAGCCCGGTCGGCCGCGCCGCGTCGATCCGCATGTGGTGCCTGCCGGGGGAGGGAACTCTCCGGGAGATCCGCGGCGTCGCTGAAACGGCAGAGGTTCCCGGTGTTCAGGACCTGGAGTTCCGCGGGGTCGTCGGCCGCCACTACACGCCCAAGATCTCCAACCTGGACCGGATCGGCCATGTGATCACCTGCGCGGACACGGGGGAGGAGGCGGTGGCTGCGGCGGAGACCGCGCTCGCCACCGTGCGGACCACCTGGGGCGAGTGAGAAGGGCTTGGGCTCCGGGGACCACGACCTGCGGACCACGACCTGCGGACCACCGGAACCGGGCCGATATGCGGATGCACCGTGCCGCGCCCGGGTGCGACGATGGCACTCATGCTGCGTACCTCTTCGAACGCCCGCACCACCGTGCGAAGTCCCGCCCCTGCCCGTACCTGGCTGGTGGTATTCGCCGCGTGCGCCGGGCAGTTCCTCGTGGTTCTCGATGTCTCCGTCGTCAATGTCGCCCTGCCCTCGATGCGCACCAGCCTGGGCCTCAGCGCCACCGGACTGCAGTGGGTGGTGAACGCGTACGCCATCGCCTTCGCCGGATTCATGCTGCTGGGCGGCCGGGCCGGGGATCTCTTCGGCCGTAAGCGGATGTTCCTCGTCGGGCTCGGGCTCTTCACGCTCGCCTCGCTCGCCGGGGGACTCGCCCAGGAGGGCTGGCAACTCCTCCTGGCGCGCGCCGTGCAGGGTCTTGGCGCCGCCGTGCTGGCCCCTTCTACGCTCACCATCCTCACCTCGGCCGTCCCGGACGGCGCCGCCCGCGCGCGGGCCATCGCCACCTGGACGGCGGTCGGCGCGGGCGGCGGCGCCGCGGGCGGTCTGGTCGGCGGGGCGCTGACCGACGCGCTCTCCTGGCGCTGGGTGCTGCTGATCAATGTGCCCGTCGGCGCGCTCGTCCTGGCGGGCGCGGCACGCTGGATCTCCGAGAGCCGGTCCACCGGTGCGCGCCGGCTCGACCTGCCCGGCGCGGTCCTGGTCACCGCCGGGACGGCCACCCTCGCGTACGGCATCGTGCAGACCGAGGCCGAGGGGTGGACGGCGGCGGCGACCCTGGTACCGCTGCTCGCCGGGCTCGCTCTGCTCGGCCTGTTCCTGGCCGTCGAGGCGCGCACCCCGCTGCCCCTGATGCCGCTGAAGCTGTTCCGGGTGCGCTCGGTGGCCGCCGCCAACGCCGCGATGTTCGTCTGCGGGGCGGGCAGCTTCGGTATGTGGTTCTTCATGACGCTGTACGCGCAGAACGTGCTGGGTTATACCCCCTTCGGCGCCGGACTCGCCCTCATACCCAGCTCGTTGAGTGTGGTCGCCGGGTCCAAGTCGGCGCCGCGGCTGATGCGGCGCTTCGGCGCCAAGAACGTGGCGGTCGTCGGCATCCTGATCACCGTGGCCGGATTCGGCTGGCAGTCGACGATGACCGCGCACGGCGGGTACCTCACCTCGATCATGCTGCCCGGCATGCTGATGATGGCCGGTGCGGGACTCGCCATGACCCCGCTCGCCTCGCTCGCCACATCGGGCGCCGCACCGGGCGACGCCGGTCTGGTCTCCGGCCTCGTCAACACCTCCCGGACACTGGGCGGTTCGCTGGGCCTCGCGGTCCTCTCCACCGTCGCCGCCGCCCGCACCGGGGGCGGCACCGGAGCGGAGGCGCTGACCGCGGGATACGCGCTGGCGTTCCGGTGCGGCGGGTTCATCCTGCTCGCCGGTGCGCTGCTGATGCTGGTGTGGATGCCCGGGGACCGTCGACCGGTCATCGGCCGGCCACTCTCCTCGTACCCGCCGTCCGGCGACTGACCGCGCCCCCGCTCCCGGCCGGGCAGCGCGAACCGGCCGCTACAGCCACCCCTGCTGCCGGGCCGACCGGACGGCCTCCATCCGGTTGCGGGTGCCGGTCTTGCCGATCGCCGACGAGAGGTAGTTGCGGACCGTCGACTCCGAGAGGTGCAGCTTCCCGGCGATGTCCGAGACGGTCGCCCCGTCCACCGACGCGTTCAGCACATCGCACTCGCGTGCCGTGAGCGGGCTGGGCCCCGCGCTCAGCGCGGCGGCGGCCAGGGCGGGGTCGATGACCGTCTCCCCGGCCAGCACCCGGCGGATCGCCGCCGCCAGATCCTCCACCGGACCGTCCTTGACCAGGAAACCCGCGGCGCCCGCCTCCATCGCGCGGCGCAGATAGCCGGGCCTGCCGAAGGTGGTGAGGATCAGCACCCGGCACTCCGGCGCCCGCGAGCGCAGCTCGGCGGCGGCGTCGAGCCCGCTGCGGCCCGGGAGTTCGATGTCGAGCAGCGCCACATCGGGCCCCGCATCCAGGACCGCCGCGACGATCGCGTCGCCGGTGGCCACCTGGGCGACCACCTCGATGTCCTCCTCAAGGCCGAGGAGCAGAGCGAGCGCTCCCCGCATCATGCCCTGGTCTTCGGCGAGGAGGACTCGGATCATGCGCTGCTCTCCCGATCTGCTGGTCTCTGTGTGGTGTGCGCGCCGGGCCCGGGGGCCGCGACGGCGGTGGTCTCCACCGGCAGTTCGGCCACCAGGCGGAAGCCGGACCGCTGGCCGCGGCCCGCGTCCAGCGAGCCGCCCGCCGCCGCCAGGCGTTCGGTCAGGCCCTTCAGCCCGCTGCCGGGTGGCGTCGAGCCTACGCCGCGCCCATTGTCGCTGATCACCAGCCGTACCCGTTCGGGCTTCTCGCCGTCCACGGTGATCTCGCACCGGGTGGCCCCGCTGTGCCGCACCACATTGGTGACGGCCTCCCGGACGACCCAGCCGAGCAGCGAAGCGCTCTGCGGTTCGAGAGGCGGCCCCGACTGCCGTACGACGGGCTCGACCCCGGCGGCGGTCAGCGCGGAGCGCGCACTGTCCAGTTCGCTGGCGAGGCTGGCGTCCCGGTACCCGGTGACCGCTTCGCGGATCTCGGTGAGCGCCTGCCGGCCGACCGTCTCGATGTCGGAGATCTGGGAGAGCGCCGCGTCGATGTCACGCGGGGCCAGCCTGCGGGCCGCCTCCGACTTCACCACGATCACCGAGAGGGTGTGGCCGAGCAGATCGTGCAGATCGCGCGAGAAACGCAGCCGCTCCTTCTCGACCGCCGAACGGGCCAGCTCCTGACGGGTGGCGCGCAGCTCCATGACGGTCTCGGAGAGGGTGAGGATCGCGGCGGTCACCGCACCCGAGATGAAGGTGCCGTACCCGAGCGTCCAGGGGTCCCACGGGCTGTGCCCCTCGGTGCCCGAGATGTACCCGGCGGAGCCGGAGAGCACCATCAGCGTGAAGCCGAGCCGCCGGTCGCGCAGGGTGGTGCCGACAGCCAGCGAGAGCAGCGGGAAGAACAGCAGCCAGCTGCCTCCGTAGCCGAGTGCCAGACCGTAGGTGATGGCCGCCAGCGTGCCGAGCAGCCAGAGCGTCGTACGGCTCTGCCGCTTCTCCTTGTCGAACGCCCGGAACGCGATGGAGATGTAGAGGGAGTTGAAGGCCAGCAGCCCGGCCCCGCCGATCCACGGGTTCGGGGCCTCGCCGCCGATCAGGTTGGAGAAGCTGCCCAGGCCGAGCAGCAGCCAGGGCAGCAGCGTGAAGGCGTTCGGCGGGCCCGCCCGCCGGTTCCTCACCCGTTCCCTGCGCCGCTCCGCGCAGCCGCCGAGCCGCTGCCTCAGCGGGGCCAGTCTCTCCTGCATGATCACTCCCGTCACACCGTCCTCGCCGACCGACGGTACGAGATGACCGCGTACGTGCCGAACACCAGCAGCCAGGCGGCGAGCACCGCCACCGTGCCCAGGGCGGGTGCGCTGCCCCGCGTGGTGGACCAGCCCAGCTCGGCGAACCGGTTGGCCGGGGTGAAGCGGGCCACGGACCGCAGCCAGCCGGGGAAGGCGTCGACCGGGAACCACAGTCCGCCCACGATGGCGAGCCCCATCAGAGAGGCCACGTTCACCACGCCCGTGGTCTGGGCGGTCAGCCGGTAGCCGTTGGCGATCCCGAGCAGGGTGAACGGCAGCGCGCCGATCCACAGCAACAGCGTCAGGACGGCCCACTGCCAGGCGCCGATCCGTACGCCGTTGACGAGCGCCCCGGCGAGCAGCACCGCCAGGATCCCCGGCAGCACGGTCACCGAACCGGAGACCGCCCGGCCCAGCACCACCTGCGTGGGCGGCAGCGGAGTGACCCGCAACTGGCGCAGCCAGCCGAGGGACTTGTCGGACGCGACCCCCGTACCGACACCCAGGGCCGCACCCAGCGCGCCGTACGCCGCCATGCCGACCATCGAGGTGACCCGCCAGGCCGCCGAGCCGGAGTCGCTCGGGCCGATGTTGGTGAAGAGCAGATACATCACCACCGGCATCCCGATGCCGAAGATCACGAACCCGGAGTCGCGCAGCGTCCGCCGCACTTCGAGCTTGACGTATTCCAGCATCAGACCGCGGCCTTCTCTTCGTGGTGCGGGGAGACCCCGGCGGATCCGGGGCCGCCAGGCGGCCCGTCGGGGGCTTCCCGCGAGGTGAGGGCCAGGAACGCGTCCTCCAGGGTGGCCGGGGCGACCGCGAGACCGCGGATCGCGCCGCGTTCCGCCAGGGCGACGACGGTGGCGTCCGAGTCGTCCGTACGCAGCGACGCCCGGTCCGCGCGGATCTCCACGGCGGTGACACCGGGCAGTGCCTGGAGCCCCTCGGTGGGGGCGCCCGCGAGGTCGAAGGAGACCAGGCTGCCGCCTGCCGCGCGCTTGAGCACATCGGAGCTGCCGTCGGCGACGATGCGGCCCTGGTGGATCACCACGATGCGGTCGGCGTTGCTGTCGGCCTCCTCCAGGTAGTGGGTGGAGAAGAGCACGGTGTTCCCGCGCCGCGCGTACGCCCGCATCGAGTCCCAGAAGGCGCGCCTGGCCTCCACGTCGAGCGCGGCGGTCGGCTCGTCGAGGACGATCAGCTCCGGATTCCCGGCGAGCGCCACAGCGAACCTGACCCGTTGCAGCTGGCCGCCCGAGAGCTTGTCGACCCGGCGCGCCCCGTACTCGCCGAGCCCGGCCATGTCCAGGGCCTCCGCGACCGGCAGCGGGCGCGGATACGTACTGGCCACGAAGGCCACCAGCTCCCGCACCGTCACCCGGGGGATCGGCTGCCCCGCCTGGAGCATCGCCCCCACCAGACCGGCCCCGACCGCCTCGGCGGGTGTCCTGCCGAAGAGCCGCACCCGCCCGCTGTCCGGCTGGTCGAGGCCGAGCAGCAGACTGATGGTGGTGGACTTCCCCGCGCCGTTGCGCCCGAGCAGGGCGACGGTCTCGCCCCGGTGAATCTCCAGGTCGGCGCCGTCCACGGCCCGCACCGCCCCGAACGTCTTGACCGCCCCCGTGAAGCGCACCGCGGGTCCGGTGTCTGCTGTCTGCGTCATGCCCCACACGCTACGAAGCCGGGCGGCCCGTGGACAGATGCGGTTGTACGCAGCCGCCCGGGACAAATGTCACGGCCGAGCCGTGAGGCCGTGAGCTGCGAGCCGTGAGCCGTGAGCCGCGAGCCGTGAGCCGTGAGTCGTGGCCGGATACAGCGGGCCGCGCGGACGGGCCTATCTGACGTACCGTCAGCAGTCTTCACAACTCACGAGGGGTGCGTTATACATGGGGCCATCGGCCTAGAACGCGTTCTACAAAGGGCGCCGGGGGCCGGTCCCGTACGACCTCGGTGCGCCTGACGGTGCGGACGGTCGCACCGAGGTCTTTCCACCGTCAAGGAGCGCTTGCCCCATGCCCATTGATGCCGCAGAGGCCGTCGCCGCCGAGCCGCGTTCCGGCGAGATCGCCTGGGACCACAAGGACATCCAGCTCTACCACCTGGGAATCGGTGCGGGCCGGCCCGCCCTCGCCGCCGACGAACTGCGCTACACCCTGGAGTCCAGGCTCCATGTCCTGCCCAGCTTCGCGACCGTCGCGGGCGCCCGGATGGCGCTGATGGGCGGGCTCGCGGCCCCCGGCATCGATGTGGATCTGGCAGCCGTCCTGCACGGCGGCCAGACCATCACCCTGCACCGGCCGATCCCCGTCGCGGCGACGGCGCGGTCCACCGCCCGGGTCCAGGCCGTGTACGACAAGGGGAAGGCGGCCGTCATCGTGCTGCGCTCCGAAGTCGCCGACGAACAGGGCCCGTTGTGGACCAGCGACTCACAGATCTTCGTACGCGGCGAGGGCGGCTTCGGCGGCGAACGCGGCCCCTCCGCCCGCCTCGACCTCCCCGACCGCGCCCCCGACCGCACCGAGGACCGCCCGATCCGGGAGGACCAGGCACTGCTCTACCGGCTCTCGGGCGACTGGAACCCGCTGCACGCCGACCCGGAGTTCGCCAAGCTCGCCGGGTTCGACCGGCCTATCCTGCACGGGCTCTGCTCGTACGGAATGACGCTCAAGGCCGTCGTCGACACGGCGCTCGGCGGCGATGTGGCCCGGGTCGGCTCGTACACCACCCGCTTCGCCGGGGTGGTCTTCCCCGGTGAGACGCTCCGGATCCGGATGTGGCATTCGCCGGGCCGGGTCCAGGTGGCCGTCTCGGCCGTCGAGCGGGACGAGGCGCCGGTCCTCGCCGACACGGTGGTCACCCACCACTGACCCCGCCCCCGCCGACCCCTCGTCCTCTCGCAGCCCACCCCCCGATCCACCAGCCCAGCCGTATGTGAGGAGCCGCACCATGCGCGCAGCCGTACTGCACGAGACCGGCCAGGACAAACTCGAAGTCCTCGACGACATCGAGGCGGTGGGCTTCGGCCCCGGCAAGGTCCGGATCAGGGTCCGGGCCACGGGCCTCTGCCACTCGGACGTCTCGGCGATGAACGGGGTGCTGCCGCAGCCCGCGCCGTTCGTGCCCGGCCACGAGGGCGCGGGCGAGATCCTCGACGTCGGCGACGGTGTGACCGGTGTCGAGCAGGGCGACCGGGTGGTGCTCTGCTGGCTGCCCGCCTGCGGTACCTGCCCGGCCTGCAAACGCGGCCAGACCGAGCTGTGTCTCGCCGGGTTCATGAACGCGGGCACCCCCAACTTCAAGCGCCCCGGCGGCGATGTCTTCGGCTTCGCCGGGACCGGCACCTTCACCGAGGAGGTCGTCGTGGACGCCGGGTGCGCGGTGCCGATCCCCGACGATGTGCCGTTCGAGATCGCGGCGCTCATCGGCTGCGGGGTGACCACCGGCCTCGGCGCCGCCGTCAATACCGCCGATGTGGAGGCCGGTTCGTCGGTCGCCGTGATCGGCTGCGGCGGAGTCGGCATCTCCGCCATCCAGGGCGCACGGCTCAGGGGTGCCTCCCAGATCGTCGCCGTCGACCCGGTGGCCTCCCGCCGGGAGGCCGCACTCAACTTCGGCGCGACGGAGGCCGTGGCGCCGGACGCGCTGGACGACGCCAAGCAGCGCATCACGGCCGGGGAGGGCTTCGACTACGTCTTCGAGGTCGTCGGCAAATCGGCCACCGCCCGCAAGGCGTACGAGACCACCCGGCGCGGTGGCACCCTCTGCATCGTGGGCGCGGGCGCCATGGACGACTTCCTCCAGCTCAACATGTTCGAGCTGTTCTTCGACGAGAAGCGGATCCTGCCCTCCATGTACGGGGGAGGGGACGTGGTCCGTTCGTACGAGCGGGCCATCTCGCTCTGGCGGGCGGGCCGTATCGACCTCGAAGGGCTGATCACCCACCGGGTGAACCTCGCCGGGATCAACGACGCCCTGGACCAGATGCGCTCAGGCGAGGCGCTGCGCACCTGCATCGAGATCTGACACCCGGACCACCGGGGCCGGAGCCGCAGCACTCGAAGCCCCGGTACCCGCCGTGCCGGTACCCGCAGACCGGTACCCGCAGACCGGTACCCGCATCTCCGGTACCCGCATCTCCGGTACCCCGCAGACCGTAAGGAGAGCTCGTCCATGTCCTTGCCACTTGATGGCCTGTCCGCGATCGTCACCGGGGCCGGCCGCGGCCTCGGCCGTGCCGAGGCGCTCGAACTCGCCAGGCTCGGCGCGAGCGTCGTCGTCAACGACTTCGGCCGGCCGGGGCGCGACGGCTCCGGTGAGTCGTCCGCCGCCCCCGCCGACGACGTCGTCGCCGAGATCCGCGCGGCCGGCGGACAGGCCGTCGCCCACCTCGGCGACGTCGCCGACCACGAAGAGGCCCGCGCTCTCGTGCAACTGGCCGTCGACACCTACGGAAAGCTCGACATCCTGGTCAACAACGCGGGCATCCTGCGCGACCGGATGGTCTTCTCGATGAGCGAGAACGAGTGGGACTCGGTGATCCGGGTCCACCTCAAGGGGCATTTCAACACGACCCACTTCGCCTCCGTGCACTGGCGCGAACGGTCGAAGGCGGCGGGCGGCCCGGTCTACGGCCGGATCGTCAACACCTCGTCTGAGGCGTTCCTCGCGGGCTCGGCCGGCCAGCCGAACTACGCGGCGGCCAAGGGCGGCATCGTGGGGCTCACCACGTCGACCGCGCTGGCGCTCGCCAAGTACGGCGTCACCGCCAACGTGATCTGTCCGCGCGCCAGGACCCGGATGACCGAGGACGTGTTCGCCGGCTTCGGGGAGCCCGAGGCGGGCGAACTGGACCCGCTGGCACCCGAACACGTCTCACCGCTCGTCGGCTATCTCGCCTCTCCGGCGGCGGCGAAGGTCAACGGCCAGCTGCTCGTGGTGCACGGCGGCATGGTCGCCGTGGTGGAACGCCCCAAGGTGGCGGCGAAGTTCGACACCGCGAAGACGGCGTTCTCGTACGAAGAACTGGACGAGGTGATCTCGCCGTACTACGCGGACCGGCCGCCGAACGAGACCTTCGCCGCAGCCGAGATCCTGGGCCTCAAACACGGCTGACCCTCGTACGGCCGTATCGCCGTATCGCCGTATCGCCGTATCGCCGTACCGCCGTATCCCCGTACCGCCGTATCCCCGTACTTCCGTATCCCCTGACCGCAGTTCCGCCGGGTGCCCGGCCGGTTCCCGGTACGGCGGAAGGGCCGGTCCCCGCCTGAACGGGAACCGGCCCTTCGGTTGTGCTTGAGCGGTGGTACGTGAACG
This sequence comes from Streptomyces sp. NPDC054757, assembly GCF_053612185.1. NCBI lineage: Bacteria > Bacillati > Actinomycetota > Actinomycetes > Kitasatosporales > Streptomycetaceae > Streptomyces > Streptomyces sp. NPDC054757. Next base: position 290,387 of record NZ_JBSHBW010000003.1, read on the forward strand.
GTGTCGCGTGTGCGGCCCGTCAGGCCGCGTTCGAGTGCTGCTCCCCCGAGCGGCGATGGCGGCCGTTGGTCTCCGCCTCGGACGCCTCGACGGGCGCCGCACCCCCCCGGTGCTTTCCGGAGCCTCCGGCTTCGCCCCGGTCGGCGGCCGCAGGCTGCGGGCGCGACTGGGCGGTGTCGGTCCTGGCTTCAGACATGATGGGAAATCTCCCCCGTCAAATCGCTGTGATCGCTACATTTTTCGTGCTGTGCCGTGCCTGTTCCCGTGCCCGCCGTGATCATGCGTAATCGATCACCGCAAGCGTGTGCAGGCCCGCGATTCTAACCAGGCTGCGAGCGGCTCGGCAGAGGCGCCTGCTGCAACGGTACGGGCTTGTACAGAACAGGAGTCACCAGGGGCCCGTCCGGTTCCTGACCAGCGACTTCCGTTTGTGCCGGTTCTGTGGTCACGTCACCGGCCGACTCCATACGGGGATCGGCGGGCAGTCCGTCGAGCGGCGCCATGTCCACCACGCCGACCGGCATGGCCCGGGTGGTGCAGGGCAGTCGGAGCACCCCCTCCGTGCTCCACAGCCCCGCGCCCGTCAACCACCCCTCGGGGGCGGCGAGTTGCAGCAGCCGGCGCCCCGCAGGGCGCCACACCCCCAGCCAGCTGCCCGCCGCGCTCGCGATCCGCAGGGCGACCCCGCAGCTCTCCGGCATCAGCACCTGTCCCGGCTGCACCGCGAACGGCGTCAGCACCGCGTCGTCGAGCCGCAGCGAATCCGGGAACCTGATGGGCCGACGGCTCCCCAGCACCCCCCAGCCCAGCCGCTCGTCGCCGGGCGCGTCCGACCGTACGAGCAGCAGACCGCTGTCCGGGTCCGCGAGCAGCAGCCGGTCGTCGCTGCCCTCCGCGATCTGGAGCAGCGGGGTGACCTCGCCGCCCCGTTCCAGATCGACCGCGACCGTCTTGGTGACCCCGTCCGCCTCCCGGTCCAGCGCCAGCATCCGGCCCGTACGGTCCAGCCATACCCCGCCGGTGCACCGGCCCGGCACATCGGCGACATGCTCGGGCCCGAAGGCGCCGCCCGCCACCAGCCAGACGGCGGTGGTGTGCGTACCGGGAGCCAGCGCGTACGCACGGGAGCCGCCCGGCACCGGCGGCAGCAGCGTCAGCCGCTCGCACGCGACGGAGCCCAGCGGCAGCTCGCCGGTCCCGGGGCCGGTCGGGTACAGCAGCGAGAAGGTGTGCCGTGCCTCGACGGACCGGCGGATCAGCACCCGCCCGTCGGCCATCGGCAGCACATCGGATCCGGGCTCCTCGGGCTGATGACCGGGCAGCTCCACCGCGTACGGCTCGGGCCCGTCCAGCGTCCATCGCTCGGGGAACCAGGCGTCCCCGGTGCGGCGCGCCAGCCGGGCCGCGTAGGACCCGTCGTTGGCGATGGTGAAGTCCGGCCGCGGTACCGAGCCGCCCCGCGCACACTCCTCGGCGCCGCCCCGCGCACAGTCCCCGGCGCCGCCTTCGGCGCCGTCGCCCGCGTTGCCCTCATCGCCGCCCTCCGGTGCCGTCCGTACGGCGCTCCCGGTCGCGGTCTTCGTGGCCGTGGCCATCATATTTCGGTCACCTCCGGACACCGAAGCTAGTTTTCGTACGTCCTGCCGAACCGGCCCGTACCTGGCACTTCACACATACGGGTGGCTGTCCTGGTATTCGCCTGAGGGGGAGGGGGCGAGTGTGCTCATGTCTGCACCGCCGCTTAAGGTAAGGCACACCTAAGTGGTTTCTGTCAGGAGCTTCACCATGTCTCTACGCCGTCGCAGCACCGCTGCCGCCGCCCTCGCGCTCACCGGCGCCCTCGCCCTCACCGCCTGCGGAAGCAGCGACAGCGGCGACGGGGGGTCGACATCGGGCAAGGCCGACGCGGCGGCCAAGAAGGACGTGGCCACCGGGGGCAAGCACTTCGGCGACGCCGCGACGAAGACCGCCGCACTCGGCACCGACGCCAAGCCGGGCCAGTTCCCGCGCACCGTCACCCAGGCCATGGGCAAGACCGTGATCAAGGTGAAGCCCCAGCGGGTCGTGGTGCTCGACGTCGGTGAGCTGGACAACGTCGTCTCGCTCGGCATCAAGCCGGTCGGCTACGCGCCCACGGAGGGCAGCGACGGCATCCCCGGCTATCTGAAGAAGAACGCGGGCCACCCGAAGAACGTCGGCACGATCAACAACCTCAACCTGGAGGCCATCGCCAACCTCCACCCGGATCTGATCCTCGGCAGCCAGCTGCGCGCCGCCGACAAGTACGACCAGCTCAAGAAGATCGCGCCGACCGTCTTCTCGATCCGCCCCGGCTTCACCTGGAAGCAGAACTACCTGCTGAACGCCGCGGCCCTGGACCGCACCGACCGGGCCGAGGCCGAGCTCGGCGCGTACGAGAAGCGGGCGAAGAAGCTGGGCACGGAGGTCGGCCCGCACAAGCCCACCGTATCGATGGTCCGCTACATGCCCGACCGGATCCGCCTCTACGCCGAGGACTCCTTCATCGGCACGATCCTCAAGGACGCCGGGCTGCCGCGGCCCAAGAGCCAGCAGGTGAAGGACCTCGCGGTGGAGATCAGCCCCGAGAAGATCGACTCCGCCGACGCCGACTGGATCTTCACCGGGGTGTACGGCGACCCCAAGGCCACCAAGCGGGACACCGTCCAGGCCAACCCGCTCTGGAAGAACCTCAAGGCGGTCAAGGACGGCCGGGCGAAGAACGTCCCGGACGAGACCTGGTACCTCGGCCTCGGAGTGACCGCGGCCAACAAGGTCCTCGACGACCTGCAGAGCTATCTCGTCAAGTAGGACGGCCACCCAGGTGGGCAGCCACCCGGCGGGGCAGTCACCGGGCGGGGCAGTCACCCGGCGGGGCAGTCACCGGGCGGGGCAGTCACCCAGGTGGGCAGCCACCGGGCGGGGGCGGCTGGAAAGCAGGCCGTCGGGACCGGCCGGCGGCTCCGTCGGGACCGGCCGGCGGCTTCGGAAGGACCGACAGGCAGGTCCGGCGGGAACGGACCGCCGGGTCCGGCGGGACCGACCGGAGGCCGGGGCACGGAGCGCGGGTAACCTGTAGCCGTGCCCCGCCTGTCTGAAGTCCTCTCCGCACTCGACGCCCTGTGGCCGCCCGAGCGGGCCGAGTCCTGGGACGCCGTCGGCACGGTCTGCGGCGACCCCGACGACGAGGTCGACCGTGTCCTCTTCGCCGTCGACCCCGTCCAGGAGATCGCCGACGAGGCCGTACGTCTCGGCGCCCAGCTGGTCGTCACGCACCACCCGCTCTATCTGCGCGGTACGACGACGGTCGCGGCCGGCACCTTCAAGGGCCGGGTCGTCCACACCCTGATCAGACACGGCGTGGCCCTGCATGTCGCGCACACCAACGCCGACACCGCCGACCCCGGGGTCTCCGACGCCCTCGCGGGCGCGCTGGACCTCCGGGTGGTCGGGCCGCTCGTACCGGACCCCACCGATCCGCTCGGCCGCCGCGGTCTCGGCCGTGTCTGCGAGCTGGACCACCCGCTGCCGCTGCGGGAGTTCGCCGCCCTGGCCGCCGCCCGGCTGCCCGCCACCGCGCAAGGAGTACGCGCCGCGGGCGACCCCGACGCGCTCGTCCGCACCGTCGCGGTCAGCGGCGGTTCCGGGGACAGCCTCTTCGGCCGGGCACGCGCCGCCGGAGTCGACGCCCTCCTCACCGCGGACCTGCGCCACCACCCGGTGTCCGAGGCCGTGCAGCAGTCGCCGCTCGGCCTGCTCGACGCGGCGCACTGGGCCACCGAGTGGCCCTGGTGCACCCAGGCCGCCGCCCAGCTCGACGAGATTTCCGACCGCAACGGATGGGGTCTGCGCACCCACGTGTCCCGTACGGTCACAGACCCCTGGACCGCCCACGCGGCGTCCACCGCAACCGATCATTCTGGAGCCCCCAACTGAACGCCGCGCACGCCGACCAGATCCGACTCCTCGACGTCCAGGCCCTCGACGTACGCCTGTCGCAGCTCGCGCACCGGCGCAAGTCGCTGCCGGAGCACGCCGAGATCGACTCCCTGACCAAGGACCTCACCCAGCTCCGTGATCTGCGCGTCGCCGTGCAGACGGAGGAGAGCGACACCGCCCGCGAGCAGACCAAGGCCGAGCAGGACGTCGACCAGGTCCGCCAGCGCTCGCTCCGCGACCAGCAGCGCCTCGACTCCGGCGCGGTCAGCTCGCCCAAGGACCTGGAGAACCTCCAGCGCGAGATCGCCTCGCTGGCCAAGCGCCAGGGCGACCTGGAGGACGTGGTCCTGGAGGTCATGGAGCGCCGCGAGTCCGCGCAGGAGCGGGCCGCCGAGCTCACCGAGCGCGTCTCGGCCGTCGAGGGCAAGGTGGCCGACGCCACCGAGCGCCGGGACGTGGCCGCCGCGGAGATCGACCGCGAGACCGCCACGCTCACCAAGGAGCGCGAGATCGTGGCTGGTTCGGTCCCCGCCGACCTGATGAAGCTCTACGAGAAGCTCCGGGAGCAGCAGGGCGGCGTGGGTGCGGCCCGGCTCTACCAGCGGCGCTGCGAGGGCTGCCGCCTGGAGCTCAACATCACCGAGGTCAACGAGGTCAAGGCGGCCTCCCCGGACACGGTGCTGCGGTGCGAGAACTGCCGCCGCATCCTGGTGCGTACGGCCGACTCGGGCATCTGATGCGGGAGTTCGTCGTGGAGGCGGACGGCGGCTCCCGGGGCAACCCGGGGCCGGCCGGCTACGGCGCCGTCGTGCTCGACCCGGCCAGCGGGGAGACGCTCGCCGAGGCCGCGGAGTACCTCGGCATCGCGACGAACAACGTGGCCGAGTACCGGGGGCTGATCGCCGGACTGCGTGCGGCTGCGGCGCTGGACCCGTCGGCCCGGGTCCGGGTCCGGATGGACTCCAAGCTCGTCGTCGAGCAGATGTCGGGGCGCTGGCAGATCAGGCACCCCGACATGAAGCCGCTGGCCGCCGAGGCGGCAGCGGTGCTGCCTGGCCCGCAAGTGACGTACGAGTGGATCCCGCGCGCGCAGAACAAACACGCGGACCGGCTCGCCAACGAGGCGATGGACGCGGGCCGCGACGGCCGGCCGTGGGAGCCGTCCGACTCGACGGCGGAACTCACGGCCCGGGGCGGGGGCGGGGGCGTTCGCGGCGCGGCGGACGGAGACGCGGGCGTAGACGTAGGTGCGAGCGGTACCGCGGCTGCTGCCGGTACCGCGGTTGCGAGCGGTACGACGGTGGACGAGCCCAGAGCCGCTACGGCGCCGTCCGTCGGCTGGGCGGCCCCGGCCGATCTGGGCGCCCCGGCGACCTTTGTGCTGCTGCGCCACGGCGAGACGGCGCTCACCCCGCAGAAGCGGTTCTCCGGCAGCGGTGGCACGGACCCCGAGCTGTCCGCCGTCGGGCGGGCCCAGGCGGCCGACGCCGCCGCCGCCTTCGCGGCCCGCGCCACGGTCGATGCGGTGGTCTCCTCCCCGCTGCGCCGCTGCCGGGAGACGGCCCGGGCGGTCGCCGACCGGCTGGGCCTTGAGGTACGGATCGAAGAGGGCCTGCGCGAGACGGACTTCGGCGCCTGGGAGGGTCTGACCTTCGGCGAGGTACGCGAACGGTACCCGGCCGACCTGGACGCCTGGCTCGCCGGACCGGACGCGGCCCCGACCGGCGGCGGCGAGAGCTTCGCGACGGTGGCCCGCAGGGTCGCGGCGGCCCGCGACCGCCTGATCGCACACCACCGGGGCACGACAACGCTGCTGGTCACGCATGTCACGCCGATCAAGACCCTGGTACGCCTCGCCCTTGGCGCACCGCAGGAGTCGCTGTTCCGGATGGAACTGTCGGCGGCATCGGTGTCGACGGTGGCCTACTACGCCGACGGCAACGCGTCCGTACGCCTCTTCAACGACACGTCCCATCTGCGCTGAGCCACGAGCTCTGCCCCGGCCGGGCACAAGGCGCAGCCGGGGCGGATGCCCGGGTTGGCCTCACGGCGCGGCCGGGGCGGATGCCCGGGTCGGTTCAGCCGCGCAGCGCGGCGGCGCCCCGGGCCAGCAGTTCCACCCGGTCCCAGTCCCGCGCCGCCATCGCGTCGGCCGGCAGCATCCACGTACCTCCCACACAGGCCACGTTCGGCAGCGCCAGGTACGAGGGCGCGGAGGTCAGCGAGATACCGCCCGTGGGACAGAACCTGGCTTGCGGCAGCGGCCCGCCCAGGGACTTGAGATAGGCCGTACCACCCGCCGCCTCGGCCGGGAAGAACTTCATCCCGGTGATCCCGCGCTCAAGGAGCTGTACGACCTCGGAGGTGGTGGAGACCCCCGGCAGGAACGGCACACCGCTGTCGGTCATCGCCCCGAGCAGCCGGTCCGACCAGCCCGGGCTGACCAGGAACCGCGACCCCGCGGCCACCGCCTGCGTGACGCCGTCGGAGGAGATCACCGTGCCGGCCCCGACCACGGCCTCCGGCACCTCGGCCGCGATGGCACGGATCGCGTCGAGCGCGGCGGGCGTGCGCAGCGTCACCTCGATCGCGGGCAGCCCGCCCGCGACCAGGGCCCGCGCCAGCGGCACGGCATCGGCGGCATCGTCGATCACGACAACAGGAACGACGGGGGCGAGGTCAAGCACGGAAGTCATACCGGCATCCTGCCCCGGCGAACACGCCATGCGCAACGCCCGTTGCGCACCGTGCAACGCACGCCGGATCGCAGCCGACTACTCCGGGTGCGTCCCACCCAGCGGGCGCGACTCAGTGAATCTCGTCCACCAGAACATCCAGTTCCCGCGGCTTCCCGGGCTTCACCGGCGCCGGGGTCTCCACCTCGTACCCCAGCTCCCGCAGCGTCTCCACCAGCTCGCCGGGCCCGGCCGGAGCCGCGCCCGCGAGCAGCAGGTCCCGCACGATGCGCCCCTTGGTCGCCTTGTTGAAGTGGCTGACGACCTTCCGGGTCGGCGCATGGAGCACCCGCACCGAAGCCGTACGGTCGGCGACCTCACCCTTCGGCTTCCACGCCGAGGCGTACGCGGCGGACCGCAGATCCAGCACCAGACCCTCGCCCGCGGCCTCCGGCATGACCTCGGCCATCGGCTTGCGCCAGTAAGGACCCAGCGCCCCGAGCCCCGGCAGCTTCACACCCATCGAGCAGCGGTACGAGGGGATCCGGTCGCCGATCCGTACCGCGCCCCACAGCCCCGAGAAGACCATCAGCCACTCCTCGGCGCGCCGCAGCGCCGCGGCGTCCAGCGAGGCGAGGCCGAGCGCGTCGTACAGCACCCCGGTGTAGATCTGCCCGGCCGGCCGGGCACCCGCGGTCCGCAGACCGGCGTTCTTGGCGACCTCGCCGCGCAGCCCCTCGCTCAGCCCGAGCACCTCGCGTGCCTTCTCCTCGTCGGCCGCGCAGAGCTCGACGAGCTCGTCCAGTACGGCTGCCCGCGCCCCGGCCAGTCCGGGCAGCGAGAGGGACTCCGGCTTCAGCGGGGCCCCGGAGCCGCTCGCGGCCTTTCCCTCGGACGGCGGCAAGAGCACGAGCACAGCGGGTCTCCTTCGTACGGACAACAGCGACTGCCAGGGTAGACGGACGGCCCAGGGGCCCCTTCCCTCCCGCCCTCCCCGACGCCTGCGGAAGGACGGAGCGCCGACAGCCGTCAACCGGGGTCGGGGTACGCCACAATCGGGGGAAGACCTCCCATCTCATGAACGGTGGAGCCCTAGATGTCCCAGTCTGACGAGCGACCGAGGAGGGGGCGTGACATGACTGCCATGCCGCATGAACCGCTCACGCAGGCAGAGGTCCTGTTGGAGGGCTTCCTGGCGCTGGAGACGCCGGAGGGTTTCCGCGCGGAGCTGATCGAGGGGGAGATTGTCGTGACGCCGCCGCCGGACGGGGATCATGAGGACTGCATCAACTTGATCGCGAAGCAGGTGACCAGAGGCTCGCGGACAGATATGGACTTCTCCGGGAACAAGGGCCTGAAGCTGCGGAGCGGCGGTGGCTGCCCCAAGAACCACGCCATCCCGGGCGGCACCTTCGCCCCCACGGCCCTGCGGCTGTTCCGCGGCGCCGAGCCCTGGATGCCCTGCGACGGTGTGGCTCTGGTGGCCGAGGTCACCTCCAGCAAGCCCCGCACCGACCGGGAGGGCAAGCGCCGCTGCTACGCCCGCGGTGCCATCCCGCTCTATCTTCTCGTCGACCGGGAGGAGTCCTCGGTGACGCTGTTCAGCGACCCGGAGAACGACGACTACCGGCAGCACTGCACCATCCCGTTCGGTAAGACCCTGGCCCTCCCGGAGCCCTTCGCCTTCGATCTGGAGACCACGGAATTCCTCTGAATTCCTCTGACGCGCCTGCCCCTCCGACGTCCCGGACCGGGCGGTCCCGGTCCGCCGGGTAGCATGGCGGTACGGCAGACGAGTCGGCCGGACGGCCGCGTGAGGGTCCCCAGGACCTTCCCGAGGAACGTCCGGGCTCCACAGAGCAAGGTGGTGGCTAACGGCCACCCGGGGTGACCCGCGGGACAGTGCCACAGAAAACAGACCGCCGGGGTCCGAGAGGCCCCCGGTAAGGGTGAAACGGTGGTGTAAGAGACCACCAGCGCCTGAGGTGACTCAGGCGGCTAGGTAAACCCCACCTGGAGCAAGGTCAAGAGAGGCCGTCGCAGGACGGCCTTGCGCGGACGTTTGAGGGCTGCTCGCCCGAGTTCGCGGGTAGACCGCAGGAGGCCGGCAGCAATGCCGGTCGTAGATGGATGGCCGTCTCCCCGGCGACCGCGAGGTCTCCGGGCGACAGAACCCGGCGTACAGGCCGGCTCGTCTGCCATCACTCACGCTTCACCCGCCCTTTCGCTCCGAAAGGGTCGCCGGCCCGCCGGCCGAGCCCTGATTTTCGGATCCTTCACCCGCATCGGCCCTTCCGGGGCTCATCGATATGCCCCGTTGGCGTACTTGGCTGACGGGCATGCGTCCGCCTCCTGCCCCGTAGTTGGCTGATTTTTTTCGGTGACAGGATGCGTCCTTTCCGGGGTGAATCGGGTTCAACCTTACTGAGGCGACCCTTGACGCTGACGCGTGGTGACGTATTAACTCTGCGTGTTTGTGTGTTTCCTGTGAAGTAGGGGTGGGTTGTGGGGAGAATGGGCAGGCGAGGCGACCACGTTGTGTTGCGATTGGGTAATCCGCGCACAACAACCGGTCGTTGGGCGGCGTCCTTGCTGGGGGCGGCTGTCACTGTTGGCCTGTTGCCGCTCGCCGCTGTGGATGCGAGCGCTGCACCAGCATCCCCACCTACAAGCGTGCCGAGTACGGCATCGGCCGAGACCGCTGAGCCGGGGGCCGAAGTCCGTACGACGGAACAGGCCCTGGCGGAGGCGAAGAGTTCCGGCGAGTCCGTGGAGATCCCTTCCATGCGGGGGGAGTCGAGCGACGTGTATGCCACAGCTGACGGGAATCTGGAAGCACGGGAGTATCTGCGCCCGGTCCGTACCCGTATCGGTCATGAGTGGAAGCCGGTCGACACGGACTTGACGATGACGCCTGACGGGGTCAAGGCAAAAGCCACCACGTCAGAGCTGGCGTTCTCCGCGGGCGGGCAGCAGCCTCTGGTGCGGATGGAGAAGAACGGCCGTGAGTTGGCCCTCAACTGGCCGCAGGCGCTGCCGAAGCCAGAAATTGAAGGAGCCACCGCTTCCTATCGTGACGTTCTGCCGGGTGTGGACCTCAGGATGGAGGCGCAGGCGGATGGATTCACGCAGCTTCTGGTGGTCAAGAACGCCGAGGCGGCGCGGAGCGATGAGCTGACGAACCTTCGGCTGAAGCTGGCTGCGGACGGCATGGACGTCCGGAAGACCGAGCAAGGAGGCCTGGAAGCTGTCGACCGCGGGGCCGGCGGTGCTGTGTTCGAGGCGCCGACTCCGCAGATGTGGGACTCCAGTGCTGGTTCTGACGGTGAAGCTGCTTCCGGCGGTACGGGTGTCCGGACAAAAAGGGCTGGTGTCCGGAGTGCGGGCCTGCAGGGTGAACCGGGGGCAGGGGAGTCGGGCAAGCTCGCACCGGTCGACGTGGCAGTGCCGGCCGATGGCCACGAACTCGTCCTGACTCCGGATCAGGACGTTCTGCGCGGAGCGGACACGCAGTACCCGGTGTTCATCGACCCGCAGTGGTATTCACCGCGTGCGTCGTCGTGGACGATGGCGTCGAAGTACTGGGCGTCGTCGCCGCAGTGGAAGTTCAACGGTGACGCGGACGCCGGCATGGGTCTGTGCGACTGGGCCTACTGCCAGCCGCATGACACGAAGCGGCTCTTCTACCAGATTCCCGTTTCCAAGTTCTCCGGTAAGTCGATTCTTTCGGCGGAGTTCGTCGTCCGCAACACATGGTCGGCCTCGTGCAGCAAGCGCGCTGTCGAACTGTGGCAGACGAAGGGCATCTCTGCATCCACGACCTGGAATTCCCAGAACGCCGCAGGGTTCTGGATCAAGCAGCTCAAGTCCGACAGCTTCGCTTACGGGTATACGGGCTGTGCCGCCAAGGATGCCGAGTTCGACGTGAAGTCAGCCGTGCAGTCGGCTGCCTCGAACAAGTCATCCAGCATGACGTTCGGCCTGCGGGCGGGCAGCGAATCCGACGGTCTGGGCTGGAAGCGGTTCTCCGACAAGGCCTATCTGCGCGTCAAGTTCAACCGGCCGCCCGCGCAGGTGAAGTCCTCGCAACTCACCATGGAATACGGCGGTGTCTGCAAGAAGTCGGCCCTTGCCGTTCCTGTGCGCACCCTCGGAAAAATCTACGCGAACAACATCACCGACCCTGACGGGGACTCAGTCGCGGTCCAGTTCCAGGTTTCATGGGATTCGGGGGACGGCAATGGCAATTCTCCCCACTGGACTCCCGCTCGCACCCCGTCAAAGAAGTCGGGCTCGGCATTCGCCGTGGCCCTGCCCACGTCGCTGCCGGCCAACAAGAAGATCAGCTGGCAGGTGCGTGTATGGGATGGGGCGCAATACTCGCCATGGTCGTCCACCGGCGACCCGGAAGCCTGCTACTTCACCTACGACACGAAGGTCCCCAAAGCACCGGGACTGGTATCCGGGGACTACCCGGCGCTCGATCCGGATGACTCGGAGGCCCCCTGGTACGACGGGGTCGGCAAGTACGGCACGTTCGATGTGACGGCAGCCGACACCGATGTGACGTCTTACTGGTACGGAATCAACACGGATCCGACGGCCAAGAACAAGATCAGCACATCAAAGGGGGCGGCACAGGCCATCAAGATGCTGCCGTCGAACCCTGGCTTGAACTTCGTCACGGCGCAGGCCTTCGACAGCGCGGGCAATGGCAGTGAGATTCGCACATACCTCTTCAGAGTCAGGGCCGGGCAGCCTGAACGGGCCACCTGGCAACTGGACGAAGAAGCCGGAGCGAGCGAGGCCAAGGGCAGTACCCCAGACCGTGAGGCGATCCTGCACGGCGGCGCCACTCCTGGCGTACCGGGGGAGACCAAGACGGGCGTTGCTTTCGACGGAGTCGATGACTACGCCGATACCGACATCCCGGTCGTCGCCACCGATACCGGCTTCTCTGTTTCTGCCTGGGCGAAACTGTCCTCCATGCCGGAGAAGGCCGCCATCATCGCCGCGCAGCCCGGCAACCATTCCCCGGGTTTCGAGCTCTACTACTCCAAGGAATACGACCGGTGGGTTTTCAATCAGTACACGAGTGACACCCCCAAGGCGCCCATAGCCCGCGCCATGCAAGCCGCGCCCGGCGGAGCGAAAGCGGGGCAGTGGACGCACCTGGTCGGCACCTACAGCAGCACCACCAAACAACTCATGCTCTACGTCCAGGGGCAACTGGCCGGCAGCACTGCTTACGACACTCCCTGGGACGCCCGACGGGGTCTTCAGATCGGCGCCGGCTCCTACGACGGCAAACCTGCTTCCTTCTTCCCGGGAACAATCGATGACCTGCGCATCTTCGACAAACCTCTGACCGCGGCAGACATCTCCCATCTGTACCGCCACGAGCCGCTGACGACCCCGGGGCGCCAGGCCCGCGCGGTTTTCCCTCTCGACGAGTCCGCGGGCGCCACCCGCGTCACGGGCCATGCGGACGTGGACCCCATGGCGCTCAAGGGAGGTGCCAGTACCGGCCGGCCCGGAGTCAACGGAAGATCACTGTCCCTTGACGGAGCCGACGGCTACGCCACCACAGTCTCGCCACAGCTCAACAACCAGCGCGGCTTCGCGGTCTCGGCCTGGGTGAAACTCCCGGAGACGAAACCCGACCACGCGGCGATGGTCGCCACCCAGGCAGGAGCCCATACCGCGGGCTTCGAGCTCTACTACTCCTCCGCCTACGACCGGTGGGCCTTCAACCAGTACTCAGCCGACGAACCCGACGCCACACCGATCAGAGCGATCCAGGCCGAGGGAACCACGGCGCATGGTGGCGACTGGGTGCACCTCGTCGGCGTCCACGACACCGTTGCCGACAAGCTCACTCTTTACGTCAATGGTGCTCAGGCAGGAAGCACCAGTCTCTCCAAGACCTGGTACGCGAGTGGGCCCGTGCAGATCGGCGCCGGGTCCTTCGAGAGGAAACCACGCTCCTTCTTCCCTGGCCAGATCGACGACGTACGTCTGTACGACCGCCCGGTCTCGGCAGAGGAAGTCGCGCAGATGTTCAAGCAGCACCCACTGCTGAAGGGGCGCTGGCAGTTCGAGGAAACGACACCGGGCCCTGCCACCTCACCGGACGCCTCGCAGGAGAACCGGCCCATGGCCCTCAAGGGTGGTGCGATGCTCGGAAAGGGGTGGATCGATGCCCATGGGCTCCAGTTGAACGGAAGCGACGCTTATGCCGCCACGGCCTCCATGCCGGTGGACACCAGCACGAGTTTCACTGTGACGGCCTGGGCACAGGCAGCGGCGACTCCATCGAAGGAAGTCACCCTCCTGAGTGCGGAAAGCGCTGGGCACAGTGCTCTGGACGTTTCGTTCGTACCCGGTTCGAAGGGCTCCGGAGAACAGGGGAGTTGGCAGATGTCTCTCTCCGACAAGGACAGTTCGGATGCTCGGGTCTCCCACGCCTCGTCCACCGCCTTCGAGGATGTGACTTCCTGGAACCATCTGGCGGTCGTCTACGACGGTTTCGCCAAAGAGGCCCGTCTCTTTGTCAACGGCGCACTTCAAGAGGTGGCATGTGGGGACGACAACGGTGACGGCAAACCTGATGATTCGGCCTGCGAGGACCTGATCGCCTGGGCCGGGAACGTTTTGACGCACAAGGCGACAAAGGGCTTCCAGGTCGGGGCCGCCGTCACAGCAGGTAAGAGCGCCCGGTTCTTCCCCGGCAGCGTTGACGACGTGTGGGCCTTCCAGGGAGCGCTGAGCGACAACCAGGTCGAGTACCTGGCTGCTTCCTGGTTCGGCGTCCCCACGGAAGTCCCTCCCATCGACTGAACGCACGGCAGAGCAGTCCAGCAGACGTAAAGCGCACTTCCGACTCCCCGCCCTTCCGCGCCACCTGTGCGCTCGGCACTGAGAGACCCTCCCATGAGAAAGCGAACACCCCGGTTCTTCCGCGCTTCGAGGAACCGGATATCCCTGGTGCTGTGCGGCACCCTGGCTGCGGGACTCCTGCAGGCCACCACCCTGTCCGAAGACGTGGCCGCAGCGGACACGGCCAGGGCCAGAGTGTCCACGGACCGCCCCGTCGAAGGCAGAAGGATCAGCGCTGCGGAACCACGCGCCGTAACGAAGGGGCCAAGAACTCCCACAGAGGCCCCGAGACACTCGTGGCCCGGCACAGCCACGAAAAGCCTCACTCCGGCGACTGGGCACGGTGGCCCGAAGCCGGCCGCCGGCAGCACTGATGGTCCCGTCAGCGTCGCTCTCACGCCCCTTCACGGAGCGAATGAGCCACTCGGGGAGAAGCGGGCGGGCAGCTCCGCGCCCGCGGCGCCGGGGCGGGTAACCGCTCGGGTTCTCAGCCGGGGACAGGCCCGCAAAGCAGGTGTCGACGGGCTGTTGTTCACACTGGCGCCCGAGAAGGGGGCGGCAGAGGGGGCACGTGTATCCGTCTCGGTGGACTATGACGCGTTCTCCGGTGCTTACGGCGGCGCCTATTCGTCCCGACTTCGGCTCGTACGGTATCCGGCATGTCTTCTCACGAGTCCGGACAAGCGGGCGTGCCGTACAGCGGTGTCGTTGGGGGCCGAGAACGACACGACGGCGCACACCCTCACTGCCTCCGCGATGACTCTGGGGCACAGTGGTCCGACGGTACTCGCCGCCGCCGCGGCCCCGGCGGGGGACAAGGGGGACTACAAGGCCACGTCCCTGTCGGATTCGGGCTCCTGGTCCACCAGTCTGAACTCGGGTGACTTCAACTGGTCCTACGACTTTGACGTCCCGGACACTCCCGGCGACCTCCAGCCCGATCTCAAGCTCTCCTACTCCTCCGGATCGATCGACGGCCGCACTACCAACACCAACAATCAGGGGGCCTGGGCCGGAGACGGTTTCGAGCTCGGTACCGGTTCCATCGAGCGTCGCTACAAGCCCTGTTCCGACGACGGGGTGAAAAACGCGGACGGCAGCAAGCCAGGCGACTTGTGCTGGTCGTACGACAACGCTTTCCTCAGCTTCAACGGCAAGGGAGGGGAACTCGTACCCGTTGGCAAGGACGAGTTCAAACTCAAGCAGGATGACGGAACCCGTATCGCCCGCCTGCGTTCGACGGCACGGGCCAACGGGGACGCCGACGGCGAGTACTGGAGACTGACCGACCCCAGTGGCGTCCGCTACTACTTCGGTTACAACAGGCTCCCTGGCTGGGCCACGGGCAAGGAAGAGACCAACTCGACCTTCAACGTCCCCGTATTCGGCAACAACGCGGATGAGCCCTGTCACCAGGACACCTTCGCCTCGTCCTGGTGCCAGCAGGCATGGCGCTGGAACCTGGACTATGTCGTGGACACCCACGGCAACGCCATGGCCTACCACTATGCGAAGGAGGCGAACTCCTACGGCCGCAACCTGAAGGACGACGACAACACCCGCTACACGCGGGGTGGTTACCTGACACGTATCGACTACGGTCTGAAGTCGAATCGCATATTCGCCGACAAGCCCTTGGCCCAGGCGCTGTTCACCAGCGCCGAGCGCTGCCTGCCGGAGTCCGGCGTGACCTGTGCCGCTTCGACGATCAACGACAAGGCGTTCTATTGGTACGACACGCCCTGGGATCTCAACTGTGACTCCGGAGCGAAGTGCGACAAGGGCCGCTACTCGCCGACGTTCTGGACCCGCAAGCGCCTGACCGGAATCACGACACAGGTCCTCAATACGGCCGGCGGCTTCGACAAGACCGACTCCTGGGCGTTCAGCCACCGGTGGGGCATGGCCGACACGGACTACCAGCTGCTCCTGGAGAGCGTGCAGCACACGGGTCTGTCGGCCACACCCCAGGTGACTCTGCCGAAGACCACGTTCGCCTACGCGCAACTGGCCAACAGACTCGACAAGACCGGCGACGGTTACGCCCCCTTCATCAAGGACCGGCTGACGAGCATCGACGGAGAGACCGGCAGCCGCACCGACGTCAACTACTCCGATGCCGTGTGCGACTGGAAGGCCCTCCCCAAGCCCGAGACCAACACCACCCGCTGCTTCCCCCAGTACCTGGACCAGGACCAGACAGGCGACGCAACGGACGTGCAGTGGTTCAACAAGTACGTAACCACAGCTGTCACGGTGTCGGACCGCACCGGTGGCGCGCCCGACCAGATCACCCGGTACTCCTACCAGGGCCCGGCCGCCTGGCACTACACGGACGACGACGGCCTGACCAAGGAGAAGTACCGCACCTGGTCGCAGTGGCGTGGCTACGGGCAGGTCAGCGTCCAGAGCGGTGGCATCGGTGCCATGAAGTCGCAGAAGGACAGCTACTTCCTGCGTGGCATGGATGGCGACCGCAAGGACAAGAGCGGTGGTACCAAGTCGGTGAGCGTTGCCCTGGGATCCGGCGAGGGCGACGCGATCACGGACCACGCGGCACTCGCGGGCTTCTCCTACAAATCAGCCACCTACGACAAACCGGGCGGCAAGATCCTCACGAAGTCCGTGAGCCGTCCCTGGCAGCACGAAACCGCAAAGAAGGTCCGTGACTGGGGCACAGTCACCGCTGACTTCGTCGGAACCGCCGAGGCGCGTACCTGGACATCCCTGGATGACGGGGTGGGGGCCACCTGGCGTACCACGAGGACCGAGACGGCACACGACACCGTCGCCGGCCGGGTGACCGAGGTGAACGATCTCGGAGACACCGCTACGGCAGCCGACGATCAGTGCAGCCGTACCACCTATGCCACCAACGCGACGGCGAACATACTCGGCGCCGTCGATCGCGTCGAAACCGTCGCGAAAGCCTGCACACAGACACCCGACCGCGCCAAGGACGTCATCTCGGACGTCCGTACGGCCTACGACGGTGCCGCCTACGCCGCTGAACCGACCAAGGGCGACGCCACCGCGACGGCCACGCTGAAGAGCCACACCGGGGTCAAGGCCACGTATCTGGAGGCGGACACCACCTACGACTCCTACGGCCGCCCGCTGACGGTCAACGACCTGGCCGCCAATGTGATCGTCGACGGGTCGTCAGCCCCGGTGCGTACTGCGCGCGGCGACGGCCGTGTGACCACGACCGCCTACAGTCCGGCAACCGGTCGGGCGTCCGAGGTCAGGACCACCACTCCGCCTGCGAAGGTCGGTGACAGCACCACAAGCCTCACGACCGTTCAGGAACTTGATCCGGCCAGAGGCCAGGTGGTCAAGGAGACGGACCCCAACGGCAACACCTCGCAGACGCGGTACGACGCCTTGGGGCGCACTACCGATGTGTGGGAGCCGGACCGCTCCACGACCAGGGTCCCGAGCTATCAGTTCACATACCAAATCGCAGACGGTCAGCCCACAGTCGTGGGTACACGCAAGGTCAACAATAGCGACGGACAGACGCCTCCGTCCTACACCCTTTACGACGGCCTGCTGCGCGAACGGCAGACCCAGGAACCAGGTCCGGACGGCGGCAGCATCGTCAGCGACGTCTTCTACGACGAACGAGGCCTCAGTAGCAAGACGTTCGCCCCGTACTTCACCACGGGCGCTCCCTCCAAGAAGATCTTCCAGCCTGACAACGCCCTCTCGGTGGAGTCCCAGACCCGCACGGAATACGACGGTCTCGGACGAACCGTCGAGAGCAAGCAGATCGCGGGCAACGGGGACGGCGGAGCAGTTCTCAACACCACCAGAACGGTGTACGGGGGCGACCGCACCACGGTCATACCCCCGGCGGGGGGCACCGCGACCACCACGGTGACCGACGCCCGGGGCCGCACGACCCAACTGCAGACACTGCATCAGCGCGCACTCGGCGCCGCGGTGGACACGACCCGCTACACCTACGATCTGCGTGGGGCTCTTTCCTCGGTCACCGACCCGGCGAAGAACATCTGGACATACACGTACGACCAGATGGGCCGCCAGACCAAGGCCGTCGACCCGGACAAGGGCGCCACCGAGACGTTCTACGACGACCGTGGCCAGGTCGAACACATCAAGGACAGCCGCGGCGTACTCCTCTACACCGCCTATGACAATCAGGGCCGCAAGACCGAACTGCATGAGGGAGCCCCCGACGGCACGCTGCGGGCGAAGTGGACGTACGACACGGTGCCGGGCGGGAAGGGGCTCCCGGCTGAATCGATCCGTTACGACAACGGACGGCCGTACACCTCGAAGGTGACGGCCTACGACTCACTCAGCCGCCCGTACAGAACCGCGGTCGTCATCCCGGCGGCGGAAGGGAAACTGGCCGGCACCTATCAGTCCGGCACGAGCTACAAAACCTCAGGCCTGGTGGGCGGCACATCCTCCTCCCCGGTGGGGGCCCTGCCGGGAGGAACAACTGTCTACAGCTACGACGACACCACGCTGTGGCAGACGGGCGTCACCACTGACGGGATGTCCGGCAAGACCACCTACACGCATATCGGACTGGCCGACACAGTGACTCTTGGCCTGGTCGGAAGTGCCCGGTCCACCGAGATCAAGAACGGCTACGAATGGGGGACTCGTCGTCTCGCTTCCTCCGTGGTCTCCCGGATGGAGCAACCGGGGATCGACCGCAGCGCGGTGTACCACTACGACGACGTCGGCAACGTCACCTCCATTGCAGACACCTCCCGCACCGGCACCGACAACCAGTGTTACGGCTATGACTATCTGGGCCGTCTCACGGACGCCTGGACCCAGGCCACAACTGCCTGCACCGACACCCCCGGCACAGCCGCGATCGGAGGAGCTGCCCCTTACTGGCAGAGCTACAGCTACGACCTGACCGGTAACCGCACCGCCGAGACCGACCACGACCCGGCTCACCGGACGGGCAAGGACACCAAGCGCGACTACACCTATCCGCCCGCAGGTACGTCGCAGGCCCACAGCCTCGGCTCCGTGACCACTTCGGGCCCCGCCGGCACCGCCACGGACAAGTACACCTATGACCAGGCCGGTAACACCAAATCCCGTCCTGGCCAGACCCTGACGTGGGACTCCGAGGGCCATCTCGCATCCGTGACCGAGGGCGGCAGAACCACCCAGTATCTGTACGATCCGGACGGCAACCGGCTCATCGCGCGCACGCCCACCGAAGCCACTCTGTACCTGGGTGGGACCGAAGTCACCCTCGCCAAGGGCGCCGACAAACCCAAAGCCACTCGCTACACCGACCTCGGCGGCGGCAACACGGCCGTCCAGAACGACGACCGCACTTTCTCCTACACCATCCCGGACCACCAGGGGACCGGCCAGCTCGCCGTCGACGCTGCGAACCTTGCCATCCAGCAACGCCGCACCACTCCCTTCGGCGGTGCGCGCGGTACCGCGCCCAAGGACTGGCCGGGGACGAAGGGTTTCGTCGGAGGCACCGACGACACGGAGACCACCGGTCTCCAGCACCTCGGCGCTCGCGAATACGACCCCGCCACCGGTCGTTTCCTCTCCGTCGACCCGGTCATGGATCTGACCGACCCGCAGCAGATGAACGGCTACGCCTACGGCAACAACAACCCGGTTACGAAGAGCGATCCGGATGGGCGCAGACCCATTGGTGCATGTGGACCCGCCGGAATCTGCTCGGACGGCACAAGGGAACACTTCACGGTCAACGACTCCGGAGTGTGGTCCCAGCATCTTTCCACCACAGGGATGCACTCCCGGGGCGACGGGAGCACGGTTGTCACTCAACGCCATTACGTAAACGGAAAAGTCGTGGCCAAGCGGTACACCACGGTCAATGACGCAGGCATCTTCTATGGGGTACTGCCCGAAGGTAAGAACCGGTATCTGAAAATCTTGCGGGACACGTTCGATTTTCTGGTTGTCGATACCAAGCTGGCCGCCAAGTGCGCCAGTGAAGTGACCCCGGAATGTGGCTGGTTGCTTGCGGACCTGCCCATCGGTAAGGCCGCGAAGCTGGCCAAGCTGGAGAAGCTGAGCAAAGCGGCGAAGGTCGCAGAACACTGCAAATGCTTCCTCGCCGGCACTGACGTCCTCATGGCCGACGGCTCGACCAAGGACATCGAGGACGTAAAGGTGGGCGACAAGGTCCGGGCGACCGACCCCGCCACCGGGAAGAGCCGCTCCCGCAAGGTGACACGTCTGATCAGAACCAACGGCGACAAATTCTTCAACAAGATATCCGTCGCGACCAAAGACGGAATCGACTCGATCACGGCCACGGATGAGCACCCGTTCTGGTCTCCGTCGGAGCGAGCATGGGTGGAGGCTGGAGACCTTGCTCCCGGTATGACGCTACGGAGCGATGATGGCTCCACCGTCATCGTCACGGCGAACAAGGCCTTCACGAAGCACGCTCGGACGTACAACCTGACTGTGGATGAGATCCACACGTACTATGTGCTGGCGGGGACCACTCCGATCCTCGTTCATAATTCCGGCGGCTGCACCACGATGTCTTCCGCGATTGGCGGGGACTCGTCTCTGGCGAAGGCTGCACAGCAGGCGGGGAAGAACCAGAAGGTTCAGGCCGACCTGGATAGCCTGTTCCAGCAGCTGTCACGCGGAAATATGAATCCGGGTCTCGGGAGCAAGGCATTGTCTGGAACGGATGTCACCTACGCGCGAGGGCGGAACGGCGGTCGCCTGTTCTTCCGGAACGTTGACGGGGGGATTCAGGTCGTTGGGAAATCCGATAAGGCAAACGAGTCCAAGGTGATTGCGAGGCTGAACCAGCTCTATGGTCAGTGACTCTCTCTACCGCGTAGAGAACCAACAGTTCAGCGCCCTCTTCATGTTGGGTGCGGAGGACAGCAAAGAAACCGTTGAGAACGTTGACGCAGAAATCAGCCTCCCCGATGGGACGCGATGGAGCGCCACGTTCATGACGCTACGGGCTATCGAACAAGTGATGAACCGATGGAAGGAGACTGGAGAATGCGCCAGCGGTGCGTACTTCCAGTGTTCCGACCTCGTGATCATTCCGGAGGGCGGTCTGGCAGCGATGCTGGATTCCTTCAAGGGGATTATCGATTCAGGTGGACCTGAAGGAGTTTTGCAACTCCTGAATGACGAATAAATCACCCTAGAGGCTCCTGCGGAGCGAAACGGGATGCCCCTTTCCCCGGGTTACGGGGAAAGGGGCATCCCGGGTTTTGACGGCAACGGCTGCGGTGGGCGGGTCGTCCGGGGCGTCGGTCTGGCTGAGGATGCCCCGAGGGTGTCGATGGCCTGGCGCTGGAGGTGGAGACGTACGTGGGCGTAGACGGTGGCGGTGAAGCCGATGTGGGCGTGGCCGAGGAGTTCCTTGATCACGACGAGTTCGACGCCCTGTTCTAGGTGCAGGGCGGCGGTCGAGTGGCGGAGGTCGTGGACGCGGATGCGGCGAAGGGCGGCCTTGCGCAGGAGTGCGGTGAAGGTGCGGGTGAGGTTGGTCGGGTCGACCGGCCTGACCCTGCGGAGTCGTGAACGCGTTCCCGTTGTGCTGCCACGTGGCGTCTGCGGTGAGGGGTTCCAGATGCCGGGGCCGGCGGCGTCGGCCCAGGTAGGCACCCCCTTCACAGCCGGAAAGGCCACCGTCAGGAAAGCCCCCGGCCCTCCAGCCGGGAGCGGAGGGTGGCGGCGAAGTCCTCGGCCCTGGTCAGCTGGACCCGTAGATCCTGGATCTTCTGGGTGGCGGTCTGTTCGTAGGACCTGACGCGGTCCAGGAGTGCCTCGCGATCCTGGCCGGGGGGCTGGTCGTCCGCGTCCAGGCGGTCCGTGGCGTCCAGGAGGTCGCGCATCTCTTCCAGGGTGAAGCCGAGCGGCTTCATGCGGCGGATGACCATCAGGCGGGTGACGTCGGTCTCGGTGTAGAGGCGGAAGCCGCCCTGGGAGCGGGCGGAAGGGATGACCAGGCCGGTTTCCTCGTAGTGCCGGATGGTCCGCAGGGAGAGCTCGGTCCGTTCGGCGACCTCGCCGATCTGCATGCGCCTGCTGCCCTTCTTGTCCCTGCTGTCTCTGTCCACGACCGTGTTCCCGGCCCTTCTCTTGCCTGGGGCGCCCAGCCCGTAGGGCTGCCCGTATCTCTACTCTAACGTCAGGGTAGAGTTGTCGGTGGCTGTGTTGATCCTGGGGTGGCTCGCGCCGCCCCGTCCCACAGTGTGCGGGCGCCCTCTGCGAAGTGCTGTGCGGCGCCGCTCCGTTGTCCCGGACTTCCGCCCTGCTCCGGCGGGCGATCCGCGCACCGCCGTCCCGGCCCTGCGCGTTCCACCGCACGGCCGCCTGCCGGCCGCGCCCGAGCACGACAGGTCCTCCGGTCTTGCAGACTCTCCCCTCATCCCTGCCCGTGCGCCTGCGCGGCCTGCCGCGGCCTCCCTGGCTGTCGCCCAAGGTCTTCCGCGTGGAAGTGCTGGCCGGGCTGGTCGTCGGCCTGGCGCTGATTCCGGAAGCGATCTCGTTCTCCGTCATCGCCGGTGTCGACCCGAAGGTGGGGCTCTTCGCCGCCTGCACGATGGCGATGGTCATCGCGTTCGCCGGTGGCCGTCCGGCGATGATCTCGGCCTCGACCGGCGCCGTCGCCCTGGTCGTCGCTCCCGTCGCCCGTCAGTACGGCCTGGGTTATCTCATCGCGACCGTGATCCTCGCCGGGGTCTTCCAGATCGTGCTGGGCTCGCTCGGGGTGGCCAGGCTGATGCGGTTCGTGCCGCGTTCGGTGATGGTCGGCTTCGTCAACGCGCTGGGCATCCTGCTGTTCACCGCGCAGATTCCCAACCTCCACGGCGTCCCCTGGCAGGTCTATCCGCTCGTCGTCGCCGGTCTGGCGTTGATGGTGTTCTTCCCCCGTCTGACCAGGGCCGTGCCCGCACCGCTGGTGTCGATCGTGATCCTCACCGTGATCACGGTCGCGGCCGGGATCGCGGTGCCCACCGTGGGCGACAAGGGCAGGCTCCCCTCGTCCCTCCCCGTACCGGGGCTGCCGGATGTGCCGTTCAGCGTCCACACCCTCACCGTCATCGCGCCCTATGCGCTGGCGATGGCGCTGGTCGGGCTGATGGAGACGCTGATGACCGCCAAGCTCGTGGACGAGATCACCGACACCCGCTCCAACAAGACCCGCGAGGCCATCGGCCAGGGCATCGCCAACATCGTCACCGGGTTCTTCGGCGGTATGGGCGGCTGCGCGATGATCGGACAGACGATGATCAACGTCAAGAACGGTGCCCGTACCCGCCTTTCCACGTTCCTCGCCGGGTTCTTCCTGCTGATTCTGTGCATCGTGCTGGGGCCGGTCGTGTCCGACATTCCGATGGCCGCCCTCGTGGCCGTGATGGTGCTTGTCTCCGTCGGTACCTTCGACTGGCACTCCGTCAAACCCGCCACTCTCAAGCGGATGCCGGTCGGCGAGACCGCGGTGATGGTCATCACCGTCGCGGTCGTCGTCGCCACCAGCAACCTGTCCATCGGCGTCGTCGTCGGCACCCTCACCGCCATGGCGATCTTCGCTCGCCGGGTCGCCCGGCTGACCCAGGTCACGGCCGTCACCGATCCGGACGGCGAGAGCGTCGTGTACGCGGTCACCGGCGAGCTGTTCTTCGCCTCCTCCAGCGAACTGGCCGCCCGGTTCGACTACGCGGGCGATCCGGGCAGGGTCGTCATCGATCTCACCGGCGCCCATGTCTGGGACGCCTCGTCCGTCGCCGCGCTGGACGCGATCACTCTCGCGTACGCCGGCCGCGGAAAGACCGTGGAGATCGTCGGTCTCAACGAGGACAGCGCCAGAATGCACGGAAGCCTCAGCGGGGAGCTGACCGGGAGCCACTGAATCCGCTGCCGTCCTCCGTGTGAGTGCCTGGCGTCTGTGGCTCATCGGGCCGCCCGGCCGGACTGGAAGCCCACCGTGACCAACTCTCCGGCTTGCTCGATGACCCGGCCGACGCTGACGACGCGGCCGGCATCGCCTTCATCGCCTGCCGGGTCCTGCACAGGGCCGCCGATCCTCGTAACCCGTATCCCGTAACCCGTATCCCGTAACCCGTAACCCGAGCCCTGTGGCCTGCTGAACAGGCATCCCCAACACGCGAGTTGAGGTCAGCGAGCCGCCGGAAGACCGTCCCGCGGTGCGGCCTTCGCGGGCGCGCCGCTCCCCGCGGTGCGGGTGAGAGCCGAGACCGCGAACATCACCAGCGCGTTGACCAGGAGCGCGACGACGCCGACGTTGAGGTCCTTGACCGCCTGCGGCAGCCCCGGCAGCAGGCTGCCGACAGTGGCCCCGGTGACCGTCACCACCCCGACGACCAGGACGCCCACGATGATGCCCGCGGCCGCGCCCTGTTTGCTGACCAGCCTGCGCGGCGCCAGGCTGACCAGCAGCGCAGGGAAGAGCTGGGTCACCAGGGAGTAGCCCATGAGCATCAGGTTGACGATGCTGCTGCCGCCGTTGAAGGTGAAGAAGAGCGCGATCAGCGCCAGTACGGGCACCAGCAGCTTGGCCAGCCGGCCCACCGACTCCTCCGTCGTTCCCGGACGGACGAGCTTGTAGACGTTCTTGGCCAGGCAGGTCGCGGATGTCAGCAGGAGCAGCGAGCCGGGTACGAGTGCGGTGAGTACGCCCGCACCGCCGACGACCCCCACGAACCACGGGTCGAAGGACTTGACCGTGATCCGCAGCAGTGACAGATCGGCGTCGGCGCCCTTCAGGCCGGGTACCGCGAGCAGGGCGGCGAATCCGGCCAGGAAGACGAAGAGCAGGACGAGTTGGTAGAGGGGCATGAAGATGGCGTTCCGGCGGAACACCCGCTCGTTCTGCGCGCTGTACGAGGCGCTGAACGAGTGCGGCCACATATAGAAGCCCAGCGTCGAAAGCAGGACCGTCGAGACGAACCACGACGGACTGAGCCCGCTGTGCTGGAGGGTCAGGAAACCCGGCTTCGCCGTGTCGATGGCGTGGAACATGTGGCCGACCCCGCCCGCGTAGTGCAGCGGCAGGTAGATACCGAGGAACAGGACGACCGAGAGGATCAGTACGTCCTTGAGCACCGCGGTCCAGGCCGAGCCGTGGATGCCGGAGATGGTCACGTACACGGTCAGGGCGACCGTACCGATGATCACCGCGAGGGTCTTGGAGATATGCCCGTACGAGGCCTCGGAGACGATGATCCCCATCCCGGTCAGCTGGAGGACCAGGTACGGCACCATCGCCACCACACCGACCAGGGCCACCAGGGCGCCGAGCAGCGGGCTGTCGAACTTCCTGGCGAAGAAGTCGGACTGGGAGACGAGGCGGTGCTCCTTGGCGTAACGCCAGATCGACGGGAGCAGCCAGTACGACATCACGTACGCCAGCGCGCCGTAGCACAGGATGTAGAGGGCGGGGCCGCCCTTTCCGTACGCCCAGCCGGAGGCGCCGAGGAAGGTGAAGGTGGTGTAGATCTCGCCGGCGAGCAGCAGGAAGACGAAGGTCGTTCCGAAGCTGCGGCCGCCGACGGACCATTCTTCGAGGTCCATGTCCTTGCCGCGGCGGGCCTGGAGGCCGAGGCAGATGGCGACCAGGAGGAAGCCGAGGATGACGACGAGGGCGGTCATGCCGGGTCCTCCTCGCTGTTGCGGGCATCGAGGCTGCCGGCATCGAGGCTGCGGGCATCCAGACTCCGGGCATCGAGGTTGCGGGGGTCGAGTCTGTAGATCACGGCCATGACCACCGAGATCAGGGCCACCCACAGGACGATCCAGAAGAGGATGAAGGGCATTCCGAGGACGTAGGGCCTCACTCGGTCGGCGAACCAGATTCCGCCGAGGATCCCGATGAAGGGGATCGTTCCGATGAGGGGGAGCAGGGCGCCGCCCGCCGGACGGGGCTTGGGCACAGGGGGCATGGGGTAGTCCCGGGGTAGTGGTGTGTTGTTATTCCACTATGCGGAATTTACTTTCCGGGGATGAGCGTAGCCGTCGGTCCCGGAACCCTGTCAAGGCTTCGGCCGCCACCGGACGGAATTCAACATTCCGTTGAACTCCTGCTAGTGGAAGGGGGTTTGGCCTGTGTGACCCCCACTGCCGGTGGTCCGCTCCTGCGCGGAGGGGCGGACCGTTCCCCGGCCGCTCACGGACACGGCTCAGGCGGCGAGGACGACGTCGTTGTCCTCGGCGTTCGGCAGCCGCCGTCTGTCGAATCGCGGCGGGCTTCGCCCTGTCGAACCGTGGCGTGCGGTCGCCCGTCCCCTCCCGCCCGGTTGACTCATTTCGGGTGATCCGCACCCCCGGCGCACCCCCGCACAGCCCCGGTTCGTACGATCCCTCCGTGACCAGCGACGCTTCGCCCTCCCGGCGCGCAGTGCTCGGCCTTGCCGCCGCTGCCGTGCCCGCCGCTCTTCTCGCCACCGGGGCCGCCCCGGCTTCGGCCGCCACCGCCGTGGGGGGTGAGCGGCTCGGCCTCGACGGAGTACAGGTGCGGCGGATGAGCGGCGCGCCCGCCCTGCCGCGTGCCGATGCCAAGTCGTGGCTTGTCGCGGACTGCGAGAGCGGGGAGGTGCTGGCCGCCTACCGCGCGCATCACCGGCTGCCGCCCGCCTCCACGCTGAAGATGCTCTTCGCGGACACCGTGCTCCCCAAGTTCGAGAAGAAGCAGAAACACCGGGTCACCGCCGCCGATCTCGCGGGCATACCGGAAGGCAGCAGTCTGGTGGGTGTCGAGGCCGGGACGTCGTACACCGTCGACCAGTTGTGGCACGGGGTCTTCCTGCGCTCCGGCAACGACGCCGTCCATGTGCTGAGCGCCCTGAACGGCGGAGTGCCCGCCACCGTGCGCGAGATGGCGGCCAAGGCCGTCGATCTCCAGGCGCTGGACACCCATGTCGTCAGCCCGGACGGATACGACCACCCCGGGCAGGTGTCCTCGGCGTACGACCTGTCGCTGTTCGCCAGGCACGGGCTGCGGAACGACGACTTTCGGCAGTACTGCGCCACCCGGCTCGCCGA
This sequence comes from Streptomyces sp. NPDC054757, assembly GCF_053612185.1. NCBI lineage: Bacteria > Bacillati > Actinomycetota > Actinomycetes > Kitasatosporales > Streptomycetaceae > Streptomyces > Streptomyces sp. NPDC054757. Next base: position 316,933 of record NZ_JBSHBW010000003.1, read on the forward strand.
GTTCCCGGCCCGGGGCGGCAAGAAGTTCCAGATCCAGAACACCGACCGGCTGCTCGGCGAGTACAAGGGCATGATCGGCGTCAAGAACGGCTACACCACGCACGCCGGCAACACCTTCACCGGCGCCGCCACCCGGGACGGCCGCACCCTGCTGGTCACCGTCATGCATCCGGTGACCGGGTACGACCAGGTCTACAAGGACACGTCGGCGCTCCTCGACTGGGGCTTCCGGGCCGCGGGCCGGGTCACCCCGGTCGGCAAGCTGGTCGACCCGGTCAGCGAGGGCGGCCGGCCCTCGGCGGCCCCCTCCCCGGCGCCGGGACCGAACGCGGCGGGGACTGGCTCCGGCGGCTCCTCGTCGTCCTGGCCGCTTTTCGGCGCGGGCGGCGGGGCGGCGGCGCTGCTCGCCGTCGGCACGGTGGCCCTGCGCAACCGCAAGCCGCGCCGCAGGCGCAAGCACTGAGCGGTCGCCGGTAGGGGACGAGTGCGGGGGCGGCGGCAGGTTTCCGCCCCCGCGCCCGTCCCCCTCGGTTCCGTCCCAGTTCCCCCCCAGTTCCCCCCAGTTCCCCTCAGCTCCTCTTGGTTCTGCTCAACCGCCCTCAGTCGCTCTCAGTCGCCCTCCGCGATACGGGTGCCCGTGCCGCTGACCCGTACCCGTGCGTCGTCCGCCCGCAGGGTGACCGTCAGCTCGCCGGGGCGGCCCATGTCCGTACCCTGGTGGAGGGTGAGCACCGCGTCCTCCGCGACGAGGCCCAGTTCACGCGCGTACGCCCCGAACGCCGCCGCCGCGGCCCCGGTCACCGGGTCCTCGACCACACCGCCCACCGGGAACGGGTCGCGGACATGGAAGACCGTCTCCGACTCCCGCCACACCAGCTGGAGCGTGGTCAGGTCCAGGGTGCGCATGAACGCGGCCAGCCGGTCGAAGTCGTACGCGAGGTCCGCCAGCCGGGACCGGGTCGCGGCGGCCAGCACCAGATGGCGCGCGCCCGCGTAGCCGATACGGGGCGGGAGGGCCGGGTCGAGGTCGGATGCCTGCCAGCCCAGGGCGCCGAGGGCTTCCTCGACGTCGTGCCCGTCCACGTCGAGTACGGCCGGTTCGACGCTCGTCAGGGTCGCCCGCAGCGCGCCGTCCTCCTCGGCCACCGTCACCGGGACCGTGCCCGCGCGGGTGGCGAGCAGGAGATCCCCGGGGCCGTGCCGCTCGGCGAAGGCGATGGCGGTGGCGACGGTCGCGTGCCCGCAGAACGAGACCTCGGCCTTCGGGCTGAAGTACCGGACGGTGAAGGCCCGTCCGGGCTCCCCGCCAAGCCCTTCCGGCGGCGCGGTCAGGAACGCGGTCTCGCTGTATCCGAGCTCCGCGGCGATCGCGAGCTGCTCCGCGTCGTCGAGACCGGTGGCGTCCAGTACGACCCCGGCCGGATTGCCCCCTGCGGGGTCGGTGGAGAACGCGGTGTAGCGGAGTACTCCGGTGCGGTGCTGTGCGGTTGGCGTCATGTCCGTCGCCAACCGCCGGGGCGCGGGGGTCATTCCCCGGCGGGGCCCGGCCGGTTCAGGGGTCCGGCCGGTTCAGGGAGCGGGCCGGTGGGCCGGTTCAGGGGGCCGGCCGTTTCAGGGAGCGGGCCGGTTCAGGGAGCGCGCCGCGACCCGCTCCAGATGGCCGGCGAAGACGTCGGCCGCGTCCGGGGTCAGGGTGCGCAGCGCCACCATCGCCGTCACGATCACATCGCAGAGCTCGGCCTCCACGTCCTGCCAGCTGTGCGAAGCGCCCTTGCGCGGGTTCTGGCCGGTGGCGCCGATGACCGCCTGGGCCACCTCACCGACCTCCTCGGAGAGCTTGAGGATCCTGAGCAGGGTCTGCTCCTGAGGCGGCCGGGAGGCGGACTCGTCCAGCCAGGCACGGAGTTGGGCGACGGTGGTCCAGGCGTGTTCGTCCATGAACAGCACCCTGCCACGCCGGTGCCTGCGCCCGGGTACTCAGCCCGGATATTCAGCCCGGATACTCAGCCCGGATATTCAGCCCGGATACTCAGCTGGTGATGTACCCCTTGCCGGGGTGCGACCACGAGACGCTGTCCTTCTTCTTGCCGTGGGAGTCGGTCAGCGTCGCCGTGTCACGGTCGTTGTTCCAGACATACGCGCCGCGGCCCTGGTACTTGGAGGCGGTCGTGTTCTTGCCCTTGCCGGTGTAGACGGTCACCGACTGGTTCCGCTTGAGGGTGACGCTGCCGAAGGTGTAGCTGTGCCGGCTCGCGTCGGTCACCTTCCAGCCCTTGATGCTGACGGTGGACCTGCTCCGGTTCTGGAGCCGCACCCACTCGCCGTTGAGGCTCTTGTTGCTCCGGGTGTCCTTGCCCGGCGAGTCGTACTGGACCTTGCTGATCTGTACGGGCGAGGTGGCCGCCGACGCGCTCGGCGCGGTGGCGAGCAGCGTCCCCGCGAGGGCGGCGACGAGCAGGGCGGCGGGGGCCGTGGAACGTATGCGCAAGGTGCGCTCCTGGTGTGGAAAGTGTGAAGAAGCCTTGAAGTAGTGGAGTGTAGAGGGCAGTAGCGGCGGCCGTGGCCCCTTTGCCTCAACAGCAGACCCCGCCGACTGCCCACTACGTCGGCCCCCTCGCCTCAGCCGCACCCCTCGCCGTGCCGCCCCCTCGCCTCAGCCGCGCCCCACGTACGGCATCGCCGTCGCCATCACCGTCGCGAACTGCACATTCGCCCCCAGCGGCAGCCCCGCCATGTGCAGCACGGTGCGCGCCACATCCGCCACGTCCATCACCGGCTCGGCCAGCACCTCACCGCTGGCCTGTCTGATGCCGCTGCTCATCCGCTCGGTCATGTCCGTGGCGGCGTTGCCGATATCGATCTGTCCGCAGGCGATGCGGTACGGACGGCCGTCCAGCGAGAGGGACTTGGTGAGGCCCGTCAGGGCGTGCTTCGTCGCGGTGTACGCGATCGAGTCCGGGCGCGGGGCGTGCGCCGAGACGGAGCCGTTGTTGATGATCCGGCCGCCCTGCGGATCCTGCTCCTTCATGAGCCGGAAGGCGGCCTGTGCGCACAGGAACGAACCCGTCAGATTGGTGTCGACGACCTGTCGCCACGCCTCGTACGGAAGCTCCTCCACCGGCACCCCGCCGGGGCCCGAGATGCCCGCGTTGTTGAAGAGCAGGTCCAGCCGCCCCCAGCGCTCCCGCACCGCGTCGAAGAGCGCGCCCACCTCGTCGGGGGATGTGACGTCCGCCGTCACGGGGAAGGTCTCGCCCCCGGTGAGCGCGGCCGTCGCGGCCAGCTTCTCCGTACGGCGTCCGGCCAGCGCGACCGACCAGCCGGCGTCCGCCAGGGTGCGGGCGACACTGCGGCCGATGCCCGAGCCCGCGCCCGTGACCACCGCCGTTTTCCGGGAGGGCGGTGTCCGGGACGTCTGCGTCCGGGCTGTCTGCGTCCGAGAGGCGTTCGTCCGAGGGGTGTTCGTCCGGGAGGTGTTCGTCCGAGAGGTGTTCATGGGGGCGCAGATTACGACAGGACTGACCCGGAACGATCTCCGGTGCCGCCCCTGTGCCGTGTCCGCTACGCCGTGTCCGCTACGGCGTGTCCGCTACGCCGTGTCCGCTACGGCGTGACCGCTACGCCGGGTCCGCCGGATACCGGACGCCCGTCCGCTCCCGTACCGCGTCGAGCGTCCGCATCACCGCGAGCGTGCCGTCCAGCGGCACCAGCGGGGACTCGGTCTCGCCCGCGCGCAGGGCGCGCATCACCTCGGCCGCCTCGTCCTGCATACCGTGCAGCCCGCTGCCGTACTGTCCGGCGGTGAACTCCTCGGGCTCCCGGCCGTCCCGGTGCAGGACGAACCGTTCCGGGGCGAAGAAGCCGCGCGGGACCTCGATCCGGCCCCCGGTCCCCGTCACCGCCGCGGTGCGCGGGGTGTCCGCGGTCACCGAACAGTTCAGCAGCGCGGTCGCCCCGCTCTCCCAGCCCAGCAGCACCGAGGTGTCCAGGTCGACGCCCGCCGACGAGAGCACCGCGTCGGCCCGTACCCGGTCGGGCTCGCCGAGCAGCAGCTGCGCGAACGAGACCGGGTAGACACCGAGGTCGAGGAGCGCCCCGCCGCCCTGCGCCGGGTCGAGCAGCCGGTGGCCCGCGCCGAACGGCCCGGCGAGGCCGAAGTCCGCCTGTACGGTACGGATCTCGCCGATCGCCCCGTCCCGTACGAGCTCCGTCAGTCGGCGCACGAGCGGGTTGCAGTACATCCACATCGCCTCCATCAGGAAGCTGCCGCGGGCACGGGCGAGATCTGCCAGCTCGGTGGCCTCCCGCGCGTTCAGCGTGAACGCCTTCTCGCACAGCACCGCGCGCCCCGCCTCCAGGCAGAGCCCGGCGGCGGCCCGGTGAGCGGAGTGCGGCGTCGCCACGTACACGACATCGACCTCCGGGTCGGCCGCCAGCTCCGCCCAGCTGCCATGGGCGCGCGGGACACCGAAGCGACCGGCGAATCCCTTCGCGGACGCGAGCGTCCTCGACCCCACGGCGACCACCTCGGCGCCGGGGAGTCCTTGCAGGTCAGCGGTGAAGGCGGCGGCTATGCCACCCGTGGCGAGCACACCCCAGCGCACAGTCTTCTCCATCACGGCTCCCGTAAATCGTCTTTACCACACCCTGTGAGCTGAGAGCATAGAGGCCATGCCGAAGACCTCTGCCCCGGAGCACATACGCACCGGGCTCCCCGCCCCTGCCGTCGCCCGCACCACCGGAATCCTGGTCACCCTCGTCCTCGGCGGGCTCACCGCGCTGCCCGCGCTCTCGATGGACATGTATCTTCCCGCGCTGCCCGAGGTCACGGACGCGCTGCATTCGCCCGCCGCCACCGTCCAGCTCACCCTCACCGCCTGCCTGATCGGTATGGCGCTCGGACAGCTCGTCGTCGGCCCGATGAGCGACAAGTGGGGACGGCGCCGGCCGCTGCTCATCGGCATGGCCGTGTACGTCGCGGCCACCGCGGTCTGCGCCTTCGCGCCCAGCGTCGAACTGCTCATCGGCTTCCGGCTGTTGCAGGGTCTCGCGGGGGCCGCGGGCATCGTGATCGCCCGCGCGGTGGTGCGTGACCTCTACGACGGCATGGAGATGGCCCGGTTCTTCTCCACGCTGATGCTGATCTCCGGGGTCGCCCCGATCGTCGCCCCGCTCATCGGCGGCCAGATCCTCCAGATCACCGACTGGCGCGGGGTCTTCGTGCTGCTCACCGTGGTCGGCACGCTTCTGACGCTCGTGGTGTGGAAGTGGCTGCACGAGACCCTGCCGCCCGAGCGGCGGCACACCGGCGGTGTCGGGCACGCCCTGCGGACGATGCGCTCGCTCCTCGCCGACCGGGTCTTCACCGGTTATCTGATCGCCGGTGGTCTCGCCTTCGGGGCGCTCTTCGCGTACATCAGTGCGTCCCCCTTCGTGGTGCAGGACATCTACGGCGCGTCGCCGCAGACCTTCAGCCTGCTCTTCGGGCTCAACTCGGTCGGTCTGGTCGCCGTCGGCCAGATCAACGGCAAGCTGCTCGTCGGCCGGGTCAGTCTGGACAAGGCCCTCGGCTTCGGGCTGAGCGTCATCACGCTCGCCGCCACCGCTCTGCTGCTGATGACGTCCGGCGTCTTCGGCCATGTCGGCCTCTTCCCGATCGCCGCGGGGCTCTTCGTCCTGATGTCCGCGATGGGCCTGGCCATGCCGAACACCAACGCCCAGGCCCTGATGCGCACCCCGCACGCCGCGGGGTCCGCCTCGGCGCTGCTCGGCACCTCCACCTTCCTGCTCGGCGCGGTGACGTCCCCGCTGGTCGGCATCGCGGGCGAGGCCACGGCCGCCCCGATGGCCGTGGTCCAGCTGGTGTGCGGAGTGGGTGCGATGACCTGCTTCCTGGCGCTGTGCCGTCCGTGGCAGCGCAGGGCGCCGGCGGTGACGGTCGCCGGCTGAGGGCTGTCCCGTAATCCCTGGCGGGCGCACGACGACAGCTACGGCGCCTCGCCGCGTTGTCGGAACTCCCGAATACAACCAGTATGCGGACGCCCCTCCGCCTTTCGATGCACCGCATCTGACGCCGCGCGCTGATCCACCAGGGATTACGGGACAGCCCTTAGCGGAGCGGACAGGGCCGCCTGGCCGATCGGCCGGGCGGATGCGGCAGCCGGGCGCCCGGTGACCGGCCGGCCGTCCCGGCGGCGCCGAGGTCGGCCGCTCCCGTCGCCCGGCAGGTCCCGTACCGCAGCGTCGCAGGTCATCGCGGTACCGGCACTCTCTTCGAACAAATGACCAAGGGCCACCCGTTCGGCCCCGTGGTGCGAAACCCTTCACCCCCGTACGCCGTTCTGCTGCCGCGGAGAGCTTACGAACGAGGGGGGACGGGGTGGCTCTGGTCGAGTCGGTGGTCGAGCCGGTGGCTGGGTGGGTGCCGCCGTGGAGCGGGGCCGACGGCGTGTTACCCGCGCACTGGGGCGCGGACGTCGCGCCTACGGATTCTCCGGTCGGGCCCGCTGTGCCCGCTGTCCGGATCGCGCCCGCTGTCCGGGCCGCGCCCGCTGTCCGGGCCGCGCCCGCTGTCCGGGCCGCGCCCGCTGTGCCCGCTGTCCGGTTCGCGCCCACCACCCGGGCCGCGCCCGCCGCCGGAGCTGTGCGTACCGCCCGATCCGTGCCCGCCGCCGGAGCTGTGCGTACCGCCGGATCCGAGCCTGTCGCCGGAGCCGTGACCGTCGCCGATGCCGCCGCCGCTTCCCGTACCCCCGCCGTGCGGCCCGCCGCGGGCGCACTCTTCGAGGAGCTCTCATGAGGACACCCGAGATCGCCGTGACCGGACTGGGGATGATCACCCCGGGCGGGGCCGGTACGGCCGAGACCTGGGAAGAGGTGTGCGCGGGCCGGCCCACCGCTCGCCGGCTGCCCGAACTGCGGGGCCTGCCCGTCGACTTCGGCTGCCCGGTGGACGGTGTCGATCTGGACGCGGCGGTCGGCGGCCGTAAGACCTGGCGTATGCACCGCTTCGTGAAACTGGCGCTGATCGCCGCCCGGCAGGCCGTCGCCGACGCCGGGCTCGATCCCGCAGGCTGGGACCCCACCCGGGTGGGGGTGGTGATCGGTGTCGGCGTCGGAGGTGTCTCCGTACTCGCCGACAACGTTCTGCGGCTGGACGCCGAAGGGCCCGGCGCGGTCTCCCCGCTGCTGGTGCCGATGATGATCCCCAACGCGGCCGCGGGTGAGGTTGCCATCGCGCTGTCGGCGCACGGGCCGAGTCTGGCCCCCGTCACCGCCTGCGCGTCCGGCGCCACGGCCATCGCCGTCGCCCGCGATCTGCTGGCCTCCGGGCAGTGCGACGTGGTGGTGGCCGGAGGAGCGGAGTCGGTGCTTCAGCCGCTCGTGGTCTCCGGTTTCGCGCAGATGGGCGCGGTCTCGCGGCGCTGTGACGACCCGGCGGGGGCGTCCCGGCCGTTCGCCGGGGACCGGGACGGATTCGTGATCGCCGAGGGCGCCGGGGTGCTGGTCCTGGAGCGGGCCACCGACGCGGCGGCCCGGGGACACCGGGCGCGGGCGCTCCTGGCCGGGGTGGGCGCCACCACCGACGCCCACCATCCGACCGCCCCCGACCCGGCGGGCCGCTGTGCGCAGGCGGCCGTCGAAGAGGCGCTGCGCGACGCGGGCTGGAGCCCGCATGATGTCGGCCACGTCAACGCACACGGCACCTCCACACCGCTCAACGACGCGATGGAGGCCGAAGTGATCTCGCGGGTGTTCCCGCACTGGCCACCGGTGACCTCGGCCAAGGGCGTCCTCGGGCACTCGCTCGCGGCAGCCGGGGCGATCGAGGCCGCGCTGACCGTACTGACCCTGGAGGAGGGCGTCATCCCGCCGATCGCCAATCTGGACGCTCCAGCCGTGGAGTTCGACCTGAACTGTGTGACCAAGCAGGCGCGCGGCGAGTCCGTGGAGCGGGCCGTCAGCCACTCCTTCGGCTTCGGCGGGCACAACGTGGTGCTGGCCTTCCAGCGGGGGGAATGACCCATGGCCATGGAGACGTTGTCCGCGCCGTCCGCGCCGACCTCGCCCGGTACAGCAGAAGCGACGGAGGCAGCAGAGGCGGCTGAGGCAGCAGAGGCGGCTGAGGCAGCAGAGACGGCTGAGACAGCAGAGACGGCTGAAGCAGCAAAGACGGCTGAGGTATATGCGGCTGCTGAGGCGGCCGGGTGCCCCCCGGCCGTGCACGGCGATCTGGTCCGGGTGCTGTTCGGTGACGACCACCGGGCCACCCACGGCCCCTGGCGTGCCCTTCTCGCCACGGAGCCCTTCCGGCGCAGGTCCGGTCTCACCCCGGATGAGCAGCTACGACTGGCGTACGCCCGGCTGCGCACCCTCAACTCCACGCTGGACAGCGCCTTCCGGCTGGCCGCCGACCCCGTGGCACTGGCCGCCCTGCACGAGTGGCTCAGCCCGGTCGACGCCGCGCTGACCACAGTCGCCGGTATCCACTACAACCTGTTCCTGGGCACCCTGCTGGACCACGATGCCGACGTGCGGCGGGATCTGTCCGACTTCGCGGACCTGACCCGCGTCGGGACCTTCCTCTGTACGGAGATCGACCACGGGAACGACGCGACGGCGCTGGAGACGACCGCCGTCCACGACCGGGCCAGGGGCGGATTCCTGCTGCGTACCCCGCATGCGGGCGCGCAGAAGTTCATGCCCAACACCAGTGCGGTGGGCGGCCCCAAGAGCGGAGTGGTGGCGGCCCGGCTGCTGGTCGACGGCAAGGACCTCGGCGTGTTCCTGTTCCTGACCCCGCTGACCGGGGCTGACGGGCCGCTGCCCGGTGTACGCGTCAGGCGGCTGCCGCCGCGTATAGGCAGCGTGGTCGACCACTGCCTGACCTCCTTCGACGATGTCTTCGTGCCGTGCGAGGCGCTGCTCTCCGGGGTGCAGGGCCGGCTCGACGCCGATGGCGCCTTCAGCAGTGAGGTGGTCAGCCGGCGCAGCCGCTTCCTGCTGTCGATCGGCCGTGTCACCGCGGGCAAGCTGAGCATGAGCGCCTGCGCGGTGGGGGCGGTCAGGGCGGCGCTGGCGGTGGCGGTCCGCCATGGCTCGCACCGGTTGATCGGCGGGGTACGGGCGCCCGAGCGGGTGCCCGTCATGGCGCACCGCAGCCACTACGCACCCCTCGCGGGCGCGCTGGCCACCGCGTACGCGATGACGCTGCTGCACCGCGACGTCGTACGCAGCTGGACGGAGCATCAGGACATCCCCGCCGATGCCGAGCGGCTGGTCGCCGTCGCCAAGGCGTGGATCACCTGGGAGGCGCGTGCCGTCCTGGCCGAGTGCCGTGAACGGTGCGGTGCCCAGGGGCTGTTGGAGCACAACGGCCTCGCCGCCCTGGTCACCGGGATCGAGGGGGCGATCACCGCCGAGGGCGACAACCTCGCCATCCACGCCAAGGCGGCGGCCGGGCTCGTGTCGGGCCACCGCCCGCCACCGCCCGCCGCGGCCCCGGCCGGCCGCGAACTGACCGATCCCGCCTACCTCCTGGAACTGCTCGCCGCCATCGAGTGCGTCGAACTCGACCGGGCCCGCGCCGCGATGCGCGAGGCCCCGCCGGGCGACGCACTCGGCCGGTGGAACGCGGGGGCGGCCGCCGCCCTGCGGGCCGCCACCGCGCACGCCCAGCTCCGGGCCGCCAGGGCTGTCGCCGCGGCCGCGGACACCCTCCCGCCGGACTCCGCCGCGGGGGAACTGCTGCGCACCTTGGGCCGGCTGTTCGCCCTGGAGCGCATCGCGCCCCGGAGCGGTGATCTGCTGTACGGGGGTTTCCTTGAGGGCCGTCACATCGGTGCGCTCCCGGCAGAGGTGGACCGGCTGACCGCCCGGGTCGCGGGGCGGGCACGGCTGCTGGCCGACGCGTTCGACCTGCCGGACGAGTGGCTGGCGGATGTGCCGGTCGCGGGCGCCGGATACGCGTCGGCGTACGACGACCCCGAGGGGCCCTGGCACCGTAGGCCGGGGGAGGCGTACCCGTGAACCGGTTCCTGCTGCGCACCGTCCTGGTCGGGTACTGGGGGACGGTCCATGTGCTGTCCCGTCTCTGCCGCCAGGACCTCTGAGGCCGGGGCCTCTGCTGCGGCGGCCTCTGCCGCGGGGGCCCGGGGGCGGCCATGGACCGGAGAGCGGCCCCGGCCAGGGGGAGCGGCCCGGAGCCGGCTTGAGGCCCGGTGTGGGCCGGGTGCGGGATCCGGTGTGAGGCCCGGGTGCGGGATCGGGGTGTGGGATCCGGTACGGGGGCCGGTGCCCGTTCCCGTGGGGTGAAAAAACCTTCCCTCACCGCGTAACCGGAGGTTCGTTCAACCGTTGGACCGACGTCCACGAGCTGTGATTCATCCGCATTGAGCATGCTTTGCGGGCTGCTCCACCGCTCCCACCCGCCTGCTCCACCAGGCCCGTCCGCTCCGAATGAAGGGGAATGTCATGTCCGAGCTGCACCCGACCCTTGTCGACGTCCTCACCCACACCTTCAAGGTCCCCGCCGCCGAACTCCGCCCCGAGGCCACCATGGAAGACCTGGAGATGGACTCCCTCGCGGTCGCGGAGCTCGGCGTGATCGTCAAGGAGACCCTCGGTGTCGACGCCGATGCCGACTCCGCGTACAAGGGGGCCACTCTGGGCCGCATCAGCGACTTCCTGACCGCGTCCACCGTGGCCGGTTCCCGATGACGCTTCCCCCTGTCGCCGTCACCGGTCTTGGCATGATCACCCCGGCCGGCAACGACACGGAATCCACCTGGCGGGGGGTGTGCACGGGGCGCTCCACGGCCCGTACCGTCCCCGAACTGGACGGCTGCGCCATCGACTTCGCCTGCCGGGTCACCGGTATCGACCTGGCCGACGCGGTCGGCGGCCGGACCGTCTACCGCATGGGCCGCTACGTCAGGCTCGCGGTGCTCGCCGCCGAGGAGGCCGTCGCCGACGCCGGGCTCTCCCCGGCCGGCTGGGACGGCACCCGGGTCGCCATCGTCATCGGGACCAGCAGCGCGGGATCGAGCGGGCTGTACGAGCAGTCGGTCGCCCTGGAGCGCCGGGGCCCCGAGGCGATCTCGCCTCTGGGCACCCTGCTCACCGTCCCCAACATGGCCGCCGCGGAGGTCGCCGTACGGCTGCGCAGCACGGGGCCGAGCCTGGCGCCCTGCACGGCCTGTTCGTCGGGCGCCACCGCGCTCTCGGTGGCGCGCGATCTGCTGGTCACCGGGCAGTGCGACATCGCCGTCGCGGGTGCCACCGAATCGATCGTCGACCGGCTGGCCCTGACCGGGTTCGCACGGTCGGGCGCCGGGGCGATGCGTGCCGGGGAGGAACCCCCGGCCATCAGCCGCCCGTTCGCCGCCGACCGCCGGGGCCTCGTGATGGGGGAGGGGGCGGCCGTCATGGTCCTGGAGCGCGAGGCCGACGCCCTGGCCAGGAACGTCGCCCCGCGCGCCCTGCTGGCCGGGACGGGCGCCACCACCGACGCGTACCACCCGACCAGCCCCCGGCCCGACGGTTCGGTCGCCCGTGCGGCGGTGGACGCGGCGCTGCGGGACGCGGGCTGGTGCGCGGCGGACGTCGGCCACGTCAACGCCCACGGCACATCGACCCTGCTCAACGACGCCACCGAGGCCGGGCTGATCGCCCGCGCCTATCCGCACCGGCCTCCGGTGACCGCGCCCAAGGGTGTGCTCGGCCACTGCATGGGTGCGGCGGGGGCGATCGAGGCCGGACTGACGGTCCTCACCCTCCAGCACGGACTCGTACCGCCCATCGCCAACCTGACCGCTCCCGCGCCGGAGTTCGACATCGACTGCGTGACCAAACAGCCCCGCCGGGTACGGCTGTCGCGCGCGGTCAGCCACTCCTTCGGCTTCGGCGGGCACAATGCCGTGCTCGCCTTCGAGCGGGGCTGACGGGGTGGGTGTTGTGCTCGGCTGCTGAGGGGGTCGGCGGGGTTGGTGCGTCTGGTGTTTCTGGCAGTGCCGACGGGGCTGGTGCGTCTGGTGGTGCTGGCAGGGCTGGTGCGGCTGGCGGGCCAGAGCGCGGGGGCGGGGCCGCCCGGGGCCGGGAGGGTCCGGGGCCGGGAGGGTCCCCAGGCACGGAAGGGGCCGGGGCAGCCAGCATCTAGACTCCTCCGGTGAACGCCTCGCTCCCCACCGCCGAAGCCCTGCGCACCGCCCTGGCCGGGCTCCTCGACGGGCTGCCGCCCAAACAGGCCGCCCAGGCCGTCGAGCGGCTGATCGCCAACTACCGGGGGACCACCCCCACCGGGACCCCGCTGCTGCGCGACCGTTCGGACGTCGCCGCGTACGCCGCGTACCGGATGCCCGCCACCTTCGAAGCCGTACGGGCGGCGCTCGCCGCCTTCCGTGCCGCGGTGCCCGGATGGGTGCCCGCCCGGCACACCGACATCGGCGGGGGCACCGGCGCGGCGAGCTGGGCGGTGGCCGGGGCCTGGGACGACCCGGACGAGCAGGCGGAGGCCGACGGGACCGGTGGGGCCGACGGGACCGATGGTGCTGGTGGGGCCGGTGGGACAAAGGGCCCCCGGCGTACCACCGTGCTGGACTGGGCGGACCCCGCACTCGTACTGGGCCGTGAACTGGCCGCGCACTCCGGCTCCTCCGCACTGCGCACGGCCGACTGGCAGCGCACCCGTATCGGACCGGGGCTCACCTTGGAGAGCACCGATCTGGTGACGGTCTCGTACGTCCTGGGGGAGCTGACCGAAGCCGGCCGCACCGCCGTGGTGGACGCCGCGGCCCAGGCCGCCCAGGCGGTCGTGGTGGTCGAACCCGGCACCCCCGACGGCTATCTTCGGATCATGGCGGCCCGGGACCGCCTGGCCGCGGCCGGACTGCGGACCGCCGCCCCCTGCCCCCACAGCGACGCCTGCCCCATCGTGCGCGGCACGGACTGGTGCCACTTCTCGGCCCGGGTGAGCAGATCCTCGCTGCACCGCCAGGTCAAGGGCGGCTCACTGGCGTACGAGGACGAGAAGTTCAGCTATGTCGCCGCGTTCAGGGGCGAGGTGGCGACCGTGCCGTCCCGGGTCGTACGCCGACCGCAGATCCGCAAGGGCCTGGTCCAGCTGGAACTCTGCACGGCGGCGGACGAACTCACCCGCGAGACCGTCTCCAAGCGCCACGGCGACCTCTACCGCGCGGCCCGCGACACGGCGTGGGGCGACCCGTGGCCGCCGCCTGGCACCGAGCCGATGCCCGTGCCTGGACGGTGAATCGGACTTCTGCCGCCGAGCACTCCGAGGAGCCGGCGCAGAGCATCACATCGGTCACCAGCGCGGGTCAGCCGGTGGCCTTCAGGAAGACCGCGACCGCGGGAACTGTCCCGTGCCGGACGATCGCTTCGCAGGTCCTCCGGAGCAACTGTTCCCTCTCGCCGAGCTGACCCCGCCCATGAGAGCCACTGCCTCCTCGGCGGTGCCCACAGCGCCGTCGAGGTCGCCCAGCTCACGGAAAGCAGCCGCCTTGCGGGCAGGACAGATCGCGGTCCCCCCCCCGTGACTCCCCTCCGCACGGTTCCTTCGTCGAAGGCACGCGCCGTCCTCACCCAGGCCGGCCCCCTGCGCCATGATGCCGACCGAGCCCCGCCCACATACCCCGGGCGCCGGGGCGTCGCCCTCACGCTGGGGGCCCAACGGGCCGCCCCGGCAGGCGGGGTGCCCGATATGCTGCCCGCGCCCCGTCGCCTCGGACCGGGCCTGGGACAGATGCGGGACGACGATGGCCGATCACCACCCCATGAACCACCGGGCGCCTGCCGCTGAACATCGGGTCGCCGTGCTCTCCGCCGGCTCCTGGGGCACGGCCTTCGCCACCGTTCTCACCGACGCGGGCAACGAGGTCGTTCTGCACGCCCGCAGGGCCGAAGTCGCCGACGCGATCAATGTGCGACAGGAGAACCCGGACTACTTGCCCGGCGCACACCTGGCCCATCAGGTGACAGCGACCACGGACCCGGCGGAGGCGCTGGCGGGCTCCGACTACGCCGTCATCTCCATCCCCGCCCAGTCGCTCCGCACCAACCTCATCCGGTGGGCGCCGCTGATCGAACCGCAGACCGTGATCGTCAGTCTGATGAAGGGCATCGAAGTCGGCACCGGTCTGCGGATGAGTGAAGTGATCACCGAAGTGACCGGCGTTGCCCCCAAGCGGATCGTGGTGCTGTCCGGCCCCAACCTCGCCGAAGAAATCGCCGCACGCCGACCCGCCGCCTCTGTCATCGCCAGTAGCCACGAGGACACCGCGACCGCCTTCCAGACCGCTTGCATGACGCCGTCCTTCCGCCCGTACACCAACACCGACATCGTGGGATGCGAACTCGGTGGCGCGGTCAAGAACGTCATCGCCCTGTCCATCGGTCTCGCCTCCGGTATGGAGCTGGGAGACAACGCCGGTGCGCTGTTGATGACTCGCGGCCTCGCCGAGACGATCCGCCTCGGGCAGGCACTTGGAGCCGGCCCGCAGACCCTCGCCGGTCTTGCCGGCCTCGGTGACCTCGCGACCACCTGCTCCTCACCGCAGTCCCGTAACCGCACCTTCGGCGAACATCTCGGCCGGGGCGTGACCCTCGAACAGGCCACCACCGCCACCCGTCAGACCGCCGAAGGCGTCAAGTCTTCCGAATCGATCCTGGAGCTTGCTCGTCGCCACGGAGTGGAGATGCCCATCACGGAGGTCGTGGTCGACGTGGTGCGAGGGCGGATCAGCGTCGCCGAGGCCGCAGTACGGCTGATGTCGCGGGCACCGAAATCCGAACGCTCCAGGGCGAAGGGATTCAGCCAATGACGAGAGCCCTCGAGTCAAGTGAAAAGGTGATCGCGCTGGTCTGTGGCAACGAGAAGAGCGCGAACCATGCCGACGGCTGTGACGTTGACATGCTGGATGCTGCGGAGCGGGAGATGGGCCTCGTATTCCCTCCGTCCTACCGGCGTCTCCTCGAAGAATTCGGCACCTGGGAAATCGCCGGGAAGGAGTTCTTTGGCGTATACAAGTCGCCTGCCGGAGGGGATGCCCTTTTGGGAACTGTCGAGCAAACCCTGGAGGCTCGTCATCAGATCGGTCTGCCGGCCGACCTGATGGTCGTCATGGTCGATGACGTATGGGCCTATGTTGTCCTCGACACTTCCCAGGGAGACCAGGACGGCGAGTGCCCAGTGTTCGCCTGGAATCCCGGACTTCCGGGTCGTGACAGCATGGAGAGGGTTGGAGGGAACTTTGGGTCCTTCGCCCTGGAAGAGTGTCAGCGAGCCATGAGTACGTAGAGGCAGGCGCATTCAGCATTGAGGGCGGGCGGAATTTCTTCCGCCCGCCCTCGTGGTTTCGTGGAGCTCCGGCGTTTTCGCGGTCTGGACTCAGCGGAGGTATGTCTGCTGCCATTCGATCGAGGTCATGGTGAGCGCGGCGTCAGCGAGGGACTGGGCGGAGGCCGTCTTGAGCTTGGCGACGCTGCTGTCGATCCAGGGCTGGACGTTCGAGCAGCCCTGTTCGCGGTACTCGACGGCTTGGATGAGGCATTCGAGTTTGTCCGCGTCGTGCGCGCAGATCACTTCGAGGGAGTCGCCGTTCTCGTACTCCTCCACGATTCGCTGGGCCCCGTCCTTCACAGCGGGGTGCGCGGCGGATACCTGGTCCGCTGTGACCTTTTCGTTGCCGGTGGCTTCGAGGTAGCGGCGACCGACATGAGGGATGTCGCTGACACGGGTCTCCTGGGTGTCGTGCCAGAGCCCGAGAAGGGCCGTCTTCGCGGGGTCGGCGCCCTCCATCATGGCGAGCACGGAGCCGATGAGAGCCACGCGGAACGAGTGCTCGGCGATCGTCTCGGGGTCCTTCACCCCGGCGATCCACCATCCTGTCCGTTTGGCGCGCTTGAGCATCCCCATCTCCAGCAGGAAGCCCGTGGTGCCCTTCGCCTGCTCCTGCTCTGTGTCCGCCATGAAACCCGTCCTCCGATGTGTCATCTGCGGTTCTCGCGTAGAACGTAATGCACCGAACTGAGTTCCCGCCTCGATCGCGGGGAGATCCGGTCGTGATCAAGAAGTCGGGCGGTGTGTGCGCTCAGACTGGCCGCCAGGTCAGGGTCTGCCAGGGGCAGCCATCGTGTGGTGGTCAGCAAGGCCCAGAGCGAGTGGACGTACAGGTCCGTGTACGCCGGAGCCTCGTGGAGGCCGGCCACGAGCCCACGCAGGAGACTCACGGGTTCCCAGCCGGTCCACCCCTGTCGCATAAACCTGTCGTCTGGCTGCGGTTCACGGATCGAACCGAGCCAGTAGGCCCAGTAGTTGAGGTTAGCGGTTTCGGCGATGTCGTCGTCCGCCAGACCCCGGTCGATGAAGTCCAGTAATGGCTGACCGTCACCAAGCCGCGCTAAGGCGGCGGCAGTTGACCGTGCGCTCGCCCAGTGGGATGTCCAGCCTCGGGCGGCGATAAGGAGGCCAGAATGGCTACCGCAGTTGAGACCGGCGTTCGTGTCTGGGGGGTGCCTCTATGTCGTTCGTCAAGGCATCCCTGCCGGGGTCTGGGGGCGGGTGGATGGTGGGGTTATGCGGCGAGTTCGACGTCCTTCGGTGTCCGGGATTCGTAGAAGGTTCCGTCGCGGAGCATGGCGAACAGGACGCTGATGCGTTGGCGGGCGAGGCGGAGGAGGGCTTGGGTGTGGGTTTTGCCGCGGGCTCGCTGTTTGTCGTAGTAGGTGCGGGAGGCGGGATCGGCGTTCATGCAGGCGAAGGCGGACAGGAACATGGCCCGTTTGAGCTGCCGGTTTCCGCCTCGTGGGGCGTGTTCGCCGTGGATCGAGGTGCCGGAGGACTTCGTTGTCGGGGCGAGGCCGGCGTAGGAGGCGAGGCGGGCGGCGGTGGGGAAGTTGGTGCCGTCGCCGATGGTGGTCAGCAGGACTGCGGCGGTCCTGACGCCGACGCCGGGCATCGAGGTCAGGACCTGGGAAAGAGGGTGGGCCTCCAGCAGGGTGTTGATCTGGGCTTCGAGGGTCCGGCGCTGTTCGTGGACGGCGGCGAGCGAGCGGGCCAGGGACGGGATCACGATGTCGAGGGTGCCGGTGCCGGGAACGGTGACGGTCTGCTCGTCCAGAGCGTCGAAGACGTTGTCGATCAGCCGTGCGGCCATGCGCGGGGCTTTCGGGCGGATCAGCTCGACAAGGCGGCGTCGGCCGGCTTTGCGCAGGGCGGCCGGGGACCCGTAGCGCTCCAGGAGCCAGGTGGCGGCCTGGTGGTCCAAGCGGGGGCCCAGGACGCGCTCCAGCGACGGGTGGAACTGGGTGAGCAGGCCGCGTATCCGGTTGCTGGTGCGGGTGGCCTCGGCGGCGAGGTCCTGGTCGAAGCCGGTCAGGACGGTGAGCTCGGCGGTGATCTCGTCGGTGAGTTCGAGCGAGCGCAGGGTGTGGGGCAGGGTCCGGGCGGCGTCGGCGATGACGGCCGCGTCCTTGGCGTCGGTCTTGGCCTCGCCAGGGTAGAGGTCGGCGATCCGGCGCATGGCCAGGCCGGGCAGGTAGGCCACTTGGCAGCCGGCGTCGCGGGCGACGGCCAGGGGCAGGGCGCCGATGGAGGCGGGCTGGTCCACGATGACCAGGACGCTGCCGAACTTCGCGGTCAGCTTGTCGAACACGACCCGCAGCTTCGGCTCGCTGTTGGGCAGCTGCTTGTCGAAGATCTTCTTCCCGGCCAGGGTGAGCCCGTGCCCGTGATGGGCGCTCTTGCCGACGTCCAGGCCCAGGAACACGCCCACGTCTTCAATCTCGAACATCGCGTCCTTCCAGGGGATTTGGCGGTGCCGGCCTCGGCTCGGGTGTCGTGCTCACGCATCCACGTTATGCAGACCTGCCGCCCGCGAACTGTCCGGCATTGCGCCGGACCGGACGGTGGCCGGACCTCTCATCAGCGTCTCCGACGAACACCCCCGGACCCGGTGACACCACCCCCCAGGTCATGCCTTCGACAGGGGGACACAGTCATGCCGGGCCCGGAGGCCAGCGGCCCCGTTGCAGGACCGCGAAAAACATAACGGGGGGCCGGTCGACCGCCCCGTACCCGACCGTCGCCCGTCGCCCCCACGCGTCGGTCACGCTCGATCCCGAAACCCAGCTCGGCGTCTACACCGACCGGATGGGCACGGTGATCGAGATGGGCAAGTACGGGACCAGCAAGGGCACGGAGACGAACACGACCACGAACTCGGACTCATCGCCCGACCAGGGCCACGACCACGACTCAGAGCGGGACTGACCGGTGACCGACGGGAGAGCGGTGCTCGTGGCCACGGAGCTGGATGACCTCACCGCCGACATGGTGATCAGCCAGCTGAACCGGCGCAACGTGCCCGTGGCCAGGTTCAATCCCGCCGACATCGGGGCGACTCTGACGGTCTCCGCCCGGTTCGGAAGCTGCCCGACCCCCGTGGCCGGGCAGCTCCGGACACCATCGCGGACCGTGGACCTGACCCATATCCGATCGGTGTACTGGCGCCGCCCGGTATGGCCCTCCTTCGGCCACCTCGACAATGACGACGCACGGTTCGCGGCGGCGCAGACCCGCTACGGACTCGGCGGGACCCTGTACTCCCTCGACGGACCGCTGTGGGTCAACCACCCGCTGCGGAATGCCGCCGCGGACTACAAGCCCGCCCAGCTCGCCGTAGCCCAGCGTCTCGGACTGGCCGTGCCGCCGACGCTGGTCACGAACGACCCGGACGAATCCCGGTCCTTCATCGGCGCCCACGATCGGGTGATCTACAAGACGCTCCGGTGGACGCCCTACCAGCGCGATGGGGTTGCCGTTACCGGCTGGGCCGACCGCGTCACCGCGGCCGAGATCGACGCGAGCGTGTCCCTGGTGCCGCACCTGTTCCAGGCCGTCGTGGACAAGGCGGCCGACCTCCGCGTCCTGGTCGTCGGCGGCGAGGTGTTCGCCGTACGGATCGAGTCCGGGATGCTGGACTGGCGCAAGGACTACTCGGCGCTGTCCTACCGGGTGGTGGACCTGCCCACCCGGCTGGAGAAGGTGCTCCATGCGTACCTCGATCACTTCGGGCTGGTCTCGGGGAGCTTCGACTTCGCCGTGGACAAGGCTGGCGACCTCTGGTGGCTGGAGCTGAACCCGAACGGACAGTGGGGGTGGCTGGAGGAATCCACGGGCCTCGCGATGTCCGTTGCATTCGCTGAACTGCTGACGCAAGGAGTTGCCCCATGACCGGCACCGCTGCTCAACGGCGCGCCCTCGCCGAACGGCTGACGCAGGCCGGTGTCCTCTCCAGTCCCTGCTGGCGGGCGGCAGTGGAGACCGTGGTGGACATGCTGGAGAAGCTGGAGGTGGGGGACGGGCATCAGGTGCTGGAGATCGGTACGGGGACCGGTTACTCCTCCGCCCTGATGTGCTTCCGCCTCGGCGAGGACAACGTCACCACGATCGAGGTGGACCCGGACGTCTCAGCCCGTGCGGACGCCGCGCTGGAGAAGGCCGGGTACTCGACGTGGACCGTCACCGGAGACGGCCTCCTTGGCCACCCTCGCCGCGCACCGTACGACCTTGTCATCGCTACCTGCGCCGTGCGTCGAATCCCTTACACCTGGATCAGGCAGACCAAGCCGGGCGCCATCGTCCTCGCCACGGTCGGCGGGTCTTGGCAATACGGCACCGGGCTGGCGAAGGTCATGGTCGCCGAGGACGGGACCGCCAGGGGCGGGATCATCGGCCGCAGCTCGTTCATGCAGGCCCGCTCCCAGGCGGAGGTACCGGTCGTCGGGGACTTGTCCGCCCGCATCGCCTACCCCGACAGCGAGCGTGTAGCCAAGGTGCACCCGCTACTCCTCGAAGAGTGGATGCCTGCGTTTCTCGCGCAGCTCGCTGCTCCGGGGGCGCGCTTCACCCGCGCCACATCGCTGGAGGGCAACCGGCTGTTGCACCTCTTCGATCCGGACCGAGAATCCTTCGCATCGTTCACGGAGAACGACGGCACCTGGACAGTCCGCCAGGGCGGCCCCGCGGCCCTTTGGGACGCGATCGAGCAGACCCTCACCGCCTGGCACGAGGCGGACAGCCCCGACATCACCGCGGTACAGCTCCACATCACACAGGAGACCCACACCTACTGGATCGACGGCCACCCCGCGCTTCGATGGCAGCACCACCTCATCTGATCGGGGTACCGCAATCACCAGCCACGGCGCACCCCTCTGCTGGGAGCAGGGGTCGCCGGAGCGAGGGGCGCCGAGCCCTTGTCGGAGTCGGCGGAGCGCCGCGCTGAGAAGATCGGATGCCTTCGAGCCGTTCCGCTGGTGCCCGGCAGCGGCCCGAAGGGCTCACACCTCAACGCCGGATGTGCCGAAGCCATAGTCCACGTCTTGATGATCGATCTCATAAGCCGCAGACACACTCGCGAATCGACCCTGAACTGGCGCGACACCTGAACCTCGAACCACACAATCTCGCCAGGACAAAACGTTCTTCAAGGAAGCCCTCAGCTATGCGGCCGACGCCACCACCACCGCGTCCTGGGCCATCGCCTCACTGGCCCGCACGGTCAACTACGAGAACCAGGCCACCGCCGATGCGGCCGCCGTCGACCGGGCAGCGGGCCGGCCGAGGGCTACGTCAGGGAAGTCAGGACGCCGCCGGCCTCACCGAGGCCGCCCTCGAAGGACTCGGTGCGAAGTCTCTCGACGACTTAGACGGTGTCCTACATGGTGAGTTGGGGTAGCCCATCACGATGAGGAGTGGGCGGTGGGACTGGATCGTGCCGGACGGGTTGTGGGAGATCACGGAGCAGTCGGCGTCCGCATCGCCCGCAAGGGCATCGAGTCCAGCGAACGATTGGGCCGCCGCAGGTGGGCTATCGAGCCGTGTCTGACCTGCTACCGCACACTCAACCACCGCTACGAACGCCACCCCTCCAATTATCTGGCCTTTCTCGGCTGGCGAACTCCCACACCCACGAGGTCCAGGATCGCGGCAAATTCCGGTTCACCTCAGTTTTCCCTGCCTGAGGAACGCGGCTTGCATGATTCTTCTCTACTCCGTCATTCGCGTGGTTCATGGGGTGGCGATTCGAATGTTGCTGTCCTGTACCGGCCGGGACTTGCGAGACTGGTGTGCAGAGCCCGATCGGCTCCTGGACGAGTGCGCCGAATCCAGCCACGACAAGACGGCGCTGGGAGTGTCTGTCATGGCATGGATCGTGTTGGTGTTGGCCGGAGTGTTCGAGGCGGTGTGGGCGACGGCGCTTGGAAAATCGGAGGGCTTCCACCGTCTACTGCCGAGCAGCGTGTTCGTTGCCGGCCTGGTGATCAGCATGGCGGGCTTGTCCTATGCTCTGCGGACACTGCCGGTAGGTACTGGATATGCAGTCTGGGTGGGGATTGGAGCGGTACTCACTGCCACGTACGCGATGGTCTTCGACGGGGAGTCGGCCAGCGTGCTCAAGCTCCTGCTGTTGGCAGGCATTATCGGCTGCGTCGCGGGCCTGAAGCTGGCGGACTGAGAGCCATTCCGAAATGTAGCAGAAGATCATCAGCATCAGACCGGAAGAAAATTTCCCAGTGTGCTGCGTCAGGAAAGGCGACTACTTCCGGGGCCTGCAAGTCATCGTCGGGGCAGGCGAGCGGCTCCGGACCGTCTCCATCACCGATCTGCTTCCCGAAAGCTACGTCTGGGCCGACCACCAGCTCGACACTGAGGAGACCGAGCCGCTCAGCACGAGCTGCCCGTCAGACGTAAACGGGGGCGAACGTTGCCTGATCCGGCACTAGTTGGCTGCCACCCGCACCGGCGGCCAAGCACAATAGATCGTCGGCAGGGGCGTCTGGCGAGCTGAAGGCACGATAATTGCAACATCCGGTAAACCTGGACGGCCGGGATGAGTATTCATGGCGGTTATGGAAGGAGCCAGACGAAGAACCAGGCGAACTCCGGCAGGGTCGGGCCCCTGCCGGAGACTGCTGGTTTCAGCGTGGAGTGCGCCTTTCATCTCAACTCGAGACAGACCCCGGAAGGCTCACGCGCTTGTGATCAGCAGGTTCGCCGTGCCAGTCATGTTGGTGACGCCAGCAGTGGAGAGGCAGGCTAGGAGGTTCGGTTGAATGAAGATGTTGACGGCTAGAACGGCGTCGCCGGCGAACTCTCCAGCGGTGACGGTACCTATGCCTGTGGAGACGTACGTGTTGGCGACCACAGTGTTGGTGACCGAGGCTGTGATCGTGCTGGTACGGCCATTGTTCCAGGTGATCGTGAAGCTGCCGGTGCCACTGGGTAGCAGCTGCAGACACGATGCCGAGACCCCAGTCGCCGAGTTAGGGCCGAACCCTCCCGAGGAGAGCGTGGAGTCGGAGGACGAGAGGCACTGGTAGTTTCCCTGGGTGGTGATTGTGTGACTTTGTGTTTCCAGGTGGAGACCAGGGTTGTAGGACACGCTGAGAGTCGATGTGGTGGGCGTGCATTCGACGTCGGCAACTGCGGCGTGCGCCGAAACGCTTCCGCCCAGCACGCTCATCACGACTGCCGCCATGAACAGGATGGCTGCCGCGATTCTGCTAGCTCGAGTAGGGAATTGCAGGATCTTGAAGTGGTTCACCGTGACCCTCCGATCACGAGCAGAGCGTTACATAAACTAAAAGTGACCCATCCTCCACACCGCGTCAACGTCGTCCTCAATGTTGGTAGGTTATTTTCTTTTAGCGGATGCAGCAGTTTGGGACAATTCGGTCACAACAGTGCGGATATATACCGAATTAGCTCCGCCAGGATTTCCTCTTGCGAGCCCCGGCTGCGTGTGGGCTAGCGCAAACGATCGTGGAGGTCACGGAGGGCGACCCAGTTCCGGTCCTCATCGGCATCGGCAATGACCCTCAACACGCGTACTCCACGGTGCCGCCAGGCCCACGTCGGAAGTCGGCTGTAGCCGCCGCCAGCCGCCGTACTTCTCCGGCGGCTGGACCCCCTGCGGTCCAGTAACGACTCCCGCAACAGCATCAAGTACGGCGACCTTGCGGTTTTAGGCCGTGTCCTACTTGGTCAGGTCGAGGAAGCGTTTGTAGCAGCAGAGGGCGGCAGCAAGTCCGAGAAAGGCCAGGTAGTTGCCTGGTTGGCGCTCGTAGCGGTGGTTGAGTCTGCGGTAACCGGTCAGCCAGGACATGGTGCGCTCGATGACCCACCTGCGACGGCCGAGGCGCTCGCTAAACTTGATGCCCTTGCGAGCGATGCGGACACCGATGTGCTTGCCCCATAGCTATCGCCGCAGGTGAGGAATGTCGTACGCCGTGTCGGCATGCAGACGTTGCGGCTTCGAATCGGTCGCGTGGGGTTCCTGTCCCATGTGGAAATGGGTCAGCATCGGCTTCAGGGCGAGGCTGCCGTGGGTGTTGGCAGCGGAGAGTCCCAGCCGTAGGAACGCGCTGATCAGGATCTTGCTGTCGGCGGGAATCATCGCCACGCCGGAAAACGACCCCATGAACCCGGACCACGTCTTGGTGTTCGGGACGGTGTCGGACCTGCCGCCCGCCTTGAGCCCCACGTTCGGTCCACCAGGAATCTAGCCCGATCGTTCATGGAACATCCTGCACGAACCCCGGTTGCCGAGCCGGCCGACCATGCTCCCCGGGCACTCCGACGGGGAAACCGACCACCAGGATCCACCAACGAGCTCAAGCAGTGGCGCGGCCCTGCCACCCGCGACGACACGACCGCCACCACCTACCTCGCAGGACTCCACCCCGCCGCAGTCCTTCCTCTCATCAGCAAGGTGATCCGGAAGAATCGGCCCAGCCACAGCGCCGATCTGCCGAAGCAGCCTACGAACGCAGCTCCTGCGTACAGCACTTGACGCTGCCGCCGCCCTTGAGCAGTTCGCTCAGGTCCATGCCGAGAGGCTCGAACCCGCGGGCCCTCAGCGGGGCGTAGAGGCCGACGGCCGCCTGGGGCAGCAGGACATGGCGGCCGTCGCTCACCGCGTTGAGGCCCAGTGCCGCGGCGTCCTCCGGGGCCGCGATCAGTGCGTCGGGGAAGAGCCTGGCCAGCACGGAACGGCTGCCCGGTGAGAACGCGTCCGGGTAGTACATGATCTCGTCCGCCGAGTCGTCCAGCACACTCAGCGCCGTATCGAGGTGGTAGTAGCGCGGATCGACCAGATCGAGGCCGATCACCGGGCGGCCGAAGAACTCCTGGGCCTCGGCGTGCGAGAGCGGGCTGGAGCGGAAGCCCCGCCCGGCCAGGATGTACGAGGCGGTGACGGCGAAGTCGCCCTCGCCCTCGTTGACATGGGCGGGCTGGTGGACCCGGGTGAAGCCGCGGACGCGGAACCACTCCAGGTGCGCCTCGGCCTCCTCGGCGCGCTCCGGGTGGGCGAAGCGGGCGCCGAGCACATGCCCGTCGATCACGGTCGCGCCGTTGGCCGCGAAGACCATGTCGGGCAGGCCGGGGCGGGGGTCCATGATCTCGACCGTATGGCCGAGAGCGGTGTAGCGGTCGCGCAGGTCCTCCCACTGGGCGAGGGCCAGGGGGAGTTCGACCGGTTTCGAAGGGTCCATCCACGGGTTGATGGAGTACGTCACCCTGAAGTGTGCCGGTGGGCACATCAGATAGCGCCGGGGTCTGGCGTCACGAGGCAATGAGGGCTCCTCACGGCGGACATGGGCTGCGGGGTGTGCAGCCGACTAGCTGCCATGGTCCGCCTGCGGGGCCCCGCGCGCTGTGCACCGATCGGGTGGTTCACCCACCGTGGTCGTGCGTCCTCTGGGGTCGCTACTTCGCCCTGGCCCTACGCCCTCGGTGGTCGTTGCTCCGCCGTGGCCGCCCGTCCGCCGTGGCCGAAGCCCCGCGGTGGGGCGGCGGGGTCGGACGGGAGCCCCGGTGCGCAAGGCGTACATCACGCGGATACCGAGACGATACGTATCGGATCCGCCGATGTTAGATTCCCCTCCATGGCCGACTCCCCGTCCCCCGAAGCGAAGCCGCCCGCCGGACACCGGCCCGGCACCGCACCCCCCGTACGGACGACCGGCAGGGCGCCCGACGCCGGCCGTCGCAGTGAGCGCTCCCGCCGGGCGATCCTCGATGCGGCGCTCGCGCTGGTCACGGAGGCCGGCTACAACAAGCTGACCATCGAGGCCATCGCCGCCCGGGCGGGGGTGGGGAAGCAGACGATCTACCGCTGGTGGCCGTCGAAGGCGGCCGTCCTGCTCGACGCCTCCCTCGCCCTCGCCGGGGACGCCGAGACCGAGGGCGAGTGGAGCGGCTTCCCCGACACCGGGGACATCGCGGCCGACCTCAAGCAGGTGCTGCGGCTCACCGTCGACCAGTTCAACGACGAGACGTACGAGGCGCCCACCCGCGCCCTCACCGCGGCCGGGTCCACCGACCCGGAGCTCGGCAGGCGCTTCACCCGCGAACTCCTCGAACCGGCCCTCAGGCTGTACGAGGAGCGGCTGCGGTCCGCCGTCGCCGCCGGGCAGATCGGCGCGGACGTGGACATCCGGATCGCCGTGGAGATGCTGGTCGGGCCGCTCACCCACCGCTGGCTTCAGCGCACCAACCCGCTCACCCACGCCTTCGCCGACACCTGTGTGGACCAGGTGCTGCGCGGGATCGGGGCACATCCGGACAGTGGCTGAACCACCCCGGCCGGTAAGTGTGGTCACCCGGGGCGCAGGATGGTGGCAGCATGGAGGGTCCGTGGTGCATACAGCGGCAGCGGTGAGGTGAGGGGATAGATGGGAACAGAGTTCGGCCGAGACCGTGGCCCGGCGAGCAGGATGAGCCAGTGGCTGCGCCGCCGCCCCAAGCAGTCCCCTCCTGACGACCTCCTCCGGGAGAGGCTCTTCGTCGCCGCCGCCGATGCCGGGCTGCCCCTCTCGCCCGCCGCCCACCCCGTCGGGTACCGCTGTTCCTGCGACCGGGTCGGCTGTCCCACCCCGGCCAGGCACCCCCTCTCCTTCGCCTGGCAGACGCAGTCCACGACCGACCGCGCCCAGGTCGAGCGCTGGGTGCGGAACCAGCCCGACGCCAACTTCATCACCGCGACCGGCATGGTCCTCGACGTCCTCGATGTGCCGCTCGACGCGGGGCGCAGCGCACTGGAGCGGCTGCTCGCCGAGGGGATCCAGGTGGGGCCGGTCGCCCAGTCGGGCACCGACCGGATGCTCTTCTTCACCGCCACCCGCGGTACGCCCGAGGACGAGGACGAGTGGTGGCCGTGCGAGCTGGACTGCCACCCGGAGACGATGGACGAGCACCCGGGGCTGCGCTGGCACTGCCGCGGCAGCTATGTGCTCGTACCGCCCGCCCGGCTGCCCGGTGACGCGAGCGTGGACTGGGTGCGCGGACTCGAACATCCGCTGCCCGATCCGCTGACCCTCCTGGAGACGCTCACCGACGCCTGCGCACGCCACGCCGACGCCGACGACCAGGACGCACACGCGGTGGCGTGGCCCCTCGGCCGCTGAGCCGGCCGGCTCAGCGCCGGATCTGCCCGGCCCGGCCCCGGGCGTCCTGCCTCAGGAGCCCTTCGCCGCCGTCAGTCCGGCCAGCCGGTTGAGGATGGTTACCTGTCCCTTCTCAGGGACCAGCGCGACCTGGCTGGAGACGCGCTCCTTGGTGAGGGTGCTCTTCGCGTCGCTCGTCATCAGCGCCCGTACATCCGGCGGCACCGTCAGATGCAGCCCCTTCGCGGCGGTCTGCTGCTCGTAGTGGCGGCTGGAGAAGAACACCAGCGCCCCGCCGCCCCGGACGGCCAGACCCAGCGGCCGGTAGTCGCCCTCGGTGAGCGCCCGGTCCTCGTACTGCGTGGAGAGCCCCGGCAGATTCGCGTTCTTCTTCCGCGCCCTGCGCCAGTCGGTGGTGTCGTTGCCCGGCGCGAAGTGGTCCGGGCTCCCCTTCTGCAGATACCCGGTGTACTCGGCGCTGAGCTTCTCCGGAGCCACCGCCAGCGACGGGTCGGCCGGTTCGGCGGGCCGCGCCCAGCCGTCCTTGTCGGTGACGAAGTCAGGGACCGCCGAGGGGCGCAGCACCGAGAGATAGGCGGCCTTCCACTGCTGGTCGGCCGCGTTCCGTACGAACACCACCAGCCAGCGGGTGTCCAGTCTGCCGCCGCCGTCCCGGTCCCGGTTGGAGTCCGTGTCGGCGACGAACCACCGCGGCCACCCGGCCTTCTTCGGGATCACGAACTTCACGTCGGTGAGCTTGAGGTCGGAGTGCTGCGCGTTGCCGGACGGAGTGGTGACGTGCCGCGCCTTGAGCCCCGCCTGGTTGATGGCCCCGAGCGGACCGGTGACCCGGCCCGCGTCGAGAGCCGGGTCGTACGCCTTGTCCGCCTTGTTGTACGCGGTGGTGAAGGCGGCGAGTGCCTGCGCCGCCTCAGCCTTCGTCGCCGACGGTACGACCTCCAGCTCCCCGTGCACCGTCATGCACCCGCTCGCCGTCAGCGACATCGCCGCTGTCGTCGCGAGTCCCGCCGCCAGCCGCCCCAGCCTGCCCATGAGTTGCCTTCTGCTCCTGCGATCCCGCTGCCTTCGAGGACGTGGTGAACCCTACCGGGGCGAAGAAGAACACGAGCGTGGGGACCAGATACAGCACCCATACCGTTGCCTGGAGCACCGTCGGGTCGGGCTGGAAGTTGAACACGCCCTTCAGGAGCGTCCCGTACCAGCTGTCCGGCGGGACGGTCGAGCTGATGTCGAACGCCAGGCTCTGCAGACCGGGGACGAAGTCGGCTTCCTGCAGGTCGTGGACGCCGTACGCGAGCACACCCGCGGCCACGACCACCAGCATCCCGCCGGTCCAGGTGAAGAACTTCGACAGGTTGATACGGACGGCGCCCCGGTAGAAGAGCCAGCCGAGCACGACGGCGCTGAGGATGCCGAGGAGCGCGCCGATCATCGGACCCTGGGCCCCGTCGGTCGAGGTGTGCACCGAGGACCAGATGAACAGCGCGGTCTCCAGACCCTCCCGGCCCACCGCCAGGAACGCCGTCGCGACCAGCGCGCCCGTGCCCATCCGCAGCGCGGTGTCGAGCTTGCCGTGCAGTTCGGCCCTGAGATGGCGCGCGGTGCGCCGCATCCAGAAGACCATCCAGGTCACCAGGGCCACCGCGACGATCGACAGCGATCCGCCAAGACCCTCCTGGGCCTTGAACGTCAGCTCCTCCGAACCGAATTCGAGCGCGAAGCCGAAGACGAGCGCCACCAGGACCGCGGTGGAGATACCGATCCACACCGGGCGCAGCGCGTCACGCCGGCCGGTCTTGACCAGATAGGCGATGAGGATGCACACGACGAGGCTCGCTTCGAGCCCCTCGCGCAGGCCGATCAGATAGTTGCCGAACACGTCGGGTCCTTTCTGGTTGCAGGAACCGGGTTACGGGAACGACGGGATCCCGGGGTGAGGGGAGCGGGCAGGGCGTCGGGCGGACAGCACGTCGGGCGGCAGCGCGTCAGGTGAACAGCGCACGGCCCCACCAGTCGCCCTTGCCGCGGACGCCCGGCGGGACGGCGAAGTGCGCCGAACCCACGTGCTGGATGTACTCGTTGAGCGCGTCATGGCGGGCCAGACCGCGCTGGAGCGGGATGAACCCCTGCCGGGTGTCCCGCTGGTACGCCAGGAAGAACAGCCCCGCGTCCAGCCGCCCCAGGCCGTCCGTACCGTCGGTGAAGGAGTAGCCGCGGCGCAGGATCCGGATCCCGTGATTGCTGTCCGGATGGGCGAGGCGTACGTGCGAGGTCGGCAGCATCGCCTTCAGGAACGGCTCGTCGCGCTCCTTCGCCTTGCCGACCGGCGCGCCCTCGCCCTTGTCGCGGCCGAAGACGTCCTCCTGCTCCTGGAGCGAGGCGCGGTCCCAGGTCTCGATATGCATCCGGATACGGCGGGCCACCAGATAGGAACCGCCGGTCATCCAGGCCGCGTCGCCCTTCTCCGCCGCCCACACGTGATCCCGCAGGGCGGCCGTGTCGGTGCCGGAGATGTTCCGGGTGCCGTCCTTGAAGCCCATCATGTTGCGCGGGGTCTGGGCGTCCGGTGTGGTCGACGAGGTCTTGCCGAAGCCCAGCTGCGACCAGCGGATCGCGATCTTGCCGAAGCCGATCCTGGCCAGATTGCGGATCGCGTGTACCGCCACCTGCGGGTCGTCCGCGCACGCCTGGATGCACAGATCCCCGCCGCTGCGCGTCGCTTCGAGATTGTCACCGGGGAACTCCGGCAGATCGACCAGCGGCCCGGGCCGCCGGCCCTCAAGACCGAACCGGCCCTTCTCGAAGAGCTTCGGGCCGAAGCCCACCGTCAGCGTCAGCCGGGACGGCTTCAGACCGAGCGCCTCCCCGGTGTCGTCGGGCGGGGCCTCGGCGAGACCGCCGTACGCGCCGTCGCCCACGGTGTGTCCCTGGGTCATCAGGGCGGCGGCCGCCGTCCAGTCCTTGAGCAGCTGGACCAGTTCGGCCCGGTCGCCGGTCGTCACGTCGAACGACGCGAAGTGCAGCCGGTCCTGGACGGCGGTGGCGATCCCGGCCTGGTGCGCGCCGTGGAACGGCACCGCCGCGCCGGACTCCGCCACCGGGGCGGTCCCGTCGTCGGTGCGCAGCGCGGCGGCGGTCGCGCCGCCCGCTGCCACGGCCCCGATCGCGAGCCCCGCGCCGCCCCAGCCGATCAGGGAACGCCGGGACGGGGAAGCGGCGCCGCTCTCGTCAGCCATGAGGTGCTCCTGCCTTGTCCGTGCCGGGCGCTTACTTGGTGACCACGGCCGCTGCGAGCTTCGACAGCGGTTCGGCCAGGGCGTTGACGGCGTCCGACAGCTTCTTGCGGTCCGCCTCGGAGACCTTGTCGTACGGCGTGAAGTCGTACGAGGTCTTGTCGTCGCGGTAGTGGTCGAGCAGCGAATTGAGCGCCGTGAACTGCTTGTCCAGCTCCTTGGCCAGGGCCGGCTGGTTCTTCGACGCGACCGGCTTCAGCAGCTCGTACGCCTGCTGGGCGCCCTCGACGTTCGCCTTGAAGTCGACCAGGTCGGTGTGGCTGTAGCGGTCCTCCTCACCGGTGATCTTCCCGGTGGCGACCTCGTCGAGCAGCTCCTTGGCGCCGTTGGCCATCGACGTCGGGGTGATCGCGGCGGTGCCCACCCGCTTCTGCCAGTCGGCGAGGTCGGTGTCCAGCTCGGTGGCGAGGGACTTCTCGGTGGCGCCGATCTTCTTGTCCTGCCAGAGCGACTTCTCCAGCCGGTGCCAGCCGGTCCACTTCTGGCCCTTCTCCAGGCCGTCCGCGCGGGTGTCGGTCTTCGGGTCGATGTCGCCGAACGACTCGGCGACCGGCTCGGTGCGCTCCCAGCCGATGCGCGAGGGCGCGTACGCCTTCCTGGCCGCCGCCAGATCACCCCGGCGGATGGCGTCGGTGAAGACCTTCACCTTCGGCAGCGTCCCGTCCGCCTGCTCCTGGGCGTACGTGCGGTACGCGGCGACCGCGGCGTCCAGCTTCGGGTCACGCTTGACGGCCTTGCCGCCGGTGACGGTGACCTTCTGGCGGATGCCGTTGCCCTTCATCCCGGGCTTGCAGGCGATCTCGTACGAACCGGCCTTCACCTCGGCGGTCAGGCTCTGCTTCAGACCGGGGCCTATGTTCTCGCGCTCCGCGACGATGCGGTCGTCCGGGAAGAGCAGATAGACCTCGGTGACCTTGGAGCCCTTGTTCTCCAGGGCGAACTGCACGTGCCCGGCGGGGAATTCGGTGGTGGAAACCTTGCAGGCGGAGTCGCTCGCGGTGACGGAGACGACACCGTCGCCGCCCGCCTTGGCGTCGCTCTTCTTGGCGCAGCCCGTGACGGCGGTCAGAGCGGCCACGGCCGTGACGGCGGTGACGACGGAGAGTCGGACGGGTCGCATAGGGGCTCCACACGCGGTGAAAGGTCGACTGAGGCAGCCCTAACTTAGCCGAGGCTTACCTCACCGATACCCGCTCGTGTCGTGATTCAGGTCTCATTGCGGAGAACATCGCGAAGAGCGGACACAAGCCCGTCACGGCATGGTCATGATCAGGTCAAGCCGCTCCCGGTGGCTGCCGTTCAGGGATGACGAGCGGCGCTCCGGTGTCCGGATGGGCCAGCACTTCGACCGGCTGCCGGTACACGCGGCTCAGCAACTCCGCGGTGAAGACCCGGGACGGCGGACCGTCGGCGGCGATCCGTCCGCCGTGCAGGACGGCGGCCCGGTCGGCGTAGGCGGCCGCCAGTCCGAGATCGTGCAGGACCACCACGACCGCACACCCGGCGGCGGCCCGCTCCCGGCAGATCCGCAGCACCAGTTCCTGATGGCGCAGATCGAGTGCGGCGGTCGGCTCGTCGAGCAGCAGCAGCGGGGCCCGCTGGGCGAGCACCCGGGCCAGGGCGACCCGGGCGCGTTCGCCGCCGGAGAGCGAGGGGAAGGGCCGGGCGGCGAACGCGGCGACCTCGGTGGCGGCCATCGCACCGGCGACGGCCGGTCCGTCGTCGTCCGCCCGCTCCGTACCGGCCCAGGGGGCGCGGCCCATCCGTACGACCTCCTCGACCGGGAAGGGGAAGGAGAGGCCGGCGGACTGGGGGAGCACGGCCCGGCGCAGGGCGAGTTCGGCGGCCGGCCAGGAGGCGGCGGGGCGCCCGTCGATGCGTACCCCGCCCTCCGTCGCGGGCAGATCGGCCGCCAGGGCGGCGAGCAGCGTGGACTTCCCGGCGCCGTTCGGGCCGACGAGCGCGAGGAGTTCACCTGCCCGCACCGTGAGGTCGATACCGCTGAGGACGGCACGGCCGCCCAGACGCAGGTGGAGGCCGTGGGCCTGGGCCAGGGGAGTGCCGGGTGGATGGCTGGCGGGGAGCTGACGGGGGCGGTTCCGGAAAAGGGCTCTGAGCACGGGTCACCTCGGGGGGAGGGGGTACGGAGTGGGGGCGGCCGGTGCATGTCCGGGCGGTGCGGCGGGCGGCGGCAGGATCGCACCCGGGCGGCGGCCTGGTCGGGCCCAGGCGGTGCGGCGGGTGGCCCGGTCACGCCCAGCCGGTGCGGTGGCGCGTTCTGCGCAGCAGCCAGAAGAAGAACGGGCTTCCGAAGAGCGCCGTCAGCACCCCGAGCGGCAGTTCGGCCGGCGCCGCCACGGTCCGCGCGGCCAGATCGCCGGCCACCAGGATCACCGCACCGCCCAGCGTGCTGCCCGGGATCAGGAAGCGGTGGCCGGGGCCGTTCGCCATCCGGAGCAGATGGGGGACGAGCAGCCCGACGAAGGTGATGATCCCGGCGACGGCCACCGCCGCAGCCGTGAGCAGCGCGACGACCAGTACGAGCACCAGCCGCAGCCGTTCGACGTCGACCCCGAGGTGCCGGGCGGGCCGCTCGCCCAGCGCCAGCAGGTCCAACTTCCGTGCCGTGAAGGGCGCCACGGCGAGACCGAGCACCGCGCACGGCAGCACGGCGAGCACCTTCGGCCAGGTCGCCTGGGACAGCGAGCCCAGCTGCCAGAAGGTGATCTGGGCGATCTGGGCGTTGTCCGCGAAGAAGACGCAGAGCCCGATCAGCGCCCCGGCGAATGCGTTCACCGCGATACCGGTGAGGATCAGCGTGACGACCTCGGTCCGCCCGCCCGAGCGGGAGAGCGCGTACACCAGCAGTACGGTCCCCAGCCCGGCGGCGAACGCGCAGACCGTCACCGTCCAGTTGCCGAAAAAGTTCAGCCCGAGGGCGATGGAGGAGACCGCGCCGACCGCGGCGCCCGACGAGATGCCGATGACGCCCGGTTCGGCCAGCGGATTGCCGAACACGCCCTGCGTCAGGGCGCCCGCGCAGCCGAGCGAGCCCCCGACGAGCAGGGCGAGGACGACTCGCGGCAGCCGTACGTTCCACAGGACGCTCTCGCCGACCCGGTCGAGAGTCGAGCCGCCGAGACCGGCCCGGTGCAGCACCGATGAGAGGACGTCATGGAGCGGGATGGGATAGGCGCCGATCCCCGCCGACAGGAGACAGAGCAGGACGAGCGCGGCGAGCAGACCAGCCGTCAGGAGGACTGTGGTCGGGCGTCGTTGACGCGGCTCGGGGGTGGTGGACGAGGCTTCGGCCGGTACGGGAGCGGAGTCCCGGGCCGGTACGGCGGTGTCCCGGGCCGGTGTGCGGGCGGGGTCTTCTGCCGGTACGGGGGCGGCGCCGGGGGTGCGGGTGGTCACCGGTCACTTCCCGTTCGCGTACAACTGCGCGACCAGGGACTTCAGCACCTGGTCGGTGCGCGGCCCGTAGTTCAGCAGCACCCCGTCGTCGATCGCGACGACCCTGCGGTCCATACCGGCCGGGGTCTCGGCGACGCCGGGCAGTTTCACCAGGCCGTCGATGCCGCCGACCGATGCGAGCCCCTTGGTCATCACCAGGATCGCGTCGGGGGCGGCCCTGGCGAGGGCCTCGCTGGTGATCGGGGTGAAGTCCTTGTCCAGACCGGACGCCTTGCCCGCGTCGACCGCGCCGGCCGCCTCAAGGAGCGAGGCGGCCCCGGAGTCGCGGCCGCCGAGCAGATGGACCGATGCGCTGCCGCGCAGATAGAGGAAGGCGACCCGGAGCCGGGCCGGGCCCTTGCGGGCGGGGACGGATTTCCTTACGGCGTCGAGCCGTTGGGCGGTGCGCCGCTTCAGCTCCGCACCCGGCCCCGGCACGCCGAGCGCACCGGCCACCGCGTCGATCCGGCGGTCGATGTCGCCCAGCCCCTTCGCCGGGTCCACGACCACCAGCGGGATGCCCGCCTCTCGTATCTGCGCGATGGCTTCCACCGGCCCTGTCGTGGTGTCCGCGAGGACGACGGTCGGCTTCAGGGAGAGGACGCCCTCCGCCGAGACGTCGTGCGCGCGGGTCACCACCGGCAGCTTCCGCGCCTGTTCGAAGGTGGCGGTGATGTCGCGGGCGACCACGTGCCTGCCCAGGCCGAGTGTGAAGACGATCTCGCTCAGACTTCCGGTCAGCGGGACGATCCGGTCGGCCGAAGTGACCGTCACCCGCCGCCCGTCCGCGGAACGGATGTGTGCGGGGAGCCGGGCGTGCGGTGCTGCGGCCAGGGGTTCGACCCGGTCGGCGGGGGCGGCCGACGCGGCGCGGCCCGTTCCGGTGGACCGTGCGGCGGGTGTGGTGTGCGTACTGCCGCAGCCGGTGGCTGCCAGAGCGAGGGCGAGCGCGGAGAGCAGTACACCGGCCGTCCGGGGTGTGCGCACGGAGGACACCGTCCTGTCGTTCTGTCGGGTTCCCGGGCCGGAAGGGTTCCGGCCGAGTCGGGGATAGCTTAGGTTAGCCTTACCTCACTAACCAGCCCTCCGGGGGGATTCCATGCTGTCCTGTCGACCGGTCCGTGCGCTGGCCGCCGTGCTCCTCGCGGCCCTGCCGGTGGCCCTGCTCCCGGCGTCCGCCGCCCACGCGGCGGACCGCACGGTGCGCGGCGGCCGGCTGGACTGGGGGATCAAGTCCTCCTTCCAGAGCTATGTCACCGGCCCCATCGCGCAAGGGAGTTGGGGGATTCAGGGCGGTGCGGCCACGGTGGGCGGGGAGCAGTTCCGGTTCCACTCGGCCACCGGTTCGTACGACCCGGACAGCGGTGCCTTCAGCGCGGCGTTCTCCGGCGGGGTCCACTTCGTGGGGCACCGGAAAGCGGACGGCACCCATGAACTCGACCTCACCATCAGCCGCCCCACCGTCCGGATCTCCGGAGGCCGCGGCACGCTCTACGCCGACATGGCCAGCAGGTCCAGAACCACCGGGCGGCTCACCGCATCGGCGCAGGTGCCGCTCGCCACGCTGGCGCTGTCCGGTGTCACCATGAAGGGCGGCGGCTCCCCGGTCACCCTCAACTCCGTACCCGCGAAGCTCACTTCAGAGGGCGCCGGTGCCTTCGCCGGTTACTACCCGGCGGGTACGGCGCTCGACCCGGTGAGCCTGTCGGCCGATGTGGTCCAGCCGGCCGCGCACCCGAGCGACTCTGCCGGGGCGCCTTCCGGGAGGTCCGGGAAGCCGGGGGAGGGGAAGCCGTCGGACCGTAATCCTTCGGGGAAAGCCGTCAAGGACCACCCCGCCGGAGCCATCCGGGACGCCGCCGTCGACTGGGGGGTGCGCCGTACCTACCGTGAGTACGTCACCGGCTCCGTCGCCCGGGGCAAGTGGACCCTCTCCGGCGGCGCCCAGGACGGCGGTGCGCTCTTCCGCTTCCCGCGCGGCAGGGGCACATACGACGAGAGGAAACAGACGCTCGACGCGCACTTCGCGGGCACGGTCCGCTTCACCGGGACCGGGCTGGATGTGCGGCTGACCGGACTGGCCGTCAGGGTCAGGGACGGCGAGGGCACCCTCTCCGCCGCGGGGAAGCCGGTGGCGACCTTCAGCGCCCGGCAACTCATTGCCAGGAACGGCCTGATCGCACTCGCCGATGCGCCGACGAAGCTGACCGCGGGCGGCGCGGAACTCTTCGGCTCGATGTACCGGCCGGGCACCGCGATGGACCCGGTGTCGCTGTCCGTCGCCGTCGACAGCGAGGCCGCGCTGCCCGCCCTGCCCGATCTGGGCAGTACGCCGAGCCCTGCCCCCGCCGCGGAGAGGAAGTCCGGGCACCCGGTCGCCGCGAACACGGCGGCCCGGTCGGCGGCCGGCCGCACCGGCACGTACGCCGGTCTCGGCGCGGGCGTCATCGCCGTCGCGGCTCTGGTGTTCCTGGCCGTCCGCAGGCGCCGGGGCGGACAGCGCTGACCGTGCGCCGACGCCGGACCAGGACCGGCCGCCACCCGCCCGTACCCCACGACACGTCATGTCACTCGCCATGCCGTCCCATCGGCACGCTCCCAAGGAGACACCTGATCATGGCCGTTACCCGCCGCCCGATGGCTCTGGCCGCCGCCGTCGCCACGGTGACCGCGCTCGGCGCCACCGCCTTCGCCCTGCCCGCGCTCGCCGCCGACGGGCCGCCCAGCACGCCGCTGAACATCACCGGCGGCACGCTGGACTGGGGCGTCAAGAAGTCCTACCGCGCGTACGTCACCGGCATGGCCGCAGGGGATATACGCACCGCGGACGGAGCCGGGCGCAACGCCGACGGCACCTTCCGGTTCGGCGGCGCCCAGGGGGCGTACGACCCCGGAACGCACACGGTGAAGGCGGCCTTCACCGGCAGCGTCACCTTCTCCTCGCCCCCGCCTCCCAAGGGGCACGGCTTCGAAGTCACCCTCTCCGACCTGCGGTTCGACAGTGGCACCCAGCGGATCACGGCCGATGTCACCCAGGACGGCGGCACCCGGCAGGATGTGCCGCTCGCCGAAGTGAAGGCGACGGGGGCCTCGATGGAGGAGCTGCCCGCGACGCTCACCAAGGAGGCGGGTGACGTGCTGGGTTCGGCCTCGTACGCCGGGGCCGAGGGCGATCCGATCACGGTACGGCTGGAGTTCGGCACCCCGACCGGACCGAGCACCGGGCCCAGCACCGGACCGGGCACCGGACCGAGCACCGGGCCCAGCACCGGACCGAGCACCGGACCGGGCACCGGACCGAGCACCGGACCGGGCACCGGACCGAGTACGGAGCCCAGTACTGGCCCCGGCACCGGACCGACCGGAAAGCCCACCGGTGAGCCGACGGGCGGGCCGACCGGAAAGCCCGCCCCCACCGGAACCCCGGCCGGGCCGGAGCAGACGCCCGGTCAGGTGGCGCACGGCACGCTCGCCTGGGGCGTGAAGAAGTCCTTCCGTACGTACATCCTCAGCGGCGGTGAGATCAGGACCGAGGCCGGTGCCGCGAAGAACGCCGACGGGTTCGACTTCCCGCTTGCCCAGGCCGAGTTGAACAGCGGCAAGAAGACCCTGAACGCCGCATTCGGCGGCCGTGTGCGGTTCCTCTACACCGCGCACCGGCTCGACATCGCACTCTCGGACATCCACATCGTGGCCAAGGGCGCCAAGGGCACGCTGAGCGCGGATGTCACCACACCCAAGGGGGTGCACCAGGACGTCGACTTCGCCTCGCTCGACCTCTCCAAGGTCACCTACACGGCCAAGGGTGACGTGGTGCAGTGGAAGAACGTCCCGGCGGCCTTCACGGCGGACGGCGCGGCTCAGTTCGCCAATGACACGACGGGATCCCTCTACCACGCGGGTGACGCCATCGACCCGGTGACGGTGGCTCTCGCGCTCAGCGCGGACGCCCGTCCGCCTTCCGGATCCACCAGCGGTACCGGGACCACCGGCACCACCACCGACGCCGGCGGCCCGGACACGGCCGGCGGGTCAACGGTCGGAGGCGGTTCGGCCGGAGGCGGTCCGGTGGGCGGCGCCACCGGCGGAGCCGGTACGGGCGGCGCACTCGCCTCCACCGGTTCCGCCGTCCCGGCCGACGCCCTCATCGGCGCATCGGCTGCCGTCGCCGCGGCGGGAGCCGCCCTGGTGACCGTGGCCCGCAGGCGCCGTACGCACGGCTGAACCGGCCCCGCCCCGTCCGGCTGCCGCCCTCCTGTGTGGGGCGGTGCGCGGCGGGGCGGTCGGGCGCGGGCGGGGCGCGCTCCGCACAGTGACCGGGGCGTGCTCCGCACGTGACCCGGTCCCGCGCCGCTCACTCCATCGGGCGGTCTGGAGTGGCAGGTCCGCAGGGCTCTCGTAGCGTCGGAAGCGCGGCCTTCGCCGTGTCCGACTCCACTCAGTGATCTGCCCGAACCGCCGAAACGAGGCAACCATGGTCGGCCAGCCGGTGTACCTGTACGGAGACGATCCCCCTCTCGTCCCACGTGCCGACGGTCCGCTCGGTACCGGCCCGGAGCGCAGCACGCCGTGCTGCCCGCCCCGCCCCCGCACCCGGTGACGCCCGCAGCCCCGGTGGCCCCGGGCCCGTACGCCTCCCTGCTGGTCAGCCTGCAACTGGCGGACCCCGGTTTCCCGGGCGGCCCGTGCGACCCCGCCTACGAGTGGGACTGTCTGGTCCGGCCCGGCCGGGTGGACCGGGCCGGCCTCGGCCCCCTGCTCCACGCTCTGCTGCGCCACGGCGTCGGCCCGTCCGACGCGACGGCCCTCGCCCTCGCCCACGCCGCCGCTTCGGACGGCTGCTGGGGCGAGGTCGCCGAGATCGACGAACGGCTGCACGCGGCCAAGCTCGGCCAGGAGCAGCGGACGGCCGCGACCAGAACCGGCCGGCATCTGCTCGGCCTCGGCCGGGCCGTGTTCCCATCCGATGCCGTGGAGGAGTACGCCGCTCTGGTCACGCGCAGGGAGGCGCCCGGCAACCGGGCGGTGGTTTCCGCCGTCATCCAGGCCGGAGCCGGAGTACCGCGTCAACAGGCGGTGACCGCCGACCTGTTCGCGTTCTGCGCCGCCTTCGCGGCAGCGGCCCGGCGGACCGGGTCGGCCGACCACGGCGCGGCCCAGCTGCTGCTGCGCGGGGCCGTGCCGGTCGTCGAGGAGGCGGCGGCGGAAGCCCTCCGCCGTGAACTCGCCGATCTGGGCGGCTGTGTGCCCGTGGCCGAGGCCCTCTCGGGGCTACCCGGCCGTGCGCCGGCCCCGGCGCCCGCCCCCTGAACCGGTACGCAGCGCACGACCCGACGGCCCACCGGCCGCCGGGAGACCGGAAGGAATCACCATGAACGACACGCTGTCGCATGCGCTCCTGCGCTGCCCCGACGGACGTCGGGACACCGGACGCCGCCCCCACACGTCCTACCCCAACTGGCCTGGCGGAAAGGGGCGTTGCCACAACGGGGTCTCACTGCCGGACGTGCGGCCGGGGACGGTGGTCTGACATGGCGCTTGTCACGGACGAGGTGCCCGAGACGTCGGCGACGGGACGCCCGCGCGCGCAGTCCCGGCTCTCCGCCGCACACCACACCCCCGGCCGGGTGCCGCCCGAAGTGGCCCGGCACGCCCCGCAGGCCGGTGAGCCCGCGCACACCGCTGAATCCCCGCACGCCGGTGAGCCCCCGCACGCCGGCGAACCCGCTGCGGAGCCGCCCGACCCCGCAGCGGAGCCGTCCCCCCGGGTCGGCCTTGTCGAGCTGGGGTTCGAGCGGCTGAGCGGCCGCACCGAACTGGTCCGCCGGTACACCAGGATGCCCCTGCGGACCGGCAGGCCCCAGCACCCGGACCCGCTGCGGCCGCAGATGGCGTTCGTCCGGCTGGCCCCCGTCGTGGGCGGTCTGGTCCGGGACGACCGCCAGCGCGTCGACGTCTGCTGCGGTGCCGAGACCGAGGTGCATCTCGCCACGGGCGCCGGGACCGAGGTCCGCCCGATGGAGCAGGGCTACGCCACCCGGCTGGTCAACCTCGCGGCGGGCCCCGACGCGTATCTGGAGTATCTGCCCGAACCGCTGCTGCCCCTGCCCGGCTCCCGGCTCTACCAGCGCACCGTGATCACCGCCGACCCCGCCGCCACCGTCGTCCTGGGGGAGACCGTGACAGGGGCACACCCCGGACCCGGCGCCCTCGGCCTCGACCTGGAGATACGCAGGCCGCACGGCAGACTGCTCGCCCTCGACGCGATACGGCTGTGCCCGGACCGGAACGAGGGGGCGGGACCCGGAGCGCTCTCCGGCCACACCCGGATGGCCTCGCTCTATGTGGTGACCGGCCGGGCACCCGCCGCCGATGTGGCCGACGCGCTGCACACCGCGCTCGACGGGACGGGACTGCCGTACGGCGTGAGTGTGCTGCCGCACGGCTGCGGCGCGTGGCTGCGGGTGCTGGGCGACGACGGGGCGGCCGTCGCGTCCGCCCGGTACGCCGGCTGGGACGCCGCCCGCCGCCTCCTCACCGGCTCCCGCGCCCCGCGCCCTACGCGCTGAGCGGGGTGAACTCCTGGCCCAGCTCACGGAAGACCTGGGTGTTGAGGCCGAAGGCACGCTTGCACTCCTCCACGATCCGCCGCTTCTCCAGGTCGTCCACCGCCACCGCGTCGAGCAGCTCTCCGTAACCACGCTTGAACGCGGCCGGGTTGGGGATCTCGTCGAAGACGTAGAACCGCACACCGTCGCCCTTGCGCGTGAAGCCCCAGGTCTTCTCGGCCACACCGCGGACGATCTGGCCGCCGGACAGATCACCGAGATAGCGGGTGTAGTGGTGCGCCACGTAGCCGCCGGGCCAGCTCTCCGCGCACTCGGCCACCCGCTCCGCATAGGCGGCGGTGGCGGGCAGCGCCGTCAGCCCGGCGCGCCAGCCGGGCCCCCGCAGATGCGCCAGGTCCTGTTCGAGCGCGGCCGTGCGCATCAGCTCCGGCCGGACGAAGGGACCGGCCACGGCGTCCCCGGTCAGCTTCTCCGCGCCCTCTTCCAGCGCCCGGTAGACGAACCACAGCTGCTCGGTGTACCGGGCGTAGGCGTCCACCCCGAGCCGGCCGCCCAGCAGGTCGCTCATGAACGTCACGGACCTGACCGTGCTGTGCTGCTCGTGCGAGGCGGTGCGGATGAGCGTCGAGAAGGCGTCCATGGCGGACCTCCGGGGCCGAGGGGGACGAGAACCTGGGTCGATCTTCTATGCTTAGGCTTACCTAAGTCAATGGGTTCCCGACGTCCTGTCGGTAACGTCCGTACCCGTCCCGGCCCCGGACCAATCCGGTCAGGGCAGCGTGAGGATCTCCGCGCCGGTCTCCGTCACGACGAGCGTGTGCTCGAACTGGGCGGTCCGCCTGCGGTCCTTGGTCACCGCCGTCCAGCCGTCCTCCCACATGTCGTACTCGTGGCTGCCGAGGGTGAGCATCGGCTCGATCGTGAACGTCATACCGGGCCTGATCAGCTCCGTGGCGTACGGGCTGTCGTAGTGCGGGACGATCAGGCCGGAGTGGAACGACGTGCTGATGCCGTGCCCGGTGAAGTCCTTGACGACGCCGTAGCCGAAACGCTTGGCGTACGACTCGATGACCCGGCCGATGATGTTGATCTGACGGCCGGGCCTGACCGCCTTGATGGCCCGGCCGAGCGATTCGCGGGTCCGCTCTACGAGGAGCCGTGACTCCTCGTCGACGTCTCCGCAGAGGTAGGTGGCGTTGGTGTCGCCGTGCACCCCGTTGATGTACGCGGTGACGTCGAGGTTCACGATGTCGCCGTCCCGGAGCACCGTGGAGTCCGGGATCCCGTGGCAGATGACCTCGTTGACGGAGGTGCAGAGGGACTTCTTGAAGCCGCGGTAGCCGAGGGTCGACGGATAGGCCCCGTGGTCGCACATGAAGTCATGGGCGACCCGGTCGAGTTCATCCGTCGTCACACCGGGCACGATGTGCTTGGCGGCCTCCGCCATCGCCTGTGCGGCGATACGGCCCGCGACGCGCATACGCTCGACGGTGTCGGCGTCCTGGACGTCCGGGCCGGTGTACGGCGTCGGCGCGGGCTTGCCCACGTACTCGGGACGCCGGATGTTTCCGGGTACGGAACGGGTGGGAGAGAGCTCCCCTGGTACGAGCAGTGACTGGCCAGACATGCCAGCGAGTGTATGAGAGAGGAGCCGACCATGGCTTTGTTCAAGAGGCGCACGGCCGCGAAGCCGGGCGAGTGGTACTACTGCATCGAGCACAGAAAGGTCGAAGAGGGCCCCGAGTGCCCGGCCAAGGACCGCTTCGGCCCGTACGCCACCCGCGAGGAGGCGACGCACGCCATGGAGACGGCGGCCGAGCGGAACCTGGAGTGGGAGACCGACCCCAAGTGGCACGAGAAGGGCGGCCCCACCGACGAGGAGAGCTGACGGCCGGGCCGGTCCTTACGGTCAGACAGCCGCCGCCGCAGCGGCTGCCGCCTCCTCCTTACGGGCGCGGCGCAGCTGCGCGTCGGCGTCGGTGTCCGCGTCGTACGTCAGCAGCTTCGGCAGCACGGCGGCGAGCAGGCCCACCGACGCCACACAGGCGAGACCGCCGCTCCAGATCGCGTTCCGTGTCCCGGTCCAGCCGGCCAGGGTGCCCGCTCTGACCTGGCCCAGCTGCGGTCCGACGCTGTACGAGAGCACCTCGATACCCGCCAGCCTGCCGCGCAGCTCCTCCGGGATGGTCTGGTTCCAGATAGTGGAGCGGCCGAGCCCGCTGAGCATGTCGCCCGCGCCCGCGAAGGCCAGACAGAGCAGCACCAGCCAGATGTTGGTGCACCAGCCGGCGGCCGTGATCGCAAGACCCCAGCCCGCGGCGCCGAAGACCACGAAGAGCCCGTGCCGTCTGACCCGCGACGTCCAGCCGCTGGTCAGACTGAGCACCACGGACCCCACCGACCCCGCCGCGTACTCCCCCACTGCCTAAAGGGCGTGGGAGGTGCCCCCATGCCCCAGCGCCCAGGTGGCGTGCAGATCGTCGGCGAGGAAGGGGAAGACCGTGTTCGGGTAGGCGAAGAACATCGCCGCCAGGTCGATCGCGTACGTCCCGAGGAGCACCGGGCGGCTCCACGCGTACCGGGCGCCCTGCGCGATCCCGCGCAGCGAGGGCCGCTCGGCGTCGTGCGAGGGCGGCGCGGGCGAGAGCCGGGTGCACATGGCGACCGAGACCGTGAAGCCCAGCACCGTGACCCCGTACGCGGTGGGGTATCCGGCGTACGCCACCACGACCCCCGCCAGCGCCGGGCCCGCGATCGCGCCGGTCTGCCACCGCAGCGCGTTGAGCGCGGCGGCCGCGGTCAGCTGGTCGTGCGGCACGATCCGCGCCAGCAGCGAGTCGAGCGCGGGCCGTTGCAGCCCGGCGAGCGCCGAGACCCCGGCGGCGACGACATACAGCGGCCAGAGCATCGGCGCGGGGATCAGCGCGTTCACGAGCAGCAGTACGGCGAGCAGCCCCAGCCCCGCCTCGGTGGCCAGGATGACCTTGCGCCGGTCGACCGCGTCGGCCAGCGCACCCCCGTAGAGCCCGAAGACGACCAGCGGCACCAGCTCCACCGCCCCCATCGCGCCCACGGCGGCAGGGGACCCGGTGAGGTCCTTGATCTGGAGCGGCAGGGCGATCAGCGCCATCGAACTGCCGAAGAAGGCGATCAGGCCCTGGACCCAGAGCAGGCGGAACTCCCGGGAGGAGCGCCAGGGGGTGAGATCGGGGAGGAGCGCGCCGAGCCGCGTGCGGGAAGCCACAAGAGGTCATGTTCGGCCGCGCCGCGTCCGGGGTGCAAACGGATTACGGGCGGCCCGACCACCAGCGGCCCGGCGGGGCGAGGTAAGACACGGTGCAGTGGGCCGTGAGTTCGTCTACTCGGTGGGCAGGCGCCAGGAAGGGCCTTCTGGCTCCCGGTACCAGACTCGCTGGCCTTCTGACGTGATCGTGAGGCCGAAGTCCTCTCGGGCAGGAGCGCCTCCGGGGAAGACGGAGGCCAACTCCTCCACCTTGTCCCAGAGCCGCTGTGGGCCGAGTTGCCTGGCTTTTCCCGACACGTGAGCGGTGGCCGTGGAACCGTCATCGGTCCACAGCCCGACGCCGGTCACCTCGCCCGACTCGTCTCGCCAGGAGCACGAGTGATATCCGGGGAGGGCGAGTGACAGTGGGAACTTCAGCCGGTTGAGCA
Organism: Streptomyces sp. NPDC054757; assembly: GCF_053612185.1. Taxonomy (NCBI): domain Bacteria; kingdom Bacillati; phylum Actinomycetota; class Actinomycetes; order Kitasatosporales; family Streptomycetaceae; genus Streptomyces; species Streptomyces sp. NPDC054757. The sequence continues at coordinate 360,413 of NZ_JBSHBW010000003.1, forward strand.
CATCCGTTGCCTGTACAACGGTGGCCGTGCCGGCCTGGGGTTCCAGCCCTGCGAAGTCGGGACCGTGGGAGGCGGTTCGACGTGGCATGAAGAACGCAGGTACCGGGAGAAATCTCCCTGACGCCTCCCCATCGCTTCCGACGACGATTTTCGCGACGCCGAATCCGATCGGCGCGACGATGACTGAACCCTCGCGGGTCTGGGCCAGTAGGGCGGGCGGAAGACAGCGGAGGCCGACGGTGGCGATGATGCGGTCGTAGGGCGCTCGGGCTGGATAGCCTTCCGCGCCGTCCCCAGTGAAGACGAGGGGGTGGTAGTCCCCCCTTGCCAGGCGGCTCCGGGCGAGTCGGACCAGATCGGGATCAACGTCCACGCTCACCACGTTGTCGCCTCCGAGGCGCGACGAGGCCAGGGCGGCGTTGTACCCGGTACCGAGGCCCAGCTCGTACAACCGGTGGCCGGGCTTCGCGTCCAGAGCATCGAGCATGGTCAGCATCAGGCGGGGCTCACTTGACGACGAGGTGGGGACGCCATGCTCGTCCAGCTGTGTAGTCAGCGCGGTGTCCGAGTACACGGTCTCCAAGTAGCCTGGATCTCCGCTGGTTACCTCCTTCCACCGTCCTCGCTTGTCCTGCTGGTAGAAGCGCGGGACGTAGTGTTCCCGCGGAACCTCGGCGAACGCTGCCAGCCATTCGCTCTGTTGTCCCTCGCCGAGTGCGGCGGCGAACTGGGCGCGCAGCCTGGCCGGTGCGGGGTCGTTCGTGTGGGTCATGTGGTGGTCCCCTGCAGGTAATCAGCGTGTGCGGCGGCGATGGGTAATCCGGTGCGGTTCTCGACCCATGACCATGTGCCTGCCGGATTGTTCTCGAAGAAAACCCACTCGTCGTTGGGGGTGACGGCGAAGTCGAAGGAGCCGAACACGATGCCGTACGAGGCCATGAAGCGCCGAACAGCCGTAGCGACTTTGTCGGGCACCGTGGTTGTGCCGTACTCCAGGTTCTCGTAGTCGGTGCGCCAGTCGGTCCGTGCCTTCTCGGAGGTACCGATGATGGTCCCGGCGAACAGATTGCCGTCCACGGCGACGAGGCGTACTTCGTATTTCTTGGGGATGTCCTCCTGGAAGTAATGGGCGGTCAGCCGGATGCTGTCGTCGAAGCCCGCCGGGTCCACCCGGTGGGTTGCCACCATCAGTTGCCGGTCCGCGCCCGTGTTCAGGCGCCCTCCGAGGACGGGCTTGCAGATCGATCGGCAGTACCCGGGACCGGCCCGACCGGCTCCAGCGCGCCGCGTCCGGGGTGCAAACGGATTACGGGCGGCTCGACCACCAGCGGCCCGGTTACCGGCGGTCCGGAGAAGGAGCGGGCGGCCCGGTCACCACAGGTCCGGCGGGGGAGCGGTCAGCTGGTCGGCGAGGCGGGAGAGGCGGTCGCGGAAGCCGGGCCTGCCGCGCTGTGCGGGGAGGCTGTTCTCGCCGGCGGCCGCGCTGACCAGGTGCTGCACGGTGTCGAGATCCACCTCACCGCCCTCCGCCACCGTGAGCGTCTCGTGCGCGAGTCCGTGCACCTCCGGGTCCCCGCCGTCGAGTGCCAGCACGGTGGCACCGGCCCGTCGCGCCCCGTGCACCCGCTCCAGGAGCCCCGCCCCGGGCAGCTCCGGCGCGACGACGAGCAGCGTCTCACCGCGCCCCGCCGCCTCGATCCGCCCGAGGCCCACCGAGAGATGCGCCGGCTCCCCGTCCCCGACCCGGTGGCGCACCAGCGTGGGCGCCAGTTCCGGCAGCCCCGACCAGGCGGCCTCGTCCACGAGATGGGCGGCCAGATGCCACGGCTCGTACCGCTCGGTCCCCACCAGCAGCAGCCCGCCGCCGTGCGGCACCACGGACGACCGCAGCGCGGCGGCGAACCGGCGGGTGGCGCGCGGCCACTCCGTCCCTGCGAGTACTTCCCGGAGCAGCGCTACCCGTACGGCATCCATGGCCGGGCATCCTGCCGCACGGGGCCGTCCCGCGCCGGGCGGTCGACCGGTCCTCATCCGTACGGGTACCGGGTACCAGCGAGTAGGGTCGGCCCATGACTTCCACCGACAGTGCACAGCAGCCGGCCGCCAAGGACCCCTGGGACCTTCCCGATGTCTCGGACCTGGTCATCGGCGTCCTCGGCGGGACCGGCGACCAGGGGCGCGGGCTCGCCTACCGGCTGGCCAGGGCGGGCCAGAAAGTGATCATCGGCTCGCGCGCCGCCGAGCGGGCGCGGACCGCGGCCGGAGAGCTCGGGCACGGCGTCGAGGGCCTGGAGAACGCCGAGTGCGCGCGCCGCAGCGATGTGGTGATCGTGGCCGTGCCCTGGGACGGGCACGCCAAGACCCTGGAGTCGCTGCGCGAGGAGCTGACCGGGAAGCTCGTGGTCGACTGCGTCAACCCGCTCGGCTTCGACAAGAAGGGTGCGTACGCCCTGAAGCCCGAGGAGGGCAGCGCCGCCGAGCAGGCCGCCGCGCTGCTGCCTGAGTCCCGGGTGACCGCCGCCTTCCACCATCTGTCGGCCGTCCTGCTCCAGGACCCGGAGATCGAGCAGATCGACACCGATGTGATGGTGCTGGGCGAGGCGCGCGCCGACGTCGAGACCGTGCAGGCGCTCGCCGGCCGGATCACCGGGATGCGCGGGGTCTTCGCCGGGCGGCTGCGCAACGCCCACCAGGTCGAGTCGCTCGTCGCCAACCTGATCTCGGTCAACCGCCGCTACAAGGCCCACGCGGGGCTGCGCGTCACCGACGTATGAGCGCGAAGGGGCATGGGGGACACTGGGGGACGAACAGTCTTCGCCCCCGGACAGGAGCCGCCCCCATGCCCCGCCTCGCTCTGTACGCCCTCGTCGTCTGCGCCCTCTCCGTGGCGGCCGCCGTGGTCTCCTTCGTCCAGGGGAGCTTGATCGGGATCGTCTGGATCCTGCTGGCGGGCCTCTCGTCCAACATGGCCTGGTTCTATCTGCGCAGGACCCGCGCCGCCAGGGCCGCGGCCAGGACGCCCGCCGCCCACTGACCTGCCGCGCGCCGGGGCGGGAGCGGGCCGCCGCCGTCACGCCCGCCCGCTACCCCGAGCCTCCGCCGCTACCTGGGGCAGAAGAACCCGGCGGGCTGCCCGTACCAGAAGCGGTAGAAGTTCTGCCCGCAGTACGTGTCGTTGCCGCTGACCCCGACGCCGCGCAGGATCGCGTCGATCAGGTCGAAGAACGCGTGGTTCACCGACGGGATCCACAGCAGCGCGAAGACCGCGATCATCCCCACCTGTCCGAACGGCTCGACCTGGCGGCGGATGCTGTACGGCAGCCAGGGCTCGACCACGCCGTACCCGTCGAGACCCGGAACGGGCAGGAAGTTCAGGATCGCGGCCGTGAACTGGAGCAGCGCGAGGAAGCCCAGCGCGTAGCGGAACAGCGGCGGTACGCCGTCCAGCGCGTGCAGCCAGAAGGGCGCCGTGCAGACGAACGCGAACAGTACGTTCGTCAGCGGGCCCGCCGCCGAGATCAGACTGTGCCGCCAGCGGCCCCTGATCCGGCCCCGCTCGATGAAGACCGCGCCGCCCGGCAGACCGATCCCGCCGAGGATCAGGAAGACCAGCGGCAGCACGATGGAGAGCATCGCGTGGGTGTACTTCGCCGGGTTGAGGGTGAGATAGCCCTTCTCCCCGACCGAGATGTCGCCGCTGTGCAGGGCGCTGCGGGCGTGCGCGTACTCGTGCAGACAGAGCGAGACCACCCACGCCGACGTCACGAACAGGAAGACCGAGAAGCCCGGGACCTTCGCGAAGTCCGCCCACACCGCCCAGCCGGTGACCGCCATGACGGCCACGATCCCCAGGAAGACCGGACTGATCCGCCGTTCGCTGTGGCGGGTGGAGGCGGTGGTCATGGACGGGACTCCTGATGTTCGGGGCGCCGGTGATGCATGGGGTACCGGGGCAGGAGCCCCGACCGTACACAAGAGCCCTGACCGTACAGGTGACACGCGGTAAACGTCTCGCCGCCGGGTGTGGGTTCCGGGCAGGGTGGGGGCATGACGGACGGAAGGCGGCAGTGGTGGCGGACATCGGACGGGCGCCGTGTGCGGAGCACCGGGCGGTTGACGTGCGTGCTGTAACGGACAATGGGCCCGTGCGCTACCGGATCCTCTCCACCACCCAGGCATTCCGCCCCGACGGCACGGCCGTCGCCCTCGGCGGGGCGCGGCTGCGTGCCCTGCTGACCGTACTGGCGCTGCGCGTCGGGCGGAGCGTCCCGGCGGCCGTGCTGGTCGCCGAGGTGTGGGACGGCGATCCGCCGGCCGACGCCACCGGCGCGCTCCAGGCGCTCGTGGCCCGGCTGCGGCGGGCGCTCGGGCATGCCGCCGTCACCTCGTCCGACGGCGGGTACCGGCTCTGCGCCGACCCGGACGACGTGGACCTGTACCGGTTCGAGCGGCTCGCGGGCGAGGGAGCGCGGGCCCTGGACGAGGGCGATCCGGCCAAGGCGGCTGCCCTCCTGGAGGACGCGCTGGCGCTGTGGCGGGGGATGGTGCTCGCCGACCTCCCCGACCGTACGGCCCTGGCGGCCCGCTGGGAGGCCCGGCGACTTGACGCACGCCGGGCCGCGCTCGCCGCTGCGGTCGCGCTCGGCCGGGCCGAGGGAACGCTGCCGGAGCTGGCCGCGCTCTGCGCCGACCATCCGATCGACGAGCCGCTTCAGGCGCTGCGGATCCGGGCGCTGCGGCACGCGGGGCGGACCGCGGAGGCACTCGCCGCGTACGAGGAGGTGCGGCGCGGTCTGATCGAGCGGCTCGGCGCGGATCCGGGGCCCGAACTGCGGTCGCTGTACGCCGAGTTGCTGTCACCGGATGAAGTCACCGCGGGGGAGGCCGGCGCCGGGCGGGCCACCGCCGGGGGAGTCACCCCCGAGGAAGCCGCCGCCGGGAGATCCGCCACCGGGGGAGCCACCCCCGAAGGGCGGCCGGACCGCGGGGGCGCGGCCGACGGGTCTCCCGGAGCGGAGCAGGCCCCCGCCCGGCAGCTGTCCGGCGACGACGGCTCGGGCGGGCGCCGCCCCGGCAATCTCCGGGCCCGGCTGACCAGCTTCGTCGGGCGCGAGAGCGACATCCACGCCCTGCGCGACGACCTCGGTGCGGCCCGGCTCGTCACCCTGCTCGGACCCGGCGGGGCCGGGAAGACCCGGCTCTCGCAGGAGGCGGCCGAGGCCGCGGCCGGCTCCTGGCCCGACGGCGTCTGGCTGGCCGAACTCGCCCCCGTGGACGACCCGGAGACGGTGCCCGAAGCGGTACTCGGCGCGGTCGGCGCCCGTCAGACGGTGCTGCGCGGCGCGGGCGTCGAGGAGATACGCGCCGCCGACCGGCAGGCGGACGACCCGCTGGCCCGGCTCACCGAACACTGCGCCCGGCGCCGGATGCTGCTCCTGCTCGACAACTGCGAGCATGTCATCGGTGCCGCCGCCACCCTCGCCGAAGAACTCCTCGCCCACTGCCCCGGGCTGACGATCCTGGCCACCAGCCGGGAGCCACTGGGGGTGCCCGGCGAAGTCGTACGCCCCCTTGAGCCGCTGCCCGAGCCGTCCGCGCTGCGGCTGCTGGCCGAGCGCGGGAGCGCCGCCCGGCCGGGCTTCCGGATCGAGGACGACCCGGGGGCGGCCACGGAGATCTGCCGCCGCCTGGACGGACTCCCGCTCGCCATCGAACTCGCCGCGGCCCGGCTGCGGATGCTCTCCCCGCGCCAGATCGCCGACCGGCTCGACGACCGCTTCCGGCTGCTGACCGGCGGCGCCCGGACCACTTTGCCGCGCCAGCAGACGCTGCGCGCCGTGGTCGACTGGTCCTGGGACCTGCTCGCCGAACCGGAGCGCAACGTCCTGCGCAGGCTCTCCGTCTTCGCCGGCGGCTGCGGGATCACGGCCGTGGAGGCGGTGTGCGGCGCCGAATCACTCGACCTGCTCGGCTCGCTGGTCGACAAGTCCCTGGTGGTGGCGGCTCCTTCGGGCTACGGCGAGATGCGCTACCGGCTCCTCGAAACCGTCGGCGAGTACGCGGCAGAGCGGCTCGACGAGGCGGGTGACCGCCCCGACGCCGAACACCGTCATCTGGTGCACTACCGGGAGCTGGCCCGGCTGACCGACCCCGAACTGCGCGGCCACGGCCAGCTCGCCGCGATCGACCTGCTGGTGCGCGAGTACGAGAACGTACGCACCGCACTGCGCCGCGCCGTCGCCGCGGGGGACGAGCAGGAGGCGCTGATCCTGGTGCACTCCCTCGCCTGGTTCTGGCAGATGCGCGATCTGCGCGCCGACTCCAGACACTGGTGCGGTGCGACCGCGGAGCTCGGCCCCGACCCGTTCGAGCCGCCGGTCGCGAAGGCCCCGCCGCTGGAGGCGCGGTGTACGGACGCCCCGCCGCCGATGAGTCCCGAACTGCTCGAAGAGGCGCGGCGCGGAGTGCGGCTGATCCATCTGGCCTCCGCCGACCACGATTTCGACGACTGGACCACGCCGGCCAACAAGGAGCGGCTCAGCCGGGTGGTGGCGGCCTACAGCCCCGGACTGCCGCAGACCTGCCGCTCCCCGGCCTCGCTCTGGTTCTTCGCGGTCATGCTCACCGGCGCCCCCGGTGAGCTGCGGGACGTGCTCGACGAAACGGTGCGGTCCTGCCAGGACTTCGGATACGAGTGGGAGCTGGCCAGCGCCCTCCAGATGCGGGCCAACATCCTGGCCAACCGCAGCGACTGGGCGGGCGACGCCACCAGGGACGCCGAGGAGGCCCTGGAGATCTTCATCCGGCTCGGCGACGCCTGGGGCGCCGCCGAGGCGCTCTCGGCGCGCGGTGAGGCCCGTGAGGCGCGCGGCGACTTCCTGCTCGCCGGTGAGGACTACCGGATGGCGTTCGGTTACGCCGAGCGGCTCGGCGCACGGACCCAGGTCGCGGTGTTGCGGGCCAGGTACGCCGGGGCGCTGCTCGAAGCGGGCCGGGGGGACGAGGGCGAGACGATCCTGCGGCAGGTCCTGGGGGAGGAATCGGGGACCGACGTCGGGCACGAGGTCTGGCCGATGGCCCGGATGATTCTCGCCATGTGGCTGGGCCGCGTCGGCCGTGTGTCCGAGGCCCGCGTCGAACTCGGCCTGCTGCAGGAGAAGTTCGCGAGGGGGCCGCTCGCCGTCTTCGAAGGCATGATGCTCGGCCTGACGGCCTGGCTGGACAACGAGGAGGGCCGGTACGCCGAGGGCCGTGTCAGGGCGCGGCAGGCGCTGATGCGGACCGGTGACCCGCTGTCGCAGATGGTGGCCCCGCAGATGCCCGCCACCCAGCTGGTGACGTACGCCTGGGCGCTGGCGGGTCCCGGAGATCCCGATGAGGCCCGGGACGCGGTGCGGCTGCTGGCCGCGTCCGACGCGCAGCTGCCGCCGGGTCACTTCAGCGCGTCCATGGAGCGCGCCAACCGCGAGAAGGCCGAGGCGGCCGCCCGCGCCGCCCTGGGGGACGCCGCGTACGAGCGTGCGTACGCCGAGGGCGGCGGCCTCACCCCGGAGGAGGCCACCGCCCTGGTGGAGCGACGCGATCGGTGAACGGGACCGCCGGGTCGTACGGCCCGGCGGCCGGTTCAGGTCTTCTTGCGGAACTTGCGGATCGCCAGCGGTGCGGTGACCGCGGTGATCGCCACCGACCAGCCGAGCGTCATCAGTACGGAGTGGGTGACCGGGCCGCCGTTCATCAGGTTCCGCGCCGCGTCCGCGAGGTTGGAGAGCGGGTTGTAGTCGGTGAACGCCTGGAGCCAGCCGGGCATCGTGGTGGGCGGGGCGAAGATCGACGATCCGAACTGCAGCGGCATCAGCACCAGCATCGCCATCCCCTGGACGGCCTGGGCCGTCTTCATGGTCAGTCCGAGCAGAATGAAGATCCACATCAGTGAGGCGCCGAAGACCAGTGAGAGGCCGATCGCCGCGAAGAGCGAGAGCACCGATGTGTGGATGCTGAGACCCAGTATGAAGCCCACGGTCAGCAGGATCGTGATGGCGACCAGCATCCGGCCGATCTCCACGACGATCTTCGCGATGAGGACGGACGACCGGGCGATGGGCATACTGCGGAACCGGTCCATCACCCCCTTCTTGAAGTCGTCGTTGACCCCGGTGCCCACGGCCATGGCGATGTTCATGCCCATCATCGCCATCAGACCGGGGACGACGTAGTCGACGTACTGCGTCTGGTTGCCCTTGCCCGCGATGGCGCCGCCGAAGACGAACACGAACAGCAGGGTGAAGATGATCGGCATCAGCAGGACGTCGAACATCGACTCCGGGTCCGCCTTGATCTGCAGCGCGTTGCGCCGGGCCAGCGCCCCGATGTGCCGGAGATTGCCCCGCAGCCCGATCCGCCCCTCGTCCGCGGTCGCGGCCGGTGCGGGCGGCGCCGGCTTCTCGATCGTCGCCGTGCTCATACCGCGGCCTCCTGGATCTGGTCGCTCTGCTCGTCGTAGCCGTCCTGCAGGGTGGGCTTCTGGCCGGTGATGGCCAGGAACACCTCGTCAAGGCTGGGCAGATGGGTACCGATGTTGGTGATGCCGAAGCCGCGCGAGGCCAGCAGGCCGACCACCGACGTCAGCTGTTCGTCGCTGAGGATCGGCACATTGAGCAGCCCCTCGTCGGGCACCGCCTGGGAGCCCGCGATCCCGTCCAGCCCGGCCTCGGCCAGCGCGCGCGCCATGGCGGGGAGCTGTCCGGGGTCGCTCGGCTGGATCTGGAGGGTGCGGCCGCCGACCTTCGCCTTCAGCTCGTTCACCTTGCCGTTGGCGATGACCCGGCCCTTGTCGATGACCGTCAGCTCGTTGGCGAGCTGCTCGGCCTCCTCCATGTACTGGGTGGTGATGAGCACGGTCGCCCCCTCCGCGACCATCCGCTGCACCTCGTCCCAGACCTCGTTGCGGGTACGGGGGTCGAGACCGGTCGTCGGCTCGTCGAGGAAGAGCACCGCCGGGCTGCCGATCATCGAAGCGGCCAGGTCGAGCCTGCGGCGCATCCCGCCCGAGTAGTGCATCGCGGCCTTCTTGGCCGCATCGGTCAGTGAGAACCGCTCCAGGAGCTCGTCGGCGCGGCTCCTGGCGTCCTTGCGGGAGAGATCGAGCAGCCGGCCGATCATGTAGAGGTTCTCCCAGCCGGAGAGCTTCTCGTCGACCGACGCGTACTGCCCGGTGAGGCCGATGACCCGGCGCAGCTGGCGGGGCTGGGTCAGTACGTTGCAGCCGGCCACGGTGGCGGTGCCGGAGTCCGGCTGAATCAGGGTGGAGAGGACTCGTACGAGGGTGGTCTTGCCGGCGCCGTTGGGCCCGAGCACACCGAGGACCGTGCCCTCCCGGACATCCAGGTCCACTCCGTCCAGGGCCTTCGTGTCCCCGTAGTGCTTCACCAGCCCCCGCACCTGTACGGCGGATCCGCCGTTCCCGGGGTTCTTGTCGATTCGCGTCATGCCCACTATCAGACCAGCCGCCACTGACAACTCACCGACAGAATGCCGACAGCCCGCCGATGGGGGATGTCGGCGGGCCGTCGGTACGTGCGGCAGTGGCCTGGACGGGGCCCGAGAGGGCCCCGGTGGTTCAGTGGAAGGTGTGCTGCTCCTGCGGGAACGTGCCGCCGACCACCTCGTCGGCGAACTCCTTCGCCGCGTCGCCGAGCGTCCGGCGGAGGTCCGCGTACTGCTTGGTGAAGCGCGGCACCTTGCCGCCCGTCAGCCCCACCATGTCTGTGTAGACGAGCACCTGCGCGTCGCACTCGGGGCCCGCGCCGATCCCGACGGTCGGGATGTGCAGGATGCGGGTGACCTCGGCGGCCAGCTCCGCGGGTACGAGTTCCAGGACGACCGCGAACGCGCCGGCGTCCTGTACGGACTTGGCGTCGCGCAGCAGCTGCTGCGCGGCCTCCTCGCCGCGGCCCTGCACCCGGTAGCCCATCGAGTTGACGGACTGCGGTGTCAGCCCGATGTGCCCCATGACGGGGATGCCGGACTGCACCAGCAGCTCGATCTGCTGGTGCGAGCGCTCACCGCCCTCCAGCTTCACCGCGCCCACACCCGCCTCCTTGACCAGGCGCGTCGCACTGCGCAGCGCCTGGACCGGGCCCTCCTGGTAGGCGCCGAAGGGCAGGTCGCCGACGATCAGCGCCCGCGAGGTGCCGCGTACCACGGCGGCGGCGAGCATCGTCATCTCGTCGAGGGTGACCGGGACCGTGGTCTCGTACCCGAGGTGGCAGTTGCCCATCGAGTCGCCGACGAGCATCACCGGGATGCCTGCCTCGTCGAAGACGGAGGCGGTCATCGCGTCGTACGCGGTGAGCATGGGCCACTTCTCGCCGCGCTCCTTGGCGCCGCCGATGTCGTGGACCGTGATGCGCCTGCTGCTCCGGCCGCCGTACAGCGCCTTGCTGCTGTCGGCGGGCTTCCCGGCGGCGGGGCCACCGGCCGCAGGGGCGGAGTTCTGGTGGGCGGAGCCCTGGGGTGCGGAGCTCTCGTGGAGGGAGCTCTGGGAATCCAATGCGCGCGTCATCGCAACGCTCCTGTTCGTCATCTCGAGGCGCCCTGACGGCGTCCCCGGACCGGCTCCATGGTCGCACCCCGGCGCCACCGGGGGGAAGTGGGCTCCGGGCACGCCACCGGGGCCCGGGTAAAATCTTTACGATACGAGACGGTGTCGTATCGGAAATGCTCTACGCTGTCCGCATGACCAACTCCACGGGGCCCGTCGCAGCGCCCCGCATACCCGAAGCCGTACACCGGCGCCGCTGGGCGATCCTGGCCGCGCTGATGCTGAGCCTGCTGATCGTGGTGCTCGACAACTCCATCCTCAATGTGGCGGTCAAGACGATCGCGGCCCCCGCGCCGACCGGGCTCGGCGCCACCCAGAGCCAGCTCGAATGGGCGATCAACGCCTACACGCTGGTCTTCGCCGGACTGCTCTTCACCGCCGGCCTGCTCGGCGACCGCATCGGCCGCAAGAAGGTCCTGCTCTTCGGGCTCGCGGTCTTCGGTTTCGGCTCGGTGTTCGCCGCCCTCTCCACCTCGCCGGCCGAACTCGTCGCGTTCCGGGCCGTGATGGGGCTCGGCGGGGCCTTCGTGATGCCTGCCACCCTCGCCGTCCTGATGAACGTCTTCGAGCGGGACGAGCAGCCCAAGGCCATCGGCATCTGGGCCGGCGGCGTCGGCCTGGCCATCGCGATCGGCCCGATCACCGGCGGTGTGCTCCTCGAACACTTCTGGTGGGGCTCGGTGTTCCTGGTCAATGTGCCGGTCGTGGCCGTCGCGCTGATCGCGATGGTGCTGCTGGTCCCGGACTCCAGGGACCCCGCCCCCGGCCATATCGACCCGGTGGGGGTGGGCCTGTCCGTCGTCGGCCTGGTGCTGCTGGTGTACGGGATCATCCGCGGCGGCGAACTGGCCGACTTCACCGCGCCGTCCGTGCTGCTGACCACGCTCGGCGGGATCGCCGTGCTGACCGGCTTCGTGCTGTACGAGAAGCGCAGCAGCCACCCGGCCATCGACGTCACCTACTTCAGGAACCCGGCGTTCTCCGCGGCCGTCGCCGCCATCGCCCTGGTCTTCTTCGCGCTGATGGGCGTCACCTTCTTCTCGGCCTTCTACATGCAGAGCGTCCGCGGCTACAGCGCGCTGGAGTCCGGCCTCCTGCTGCTGCCGCTCGCCGCGGCCCAGATGATCTTCTCGCCGCGGGCCAGGCTCGTCGTCGAACGGTTCGGCGCCCGCGCCGTCTGCACGGCCGGCATGGTGCTGGTCGCCGCCGGACTCGGCTGCTTCGCGTTCTTCGGCGCCGGTACGCCCGTCTGGGTGATGGAGGTCGTCTTCTTCGCCATGGGGACGGGAATGGCCCACATCATGCCGCCGGTCACGGTCTCGATCATGCAGTCGCTGCCCCGTGAGAAGGCCGGTTCCGGATCCGCGATCAACAACACCTTCCGCCAGGTCGGCGGGGCGCTCGGGGTCGCCGTACTGGGGTCCGTGCTCTCCGCCACCTACCGCGGTGACATCGAGGGGCATCTCGGCGCGCTGCCGCCCGGTGCGCGCAAGGCGGCGGGGGAGTCGATCGAGGCGACCCTGGGCGTCGCGGAGAAGCTCGGCCCCGCGGGCCGGACGCTCGCGGCCCACGCGGACACCGCGTTCCTGCACGCCATGCATGTGACGGCGCTCGGCTCGGCCGGGGTCGCGCTGCTCGGCGCCGTCGTGGTCGCCGTCTTCCTGCCGGGCAGGCCCGGGACCGGCGCCGTCGGAGCCAGGGCGGAAGAGTCGGTTCCGGCGTCAGCGACAATCGGTATGGACTGACTCGGCAGGGACTGACACGGACAGCGAGAGGCGGAGCGGGCGTGCCCCCGACGGAACAGCGGAACAGGCCGGCTGAGCAGCGGCGCGGGCGGCCGCGCTCGGAAGCGGTCGAGCGGTCGATCGTCGAGGCCGTGGTGAAGCTGCTGGAGGAGGGCGTCCCGCTGACCGAGGTGTCCATCGAACGCGTGGCCCGTACGGCGGGCGTCGGCAAGGCGACCATCTACCGCCGCTGGAAGGGCAAGGAGGAGCTCTTCATCGATGTGCTCAAGGCCATCGAGCCCGCCGCCCCCGAGCTACAGGGCACCTCGGTCCGCGACCATCTGGTCGCGATGCTCGAATCGCTGCGCCTGCAGGGCCTCGCGAAGCGCTCGTCCACGCTGCTGTACAACGTCTTCGCACAGATGCAGAGCTATCCGGAGCTCTGGCGGGCCTATCACGACACGGTCGTCGAGGCCCGGCGCCGGATGGGCGCCGAGGTCGTCCGCCGGGGGATCGAGGAGGGCGCGATCCGCTCCGACCTGGCCCCGGACCTGATCAACGACCTGTTCGTGGGGCCGATGCTGCTGCGTACCGTGCTCCGCCCCGACGCGGAGCTCGACGACGGTCTGGCGGCCCGGCTCGTGGACGCGCTCCTGGAGGGTCTCGCCCCTCGGGAGCGCGGGTCCGACCCGGGGCAGCACGGCTGAAATATGCGCATTCCGTCACAACCGGAACTCCAGTACTGCCTGCCACGTCCTCGTGACAGTACGGCCGTGTCATCACGGCGCGGAAAGAGCCGCTCGATCGCTTAGTGTCAGGGGCGGTACGGCGTGCACGGCAAGGCAGCGAGGGCAATGGTATGGCGCAGGCGCACTTCACGGACACGGACACGGAGCACGGCGGCTCGGAGTACGGGCGTTCCGAATCCGGTGCCCGGCGTCTGTTCGGCGGGCGCTGGCGGGGTGACCGCGGGATCTGGCGCCGCGGCATCGTCCTCGCGTGCTTCGCCGTGCTGCTCACGCTGACGATGCTCTTCCACGCCCGCATCCCCAACGACATCGGCAACCTCGGCAGCCTCACCGAGACCTTCCTGCCGTGGCTGGGTGTGGTCGGTGTCCCTGTCCTGCTCATTCTGGCGCTGCTGCGCCGCTCGGCCACCGCGCTGATCGTCCTGCTGCTGCCGGTCATCGTCTGGCTGAACACCTTCGGCGGACTGATCAGCCACAAGTCGGCCGCCGGCGGCGATCTGGTGGTCGCCACCCACAACGTGAACGCGGACAACCCCGATCCGGTGGGCACCGCGAAGAAGGTCGCCGCCTCGGGCGCCGATGTGGTCGCCCTGGAGGAGCTGGCCTCGGGCAAGGCCCCGGTGTACGAGAAGGCTCTCGCCTCCACCTACCCGTACCACGCGGTGGAGGGCACGGTCGGGCTCTGGAGCAAGTACCCGATGGGCGACACCGAGCCGGTCAACATAAGGCTCGGCTGGACCCGCGCCATGCGGGCCACGGTGGCCACGCCCAAGGGCAGGGTCGCCGTCTATGTCGCGCACCTGCCCTCGGTACGGGTGAAGCTCGACGCCGGGTTCACCGCATCGCAGCGCGACCAGAGCGCGGACGCGCTGGGCGCGGCCATCAAGCGGGAGCCGATGCACGACGTGGTGCTGCTCGGCGACCTCAACGGGACGATGAACGACCGTTCGCTGGATGCCGTGACCTCGCAGATGCGCTCCACCCAGGGCGCGGCGGGCAACGGCTTCGGCTTCAGCTGGCCCGCGCGCTTCCCGATGGCGCGGATCGACCAGATCATGGTCAGGGGCGCCGACCCGGTCTCCTCCTGGACGCTGCCCAGCACCGGCAGCGACCATCTGCCGATCGCGGCCCGCCTCAAGCTGTAGGCGCAAGCGCCCGGAGACAGGGGCCCGCGGGAGATACGCGTCACTTAACGCGGTATTCACCTGCCGGAACAATGCGGCGGGGAGACTTTGTTCAGCAAGAGAACTTAAGCTGGTCTCCCCGTGCGCCGTCGCACCGTCGTACCGGGCCCCGTGTCCCCGCTCTCGTAAGAGAAGGTCTCCCTCCATGCCCCTGGCCCTGCTCGCGCTGGCCATCTCCGCGTTCGGCATCGGCACCACCGAGTTCGTGATGATGGGCCTGCTGCCCAACGTCGCCGGTGACCTGGGCACCTCCGTGCCCACCGCGGGTTATCTCGTCTCCGCCTACGCGGTCGGCGTCGTCATCGGCGCCCCGCTGCTCACCGCGCTCGGCTCCCGCATCCCGCGCAAGCGGATGCTGCTGCTCCTGATGGGTCTGTTCACCGTCGGCAACCTGGCGTCCGCCTTCGCACCCGGCTTCGGCTGGCTGCTGGCGGGGCGGGTGCTTGCCGGGCTGCCGCACGGCGCCTTCTTCGGCGTCGGCGCGGTCGTCGCGTCCGGCCTGGTCGACGAGGGCAGGCGCGGCCGGGCCGTGGCCACCATGTTCCTCGGTCTGACCGTCGCCAATATCGTCGGCGTCCCCGCGGCGACCCTGCTCGGACAGCACCTCGGCTGGCGCGCCACCTTCGTCGTGGTCGGTGTGATCGGCCTGGTGGCGCTGGCCGCGCTGGCCCGGCTCGTCCCGTACGTCCCCGTCGACGCGCACCAGGGCCTGCGCCACGAGGTGCGCGCCCTCGGCAACCGTCAGGTGCTCCTCGGACTGCTCACCGCCGTCTTCGGCTTCGCCGGGGTCTTCGCCGTCTACAGCTACCTCGCCTCGATCACCACCGAGGTGATGGGCCTCTCCGAGTCCTCGGTGACCCTGGTGCTCGCCCTCTTCGGCATCGGTATGACGCTGGGCGCGCTGGCCGCGGGGCCGCTGAGCGACCGGGCCCTGCGCCCCACGGTGTACGGATCGTTGGGCGGGCTCGCCGTCGTGCTGGCCGCGTTCGACTTCACCGTCCATGTGAAGTGGGCCGCGCTGGTCAGTGTGGTGCTCCTCGGAGCGGTCGGTTTCATGACCACCACCCCGCTGCAGATGCTGGTGATGAAGAAGGCCAGCTCGGCGCCGACGCTGGCATCGGCCTCCAACCACTCCGCCTTCAACCTGGCCAACGCGGGCGGCGCCTGGCTCGGCGGGGTCGCCATCGCGGCCGGCTGGGGCTGGATGTCACCGACCCTGGTGGGCGCGGGACTGGCCGTGATCGGCCTCGCCATCGCGGTGACCGCCGGGGTCCTGGACCGCGGTACGCCGAAGGGGGCCTCCCGCGTGGTCGCGGAGGGCCCCCGTACGGAGCGTGCGCTCAGCTCGTCTCGCGCCAGCGGTTCGTGATCGGCAGCCGCCGGTCCTTGCCGAACCCCTTCGCGGAGATCTTGGTGCCCGGCGGGTACTGACGGCGCTTGTACTCCGCGGTGTCCACCATCCGGAGCGTCTTCGCCACCAGCTCCGGGTCGAACCCGGCCGCGACGATGGTGTCGAGGCCCTGGTCGGCGTCGACGTACCGCGCCAGGATCGCGTCGAGCACCTCGTAGTCCGGCAGCGAGTCCGTGTCGACCTGGCCGGGGCGCAGCTCGGCGCTGGGCGGCTTGGAGATCGAGTTCTCCGGGATCGGCGGGGTCTGGCCCCGCTCGGCCGCTGCCCGGTTGCGCCACTCGGCGAGCCGGAAGATGGAGGTCTTGTAGACGTCCTTGATCGGCCCGTACGCGCCGACCGAGTCGCCGTAGAGCGTCGAATACCCCACGGCCAGCTCGGACTTGTTGCCCGGCGCGAGCACGATCTGGCCCTCCTGGTTGGAGAGGGCCATCAGGGTGGTGCCGCGCAGCCGCGACTGGAGGTTCTCCTCGGCCAGGCCGGTGAGCGAGAGCGACTCCATGTACGCGTCGAACATCGGGGCGATCTCGACGGTCCGGTAGTTCAGCCCGGTGCGCCGGGCCAGCTCGGCCGCGTCGTCCCGGGAGTGGTCCGACGAGTACTTGGACGGCATGGACACGCCGTACACGTTCTTCGCACCGAGGGCGTCACAGGCGATGGCCGCGACGAGCGCCGAGTCGATACCGCCGGAGAGCCCGATCAGCACCGAGGAGAAGCCGTTCTTCGCGGCGTACGCCCGCAGCCCCACCACCAGCGCGGTGTACAGCTCCTCGTCGTCGTCCAGGCGGTCCGCGTAGCCGCCGGGCAGTTCGGCCGGGTAGGCGGGAAGGGGCTCGTCGGAGAGTGTGACGTGTTCGATGCGCAGCCCGTCGGCCACGACGCCGGCGGGGACCTGGCCCGCGGCCGGCAGCTCCAGGTCGACCACCACACAGCCCTCGGTGAACTGCGGTGCCCGTGCGACGACTTCGCCGTCCCGGTCGACCACGATCGAGTCGCCGTCGTAGACCAGCTCGTCCTGGCCGCCGGTCATCGCGACGTACGCGGTGGTGCAGCCGGCCTCCCTGGCCCGCCTGCGGACCAGTTCGAGGCGCTGGTCGTCCTTGTTCAGCTCGTAGGGCGACGCGTTGATCGAGACCAGCAGCCCGGCCCCCGCGGACCGGGTGGCGGGGACCCGGCCGCCGTCCTGCCAGAGGTCCTCGCAGATGGCGAGCGCGACATCGACGCCGTGCACCCGGATCACCGGGAGGGTCTCGCCCGGGACGAAGTAGCGGAACTCGTCGAAGACGCCGTAGTTCGGCAGATGGTGTTTGGAGAAGGTCAGCGCGACATCCCCGCGGTGCAGCACGGCCCCGGCGTCCCGCGGGGCGCCCGCCGGCTGCCCGTAGCGGGGCTGGGCCTTCTCGGTGCGGTCGAGGTAGCCGACGACGACAGGGACGTCCCCGAACCCCTCGGCGGCCAGCCGTGCGGCGAGCGCGCGCAGCGCGGCCCGGGACGCGTCGACGAAGGACGACCGCAGGGCCAGGTCCTCGACGGGGTATCCGGTCAGCATCATCTCGGGGAACGCCACCAGATGGGCGCCCTGCCCGACGGAGTGCCGGGTCCAGTGGACGATCGCCTCGGCGTTCCCGGCGAGGTCACCGACGGTCGAGTCGATCTGATTCAGTGCGAGGCGTAGTTGAGGCACCCCGCCAGTGTAATCGTCTCTCTGACGCGATGTCCTGTCGGGAGGGTGCGCGGTATGTCACTGCGAAACGGCCCCGCCCCCACCCGTCGTACAGGTGGGGGCGGGGCCGCGCAGCTGGCTGCCGCGTGCGACGCGAGGTCACCGCGGCGGTGTGCCGCCGTTACCGGTCAGCGCCTGGCGAAGGAGCTGAGGTAGGTGCGTCCCGGGCTGCCGACACCGGTCACGTCGTCGTAGCCGACGGTGGCGACCAGCGACGAGTCCGCGCCGAGCGTCCGCAGCGAGGTCAGCAGACCGCCGCTCGCGTCGACACTGTTGGCGAAGTCGACCCGGACGACCGACTGGGTGCGGCCCGCGCCCAGCGGGTGGTCCGTGACGTCGTGGTACGCCGCGGTGCCGTAGCGGGAGTAGATCGACGGGTTGGCGAACCCGATCGGAACCCCGTGCTGCGCCTGCTGCGCCAGCGCCTGGATGCCCGCGATGACCGGAGCCGCCAGCGAGGTGCCGCCGATGCGGTACTCGCTGTACTGCTGCGAACCGTCCGGGAAGGTCTGCGTCTGGCCCACCAGGAACCCGGTGTTCGGGTCGGCGACCGCGGAGATGTCAGGGATGGTGCGCATGGCCGTCTTGCCGTTGGCCTTGGCGAGCTTCCCGGGCACCACATTGCGCTGGTAGAACGGCTGCGCCACGGTCTTGCTGGTGCCGCCGCCCGCGCCGCCGTTGAAGGTGCCGGGGAACGCGGCCCAGTTCTTCCCGTTGGCCGACAGGTTCGACTTCAGTGTGCCCCAGCCGGTCTCCCACTGGTACTTGTCACCCTTGCCGACGGCGAGGGCAGTGCCGCCGACCGCCGTCACCCAGGCGGAGTTGGCGGGGGTGTCGACCTGCTTCGTACCGGTGTTGGCGACCTCGTCGCCGTTGTCGCCGGTGGAGAAGTAGAAGCCGATGCCCTCGACCGCGCCCAGCTGGAAGACCTGGTCGTAGGCGGCCGCCGAGGCCGGCGTCTGGTTGGCCTCGATGTCGCCCCAGGAGTTGGAGACGATGTCGGCGAGGTGGTTGTCCACGACCTTGCCGAGCGAGTCGAGCAGCGCGTTGTCGTCGCAGGAGGCGGCACCGACGTACACGATGTCCGACTTGGGCGCCACCGCGTGCACGGCCTGGACGTCGAGGGTCTCCTCGCCGTACCAGCCGGCCGCGCCGCACTCGTCGATGTCGGTGTAGTCGCTCGGCAGCACCTGCGAGAGCTGGCCCTTGGCGTACGCGCTGTCGCCGTTGCGCTTGGCGTACTTGGCCGCGTCCTGGGCGATGGTCGGCGAGGCGTAGGCGTCCGTGATGGCGACCGTGACGCCCTTGCCGGTCCTGTTGCCCGCGCCGTAGGCGGCCCGCAACTGCTTGCCGGTGTAGCCCTTGACCGCGTAGGGGGCCTTCTCGCCGTACGCGTTCGGGAGCTTCTTGTTGACCTTCTGGCCGTAGTACGACGACATCGGCCCGGCGTTCTTGAAGACCGCGCTGGGCGGGGGCAGCGTCGTGGTGTCGTGCTTGACGTTGTGCGGGGCGTTGTCGAGGCCGACCACCGTCAGCACCGCACCCTGGAGGGACGCGGGCGCGGAGGCCGTGGCCGTCGGGGCCCGGTAGGTCTTGCTGCCCTTGCGGTAGTTGTGCAGCTGGGTCGAGAACGCCTTCTCGGCCGCGCTGACGTCACCGCTGACCGAGACATAGTGCTGGTTCGCGCCGGTGACCTTCAGACCCGACGACTTCAGCCAGGCCTTGACCTGCTTGATCTGCTCGGGCGTCGCACCGAAGCGGGCCTTGGCCTGCTTCGCGCTCAGGTACTTGCCGTAGGAGGCGGACTGCGGGTCCGACACCTCCTTCGCGTACGCCGACAGGCCCTGGGCGTCGCGCCCGGCCAGATAGACGCGCGCGTTCACCTGGCCGGAATTCGCGCTCGCGCCACGGTCGGCGGTGGCCTTCGCCCACAGCGGCTTGGTGCCCTGGAGCGCGTGACGGCTGCCCGTACCGGAGTCGGCGTTGGCGCTGGGTATGGACAGAGCCAGCGCGCCGGCGAGCAGTGGCAGTGTCGCTGCCACGCTCAGGCCGGCGCGCATTCTTGAGCGGCTGGATCTCATGGAACCCCCTGTGTCGCGGTTCGTCGCAGGTACGCGTGTACGCCACACCTTGCCCGATGAACTGCTCATGCCAGGGGCATGCGATGACCAAGAAGAACTCAAGGAACGGTCATGAACGGGCAGTTGATCCCGTTGTTGCCGAAGCGCCCCTTTCCTTCAGCAGATCGGCCATGAGCTGCACTTCGGACTGCTGCGCGGCGACCATCCCCTGCGCCAGCTTCTTCTCCGCGCCGGTCCGGCACAGCTGCACACAGCCTTCCGCCATGTGGATCCCGCCCTTGTGATGGGCCGTCATCAGCTGGAGGTAGCGGATCTCCGCCTTCCTGCCGCTCAGCTTCCGCAGGGTGTCCAGCTGCGCCGTCGTCGCCATACCGGGCATCAACGCCCCATCGGTGGACGGCTCCTGGCCCATCCCCATCCACTCCATCGGCAGCCGGTCGGCGTCGCTCACCGGCAGCCCCCAGAGATTCAGCCAGCCCGTCATCATGCCGCGCTGGTTGGCCTGGGTGTTGGCGATGTCGTACGCGAGGCGGCGCACATCGGCGTTCCCGGTGCGGTCCCGCACGATGAACGACATCTCCACGGCCTGCTGGTGGTGGACCGACATATCACGGGCGAAACCGGCATCGGCCGAACCCGCCGAGGGCACCCCCGCGACGCGAGCGGTGGACACATGGCCGCCGCCCCCGGTGGTGAACGCCATGGTCGCGGCGGCCGCGCAGAGCAGTACGAGGACGGCGGCGGCGACGGCCATCAGCCGGGTGCTCCTGGTCACTGGCCGTCCAGCCCGCCCGTGCACGCCGCACCCGGTTCCGGGGTCTGCGGGCCCTGCACGTACTTGGTGAAGAACTGGTTCACCCTCGGGTCGTCGGCGCCGTCCACCGTCAGCTGCTTGCCCCAGGCGCTGAGCATGATCGCGCCCGACTGGCCGGGGTACGGGCTCATCAGCGAGTACGGGGTCCTGGCCACCTTCGCGCCGAGCTTCTTCACATCGCCCGACGGCGCCTTGTCCGTGTACGTGACCCAGACCGAGCCGTGCTCAAGGGAGTGGACGGCGTTCATGTCGGGGAGCGGCTTGGTGTAGACGTTCCCGTTGCAGTTCATCCAGACCTGGTTGTGGTCCCCGCCCACCGGCGGCGTCATCGGGTAGTCCACCTTCTTGGTGACATGGGTGCGGCCGAGCTTCTTGATGTCCCAGTCCCGCTCGCCCTTGATGGGCCCGGCCGTCGTACCGCCGTCCGCCTTGCTGTCGGACGCGCCGCTGCCGGAGGCGGTGTTGGCGCTCTCGTCGTCGCTGTCGGCGCTGACGAGATAGGTGCCGAAGCCGATCAGCCCCGCGAAGGCGACGGCCGCCACCGCGATCACGGCGATACGGACCCGCCGCTCACGCGACCTCTCGGAGCGGCGCATCTCCTCTATACGGGTCCTGCGATCGTTCTTCGAGCCCTGAGTCGAAGCCATCGATGAGTCCTCAAGTCCTGGTCGGATACGGACGGTCCGGGGGCTCAGATCGTAGTGGCGGGGCACACGGCATGGCACAGGGGCCGGACAGCCGGAGTGCGGCACTGTGGCCGGGGGCACCGGCACACGGAGGTGGACGAAGGGTGCACAAGTATGCGATCGCCGCGGAAGTGCTGCTCTGGTGGGTGCTCCTGACGGCGTTGTGGCTGGTTCTCATCAGCACCGTGGATGTACTGGAGACGGTGGTCGGAGCGGCCCTGGCGCTGCCCGCCGCCGTCGCGGCCCGCGCGGCACGTACGGCGGTGAGCCGGCGGTGAACGGCTGGCTGTTCGCCGCCGCCGCGGTGCTGGTGTGCGGAGTGGCACCGACGCTCTGGGGGGTGGCCACCGGACCGCTGCGGCGCCGGGTCGTCGCCCAGAACCAGGCCACCCTGCTCGTCTGCCTCGCCCTGCTGCTGCTCGCCCAGGGGTTCCGCCGCCCCTCCGCGTACACCGATCTCGCCCTCGTGCTGGCCGTACTCGGCCCGGTCGGCACCCTGGTGTACGCCCGGCTGCTCGCCGACGACCTGGCGGACGACCCGCCGCGCAGCTCCAGGACCACCTGGCCGGCCGTCGCCGCCACGGTGCTGGTCGTGCTGCCGCTGTGTGTGGTCACCGGAGCGAGCCGCGCGACGGTCAAGCTGCTCGTCATCGGCGCCCTGCTGATCGCGGGCAACATCGTCGCGTCCCGGGCGCTCGACGACCCGGTCCCGGAGGCGGCCCATGACTGAAGCCCTGACCGCCATCGCCCTGCTGCTGGTCGCGGGCGCCGCCACCGCTGCCGTCCTGGTCCGCGACCCCGCCCGGCAGGCGCTGGTCCTCTCGCTCCTCGGCCTCTCCCTGGCCGTGCTCTTCACCGTCCTCCAGGCCCCCGACGTGGCGCTCTCGCAGCTCGCGGTGGGCTCGGCGCTCACCCCGCTGCTGGTGCTCCTCTGCGTACGCAAGGTCCGCCGCAGGCGCGGTGCCGAGCAAAAGAGGCGGAGCGGATGAGCCGGCGGATGCGCCTGTGGGTACTGGTCGTCGGCCTGGCCGGAATCGCCGCCATGCTCGCCGGGGCCTACCGGCTGCTCCCCCGTTTCGGCGGCGACATCCATCCGTACGGTGAGCGCGCGGTACGGGCCGCGCTGGGCCGGCACACCGCCAACGTCATCTCATCCGTCAACTTCGACCAGCGGGCCTTCGACACCCTGGGCGAGGAGAGCATCCTCTTCGGCGCGGTCCTCGGCACGGTCGTGCTGCTGCGCCAGACCCGGGGTGAGCGGCAGTACCGTCCCGAGCCCGCACCCGTCCTGCCGTCCGTGCGCCGCTACGCGCTGGTGGCGCTGCCGGTCACGCTGCTCGCGGGGATGTATGTGGTCGCGCACGGCCAGCTCAGCCCCGGCGGCGGATTCCAGGGCGGTGTCGTCATGGCCACCGCGCTGCATCTGCTCTACATCGCGGTCGACTACCGGGCGCTGGAGCGGATCCGGCCCATCGGCGTCTACCACATCGGGGACGCGGCGGGGGAGGGCGCCTATCTGGTCCTGGGGCTCGCGGGGCTGCTCTGCGGGACGTCCTTCCTCGCCAACTTCCTCCCTTACGGCACCTTCAACACCCTCGCGTCGGGCGGGACCGTGCCGCTGCTCAACGCGGCCATCGGGGTGGAGGTCGCCTGCGCGGTGGTCGTCCTCCTGGCCGGCTTCCTCGACCAGGCGCTGGAGATCGAGGAGACGGAAAGCAGGACGGGGCAGACAGAGACGGGGCAGACGGAGACGGGACAGACGGAGAGCAGGACGGGACAGACGGAGACGGGACAGACGGAGACGGGGAAGACGGAGACAGACAGGGAGCGGGAATGATGTCCGTACTGCCGTACGCGACCGCCGGGTGGATCTTCCTCATCGGGGTCTACGGCCTCGCCACCAGCCGTAACCTCATCCACGCCGTCGGATGCCTCGCCGTCTGCCAGTCCTCCACCTATGTCCTGCTGCTCTCCGTCGGCTACCGCGACGGCGGGACCGCCCCGGTCTTCTCCGACCTGAAGCCGGGCGCACGGCCCCTGGTGGACCCCGTCGTACAGGCGCTCGCCCTCACCGATGTGGTGGTCGGCGCGACCCTCACCGCACTGCTGCTCGCCCTCGTCGTACAGATCGACAAACGGCACTCGACGGTCGACCCCGACGAACTCTCCGAGCTGCGCGGATGACCGGGTCCGGGCAGCTGAACCAGCTGCTTCCGCTGATCGTGGCGCTGCCGCTCACCGGCGCCGTCGTCCTGGTCGCCGCCGGACGCAGACTGCCCAGGTCCGCCGCCGAGGTGGTCGGCGCCGTCTTCGCCGCCGGCACCGCCGCGCTCGCCGCCGTGCTGCTCGCGGGCGGCTCGGACCACGCGGCCGAATGGGTCGGCGGCTGGACCCCCGAGCACGGGCGGAGCGTCGGCATCGTCCTGACCGGCGACCCGCTCGCGCTGGGGCTCGCCACGCTGACCTCGCTGCTCGTCGTCGCCGTACTCGCCTACTCCTGGCGGTACTTCGACGAGCCGCCGTTGCGGCACGCCGGGGCGTTCCCCGCGCTCGTGCTGCTCTTCCAGGCCGGTATGTGCGGTTTCGTCCTCACCGGAGACCTCTTCAACGCCTTCGTCTTCTTCGAGCTGATGAGCGTGGTCGCCTACGCGCTCACCGGCTACCGGGTCGAGGAGGCGAAGGCGGTCCAGGGCGCGCTCACCTTCGGCGTCGTCAACTCGCTCGGCGCGTACGCCACCCTCACCGGGATCGTGCTGCTCTACGCCCGCACCGGCGAACTGGGCATGCGGGCCATCGGACGGCGCCTCGACGAGCAGGGCCGGCCGGACGCCCTGGTCCTCACCGCCTTCGTCCTGGTCCTCACCGGGCTGCTGGTCAAGGCGGCGGCCGTCCCCTTCCACTTCTGGCTCCCCGACGCGCACGCGGTCGCCCCCACCCCCGTCTGCATGCTGCTCTCCGGGGTCATGGTCGAGCTGGGTGTCTACGGCACGGGGCGGGTCTACTGGACCGTGTTCGCCGGTCCCGGCGGGGTCCCGGCGCACGACGCGGAACGGGCCCTGGTGACCCTCGGTGTGCTGACCGCACTGGTCGGGGCCGTCATGTGCTGGTACCAGCGCCACCTCAAACGCCTGCTGGCCTTCTCGACCGTCGCGCACACCGGCCTTTTCCTCGTCGGCATCGGACTGCTCACCCCGCAGGCCTCGTCGGGCGTCGCGCTGTACGTACTCGGGCACGCGGGCGTGAAGGCGGCGCTCTTCGCCTGCGCCGGTATCCTCCTCGACCGCTACGGCTCGATCGACGAGCACGAACTGCACGGCCGGGCGCGCGGACTCCCGTTCGTCGGGGCGCTGTTCACGGTCGGCGGTCTTGCACTCGCCGGGTTGCCGCCCTTCGGTACGGCGCTCGGCAAGGCGGTCATCGAGGAGTCGGCCGGCGCACCCCTCACGGTGCTCTGCGTCGCGGTGTCGGCGCTCACCGGGGGAGCGGTGCTGCGGGTCGCCGCGCGGGTCTTCGGCGGGTTCGGGCGGCGCCCCGGCGAGCAGCACGGCGGAGCGTACGAGACGAGCGGGGAGCACGAGGAGCCGGAGACCGGCGGACGGCCGCTGTCCCGTGTCCCCGACACCATGCTCGTCGTACCGGCGGTGCTGCTCGCCGCGGCGCTGGCCGTAGGTCTGGTGCCGGACATCGCGGCAGCCGCCGGCCATGCGCTGGACGAGGCCGTGCCGGGGAGGGCGGAGCACCCGCCGCAGTGGTCGGCCGCCGGAGTGCTCCTGGGAGTGCTGTCCACGGCGCTCGCCGCGGCCCTCGCCACCGTTGCCGTGCGCCGGCCGGACCGGGCCGGGGGGCCCGACCGGTTGTTGCAGCCGCTGCGCCGGCTCCACTCGGGGCACGTCGGCGACTACGTCGCCTGGCTCGCGGCGGGGGCTTCGCTCCTTGGCGCGCTGGTCCGCTGGTGACCCGTACGGCGCCGAGCGGTGACCTGTACGACGCCGAGCGGTGACCTGCACGACGTCGAGCGGTGACCTGCACGACGTCGAGCGGTGACCTGTACGACGCCGAGCGGTGACCCGTACAACGCCGACAACGTACCCGGGTGTTCGCCGTCCCCACGGCCCTCACCGCGGCCGCGGGGAAGGCCGGAGACCCTGACTCGTTCACGGCCTCCACGTGACCCACAATGGAGGCTGCGGGACACCCGAGCGGGGTGAGATGTTCGGACGAGGGTTCGCAACAAGCTGGAAATCGTGTGGTGGGATGCTCATGAGCCCCGGGGACTCCGGAGGCGTGGGAGCAGGTGGCTGACCGGCGAGGATAGGTAGGAACGGTATGGATAAGCAGCAGGAATTCGTGCTCCGTACGCTGGAGGAGCGCGACATCCGCTTTGTGCGCCTGTGGTTCACCGACGTCCTCGGGTTCCTGAAGTCGGTCGCCGTGGCGCCCGCCGAGCTTGAGCAGGCGTTCGACGAGGGCATCGGTTTCGACGGGTCGGCCATCGAGGGCTTCGCGCGGGTCTACGAGTCCGACATGATCGCCAAGCCGGACCCCAGCACCTTCCAGATCCTGCCCTGGCGTGCGGAGGCCCCCGGCACCGCCCGGATGTTCTGCGACATCCTGATGCCGGACGGCTCACCGTCCTTCGCCGACCCCCGCTATGTACTGAAGCGGATCCTGGCCAAGACCTCCGACCTGGGTTTCACCTTCTACACCCATCCGGAGATCGAGTTCTACCTCCTCAAGGACAAGCCGCTCGACGGCACCCGCCCCACCCCCGCCGACAACTCCGGCTACTTCGACCACACTCCGCAGAACGTCGGCATGGATTTCCGCCGGCAGGCGATCACCATGCTCGAATCCATGGGCATCTCGGTCGAGTTCAGCCACCACGAGGGCGCGCCGGGTCAGCAGGAGATCGATCTGCGGTACGCGGACGCGCTGTCGACCGCCGACAACATCATGACCTTCCGGCTGGTCATGAAGCAGGTCGCCCTTGAGCAGGGCGTACAGGCCACCTTCATGCCGAAGCCGTTCAGCGAGTACCCCGGCTCGGGCATGCACACCCACCTCTCCCTCTTCGAGGGTGACCGCAACGCCTTCTACGAGTCCGGCTCCGAGTACCAGCTCTCCAAGGTGGGCCGCTCCTTCATCGCGGGCCTGCTGACACACGCCGCCGAGGTCTGCGCGGTCACCAACCAGTGGGTCAACTCCTACAAGCGCATCTGGGGCGGCTCTGCCCGCAGCGCGGGCGCGGGCGGCGAGGCACCCTCGTACATCTGCTGGGGCCACAACAACCGCTCGGCGCTGATCCGCGTCCCCATGTACAAGCCAGGCAAGACCGGCTCGGCCCGGGTGGAGGTCCGCTCCATCGACTCCGGGGCCAACCCGTACCTGACGTACGCGCTCCTCCTCGCGGCCGGCCTCAAGGGCATCGAGGAGAGCTACGAACTCCCGGCAGGCGCGGACGACGACGTGTGGGCGCTCTCCGACTCGGAGCGCCGCGCGATGGGCATCGAGCCGCTGCCGCAGAACCTGGGCGAGGCGATCGAGCTGATGGAGCGCAGCGAACTGGTCGCGGAGACGCTCGGCGAGCATGTCTTCGACTTCTTCCTCCGGAACAAGAAGCAGGAGTGGGAGGAGTACCGCAGCGAGGTCACCGCTTTTGAGCTGCGGAAGAACCTGCCGGTGCTGTAGGGGCGGGCAGCCGGACCCCTTCCTGTCCGGGTCATGGCTCCGGGC